>CAVLCC010000031.1:0-18678 GCA_963661535.1 Senegalimassilia sp.
AGGAATGCTCTCGATGTTAAAACTATCCATTAATCTCTCCTTGTTTAATCTTCAAAATTCACTGATTCTAAAATTTTATTCATTATTGCTATAAGAACATCGACAACTATCGAATTTCCTGCTTGCTGATACATTGAGGTATCTGAAACCACTATCTTAAAGCTATCGCAAAATCCCATAAGTCTTAAGCATTCACGAGGGGTTAATTTCCTCAATCTACCGTTTGTATGCACGTAGTTGTCAACGCCTGCTCTATGCATTTTGTGCATACTGGTTAAAAGAGGGCGTGCTACCTCTAGGTCAGTTTTTGGCTTTGAATAAAAATTCTTAGTACCTGTAGATAGGACGTATTTTTCTACCTTTTCTGACAGAAAGTATTTCTCGAGATCCTCCATGGTCTTTTCCATGTCCTTGTTCTCTTCGACGAAAACAAAATCTCCGTGCCAATTAAACTGCTGATTCTTTTTTTGACACAATGCAACCTCGCCATCTATTTGGGTATACCTTTTCTGTAGGTTCTTTTCTTTAGTCACGAAATCTACTCCCTTTTTAGGGAGGTAGTATGCACCTGAAACATTATCGAGCAGATAATCTTGCATTTTTGTTTCCAGCGGGACGGGGCTTGGAAATGTAAACTCTCTTTTCATTTGCAAATCTTCCCTGAACCCAACAACAAACATTCTCTCTCTGTTTTGAGGAATTCCGTAATCCTTAGCGTTGAGGACTGATGGTTTTCCGTTTAAGGTGTAATAAACTTTATAACCTAAAGACAAAAAGACATCTTTCATAGTCTCCCAAGTTTTGCCATTGTCATTACTTAGAATGGCTTTTACATTTTCATAAATAAAAACCTTAGGTTTTATCTCTTTTATCAATCTTGCATATTCGTAAAACAATGTTCCTCTAGTATCCTCAAGTCCTCTCTGCTTTCCGACCAAAGAAAAGGATTGACAAGGACTACCCCCAACAAACAAATCAACCTTGTTCTCATACTGTTTTCCATCCATGAATGCGATGTTCCAATGAAAATCATCTTCATTTATATCGTAGTTCGCTAGATAACTTTGTCTGACTTTGTTCTGCTTTTCCTTCCCTTCATATAAGCTATTTACATATTTCTTTCGCTCTTGAAAGGAATCAAGTTTTTCGAGTTCAAGGCGTGTGGTTAAGTATAGAAGTTTGGAATTGACCATTTGAAGTCTCTCAGTGAGGTCCTTTCCTTTCTTTACGATCCTCTTTGCGTCTTCCTTTTTAAGGTTAAAAGCCTCTTTTATTTCTTTTGAATCGGGTATTATTTGATCCTTGCTAAGAGCAAGGTTAAATCGAAGAAGAACGAACAGCTTGGACTCAAAAGACCTGGATTGGCTCTCGATGATTTTCTTAAGTTCCTGATATTTCTTTTTCTTTGAAGGAGTGCATCTATCAATGGCAGCACTCACTTCAGCCTTCGAAGCATTTATGGCCTTATTAATTATTTGATGGCTATCCTCGTTCACATGCAAGGATGTCAAAAGGTCCTCGTATTGTTTCTCTGCGCCACTAATCATTGTTTCCACTTGTGAACAGTAATTACTATAGGAAGACTTACTTAAGCGTTCTGTCGTTTTGCGAACCTCTGACTGCGTCCTTTTTAACTCTGATTTGATTGAATCCAGGTCATTTATGACGGCAGGTGAATCAATCTCGATATCACCGTTGTCGCAGGCAAAAACTATCTCATGCTCGATATTCATTCTATCCAGCGCATGCTCAATGGCACCAATTCCGCTGAAAACTGTTCCTAATTTCAACACTTATAAAATCTCCTATTTTGTTTCTTTATTAGTTTGTATTAACGACTTCAGCAATGTCTGAAATGTCACAATCTAGTGCTTCACAAATTTTTAGCAAGATGTCTGTCGTTACATTTTCACCTTTGCCTAACTTTGCCAAAGAAGCAGAACTAATGCCTGTCTTTTTAGCAAGGCCTGTCTTGCCCATGTCCATTTCAACTAATTTGACTCACAGTTTTTTATAAGAGAATTTCATTTTTGATCCTTTGATAAGTCTTTCCTCCAACTTGGCATAAAGCCATAAGTCAGACCTGGTTTTTCCTGTTTATGATAGGTAATGACGTTAACCCCTAGATGCTCAAAATCTATATTTGGAATCACGTTTAAGTTATCAAGTACGATAATCTGTCCTGTGCTCTGATGATTGATAAGGTAATTATAGAGACCATGTTTTAGGGTTTGCTTATCGTTCTCATCTTCTATTTCATCGAGACCGAGAAGTGGTGTGTCAATCGCCAAAAAGCTGGGTTTTGCAAAGGCCTCGACTGAATTAAAATGCTCGAATAGCATAATGGCAGTAACCGAATTGAAAAACGCCCTGTAACCCTTACCTTCATCTTTCTTACTGGTATTACCTATCATTAAGTCTAATTTACCTGTATCCCAAGTTACTTCTGCACTTGACTGGTAGTTACATTCTTTCAAAATGGCATTTAGCTTTTCATTAAAGGCGGTTCCAACTAAATTCTTGAATTCTTTATTCGCACTATATGGCGCAACATTTTCCTGTTGTTTTCGTGATGCTTCATCCTTTCTTTGTTTCTTAAGATGTTTATTTTTAGTAAAGAGATAATCCCTTAGAACCTCTTTTGAACGTATATCACTAAACTTACCAGCCTCCTTCTTAAGATTAGTGATATCAATTTTGACGGAATCAATTGTCCCTTTGATTAACTCAATGTTTTTAGAAATGGTATCTATCTCAACAGAAAGTTTTTCACGTTCAGTTTTTAACTCATCAATTGTAGATTGCGTTAAAACAATAGATTCGACAATCTTCTTTACCTCAGCCTTTATTGCTAACTTGTAATCCTCTTTTATATCGTCAAATTTTCCACCACAAAATTGGCATATATGCTCTTGCTTAATCTTTGAAACCGATTTATCCCCATTCGTTATAAGTTCAAGCCTATCCAAGTCAGCCACATACTGGCTCTTTAACTCTGTATATCGTTCAATGCTGAGATCCTTTATATTTCTATCTTTATTTAACTTCGTTAATTGTTTATCTAATGCCTTGTTGTCGTTTACTAGATCATCAAGATAGGCTTGAGTCTCATCAATTTTTAATGAGTAATCTTCTTCGGATTCGTCGAGCTCCACTTCTAGGCTACTAATCTGTTTAGATAGATTATCAATTTTCTTTTCATTTTCTTTTATCTGTTCATCTAAGTTTGTTTTTTTGTTTTTACTTACAGCCTCGAATACCTCATCTGTCACAATTTCATCAATTCCTGCTTTATATTCACCTGTCAATACAAAAATCAACGTTGCTAAAAGCTTTGTTGTGACGACATTATCTTCCTTAATGATTGACTCAGATTTATCTACTTTGTCTTCATTTAATATGAATGTTCCAACTATTTGAGGCCATGATATTGCTTCTCTTTCATAATTTTTGTTTTTAGGGACTTTCACAACTTCTTCAACTCCAACGATCTTCCACCATAAATCGTTTAGATGAAGGGGTTTATACTTATTATTTCCTTGATTGTTAGACCAGTACTCACCATCTTCAATGTTTTCAGATTCACAATTAACGTTTGCTACGGATTTGCCAAACTTTCTAGATATTGTTACCTCACCAAATCTCAGAGTCTTAAAAACACCTGTAATATTTGTATAGCCAGTTACTTGAGCAAAGGGCTTATCATCTGAACCAAAGAGATAATAAAGACATCTCAATATCCATGTTTTTCCAGTATTTGACCGTCCCCTGATAATATTTAATCCATCAGTGAACTCAATGATTGCATCTTCTTTTCCATTTCCTGATACGACTAACTTTCTAATCATGAAATTCTGCAACTTAGTCCACCTCCAATTCTGATGCTTTTCCCTGAATTATCGACAGTAGTTCGGTGCTATCAACTTCTTTGAACTTTAATAAAAGATAGCTCGCAGCATTAGAATAGTTATCTGAGAATTTCAAGCCTTTGATACCTTCGAGAATCGCCATACCCCTCTCATTGATTTCATAACTTAAGCCTTGAGGGGTTATACATATATTTATATAACTATTTCTTGCAGCCCTGTTAATTGCTTCTGTAACCATTAATCTTTTGTTTGTAAATTCTGCAAGACCAAAGTGGTTATCCCCGTTCAAGTTGGCATTAAGCAAGTTGTAATCTTTACCATAAAGGCACATGAAATCTATATAAATTATTCTATCCGCGCTTAAGGGAGTTGATGCGCATTTCAGAAGCAATAAAACTCTAAGCATGTTTTCAAATGAAGTATTAAAAACTTTAGCCTGCATTTGTATCCACCCAAGATTTTATTTTTTCATCATTGACTAAAATATGAAGCACTCCTTGTCGTTCTTTGTTGCCTATTAAATTTTGACATTGCATTAGAGCAGATTTATTAAGAGAGATATCCATAACTTTTTCGATGACAGTATTTAAACGCTCAAAGCCATCGGAGCACGGTTTTCTGTATGTTCTTATTACCCCATCAAAAACTTCTTCTTTTAGGTAATCAAATTGGTTCTCTCCATCAGCATAAACATCACGAACAGAACGCTGTATTCCCTCTGCACTCAGATAGGCTCGCCTTTGCTCGATATAATCGGTCTTATAAATAGGGCCTTGCTCTTCGATATTGTCTTGAGTTATTTCACTGTCTACTGCATCCGAATAAGCCTCACAGAGAGCAGAAATATAAGGCGACTCAAATTCATAGATTTCATCTTCTGTTAACTGAACAGGTAATTTTATAGTTATCCCATCAATGTGAATTTTACCATCAGCATAAAATATATTATTTGAGACAACATTGCTAAGCGACGGCTTGTCGTCATAAATCGTAAGTCTAACCTCCACCTCATGCGATCCTTTAGTTAATCCATCTATAAGTTGCTCAAGAACATCCACTAAAGCAGTGCCTAAGTCCTCGGGTTTCAGAGAAATGTTGTGGTTGCTTAAAAATCTGAGGAGTACTTTTTTATCTGCGACATTAAACCCACTCAAAAGTGTATATGCTTCTTCTTTACTAAAACGCTTCTTAAGTATACAAGCATGCTCAACAGATATATTCCCTTCCCACTAGCAATCTTCTCTTGCGAACTCTTACCTAGACCCGCTAGTGGATTATATATCCCTCTATTCTCTTCATCATGTTCTTTTTTAGTTTTGGGGTCACGTAATATATCATTGAAGAACACAACTAGAAATTCGTTGTTAGACATTTTAGGCTCAAGAACCGCTTTTAATTCAGTCAGTAATTCGCAAAGTTTCATCGTTTTAACTTCCGGACAAATCATGTCCGGAACGTGTCCTTTCATGTCCGTTTTTCAAATGCCCATTTTTGTAGAATAGCAAACGTGAAATAAAAGTTACTTGACTAAATTGTACACTGATATTCGCAAACATAAACTAATTATTAGCAAAAGTTCAATCAATGTTTAAGAATAAGCAAACTTTTATTTCATGCTTCCAAGCAAATCTAACCAACTGATCACTGGTCGTCCACAGATTTGCTTAATGCGAAATCGAATACAACAGTTCTCTTATGGACGGATAACTGCAAGTAAGTAAAGGAGTTTAATCATAGAAAAAAGAAAAAGAAAAGCCAATCTTGACGATGGGTGTAACCCTGAACTTGTTAGAGATGCAGAGTTTGATGGTGTTATCGAAATGCCAGTAATTTCAGCACCTTCCCATATATCTATCCCTGCTGGCTTCACGCCATTTACAAAGCAAAAAAGGGGTGTTAATACCAACGAGGCTATCTGCTTTTTTGAGAAAGATCATGAATTTTCTGAAATTCTAATTGATCCCGCTGCCTATATTAAAGATCTGCGCAAGTTTAAATATTTGCTTCCAACAGATTGTTCTTTATATATAGATGCACCATTAGCAGCGCAAATAATCAATCTTTATCGCAGCAGGGCAATTGCATCTTATTATCAAAGAAATGGTTGCAATGTTTATCCAATGGCACGCTGGGGCAATGAATTCACTTACACTACTGATTACTTCCCAGAACGCATCGCCTTTTTGGGCCTTCCAAAAAATAGCATCATATGCATAGGCACCTATGGATGTATCAATACACGAATAGAAAAATACCACTTCAAAAACGGACTTAAAGCAATGCTGAAAACACTCGAGCCAAAAATAGTATTAGTATACGGAGCCATGCCAGACAGTATCTTTAAGGATTTTTTACACTGTGCAGATTTTATCCAATATCCTGATTGGATAACTCGCGTTCACGGTGGTGATTGGTAATGGGCAGCGGGCAAAGTGGACTCTATATTAAAACACATGGCAGCCAACAAACAATAGAAACCCTTAAGGCAAATGGTGATATTAGAATAATTCATGGTGCTGAAGGTGTTGTTACAGGTGGAAACCCAACGACATTGGGAAAAAACTTATTACGTAATATGGGCGTAAATACATCTATGAAATGGACTGGCTATCAAGCGCACCATATTATTCCTAAGCAATTATCTACACATCCAGTTATTGAGAAAATGGGAATGCATCTTGACGATGCCAGCAATGGAATATTCTTACAGATTCCCAATAAGAATGTTAGCACACAATCAAGACATCGAGGATATCATTCAGTATACACAAAATTTGTGAAGAAAGAACTTGACAAAATAAGCGTTAACTCCAGTGTATATTCACTCCAAATTCAAGTACATGCATTACAATTAAAACTTAAGAGGTTATTGCAAAATGGACTACCGATGTATGAGTCCAACGGCGCATCAATTGAATTATGGAAACGAAATTTCAATAGATTAAAGTAAAGGATTATTTCTATGAACAAGCAAGTAATCACAAATTTAATTTATAATGCTTCTGAGAGCGAAATTAAACTCTATTTAAGTAACTGCAAAGACCCCGAAGATTTATATGTTTACGCATTTAATTATAATTGGGGAGCTGGATTTGATATTCCCAATGTCATTTTGAGCAATCCAATTTGTACAATAAGCACTGCCAAATTAATTTTCTTTAGAGCAGATGGGGTAAAATATTTACGCAACAAAACGCCTGACGAAGACCTGCCAGAATGGAACAAATTCATTTCTTTACTATATTCACGCATTGTTGCACAAGACTTTTTACAAGATAATTTCCAGTTTGTTGTGCCTTTAAGCAAAGTTCAAAAACTAAAACTAAAAAAAGAAATCAATAAAAGTGATTGTTATTATTTTATTGATGAATCCGATGGAGAGAACCTAGATATTGAAATATAAGAGCATCAAGACCTCTCAACTTGCAGCAATATCGCATACATAAATGCCATACATAAATGAAGCTGCCCGCGCCTTGGAGGGTATGGCGCGGGCAGCTTATGCGTTAGCGCTCTGCGTGCTTTATACTCATGAAGGAGGGTTCAAAATTTAGAGAGCATAAAGAGCAGGTGAGCTTCCGATTAGTTCGTTGCAACGTGTATCAACATATTTATCAAGGTCTGCCAATACACCTTTGTCGAGCTCTGGTGCAACGTACTCTTCTAGTTTCTTAGTCCAACGATCATGAGCCATTTGAGCTGTAGTCTTGCTTCCTTTGCTCTCCCATGTCTCATAGTCGTCGCGAGTGCCAACAATAGGACGACGGTGATCGCTCATATACTCTACTGTGCTCTCTTGATATAGGAAGTGTCCACCAGGTCCAACTTCTTCTACATCCTCAAATAGGAATTTATCCTCGTCAAAGTCCATACCCTTGATGTATTGGTTGCAAAGTCCTGCAATCTCGTCTGCAATCTCAAACATCTCATAAGAAAATGCATTGTAGTAGTGCATGATGCCTGCTGCGTGTAGAACAAATGCAACACCAGAAGTAGCAGCTGTTAGCAAAGTTAGCATTGATTGGAATCCTGATTGTGCATCAGTTAGAATGCTGTCGTTTAGGCCGCCGCCGCCACGCACAGGAATACCATAGAAGCGTCCCATTTGAGCAGTGCCTGAAGTATATAGAGCAACCTCAGAGTTGCCAATAGAAAGTGCCATAGAGCCCATGTCTGCAGGACCAGATGTTGAACCAGTGATTACAGGTGAGCCCGGTCTAATTAGCTGTGTTAGGCAGATGCCAGCCAAAGATTCAGCAAGTTGTAGAGCAATGGTCTCAACTAAGGTTACAGGACCGGTTGATCCGCTCATTACTAGAGATGAAATCATGTTTGATTGACCATATTCTGCATAAACCATCATAGAACCAAGCATGCGCTCATCGTATTTTAGAGGTGAAATAGAGTTAATCAAAGTGTTTACGATTGGGGTCTCTTTGATTTGCTCATCATTCATGCCATAAAGAATTTTGCACATCTCAACTGTGTCTTTGGCGCAAACCTCGCCATGAGAAGCGCCCATGAATGGTTTGTCAGAATATTTGATGTGAGCCTCTACCATCTTTAGGTGTCTGATGTCATCAGGATAGTCGCACATCTCAACTACATTGTGTCCGGTGTGGTTGATGTTTTGACTCATGTGGCAAAGCTTTACAACATTTAGATAGTCTTTAGAGTCAGATCCACGACGAGTTCCATCTAGCTCATAAACAAATGGAGGTCCATAAGATGGGGTTAGAATAAAGCTTCCGTCGCATACTTTGGTGCTCTTTTTCTCATCACGCGCTTTTAGAGTGAACTCTTTAGGAACTGTCTTTAAACAATCCTCAACAAATTTGCGTTCAAAATAAACTCTTTCGCCGTCTACTTTGCAACCATGTTTTTTGAAGACCTCAAGAGCTGGCTCATATCCAAACTCAACACCTACCTCGGATAGGATCTTCATGACTTCTTCGTTGATGCGGTCTACTTGATTTGGAGTAAATACATCGTTTGTTGGAATGCGTGTCATTTTAATTGCCTCCTTTTTCTTGGCAGCAAGAGGACAGCTGAGTTTGCTACCATTTAATTTATTTACGACATGACCTGTCCTCGTGTCAAAAGTCGTCATGTTTTACCGCTTTTGCCTTGTTTGTGTGCTCCAGCGGGCTTGCATGTATGTTCGTTTGCGCCTTTTTGTGTATCGAACTTTTTTAAGCAAGACGCGGCTTTTGTAAATTTGCTTTTTAGTTTTTTTAGCTAAAGGGTTAAGTCTTAAGCCTTGAATACTGAGTGCTAGACCTTAATCCTCAAGCAGTTTGCGCTACTTCTTCTGTGCCCTTTTTAGCATCTGCTAGTTGTGCTTGCATTTTGAAGTATGGGTCTTCTTTTAGAGCTTTGACCATACAAAACGCCATTATCAAAATTACAAACATGTAAGGGAAGGCTGATGCAATTGAGAGGGTTTGCAATATCTTTAAGATCCCTTCGCCGCCAACTATCACGCATATGATTGTTACGGCACCTTGTGCAATTCCCCAGCCCATACGCAGAGGTTTGCTTGGATTCATGTTTCCGCCATCGGTTAACATTGATAGAACAAATGTTGCAGAGTTTGCAGAACCCCAGAAGCACATCACAATCAAAAGTATTGCTAGAGGTGCAGTTATTTGGAACAGAGGGAGATTTTGAAGCAATGCAAACAATCCGTTAGTTGTGTCGGCTGAAACTGCGGCTTGAATTGCTCCGCCTGTTAGCGCATCGATGTTAAATGCAGCTCCACCATAGATTGCTAGCCATACTACGCAAAAGCCGGTAGGTAGTAGCATTACTGCAAATATGTATTCTCTAATAGTGCGACCACGAGATACACGTGCTACAAACTGACCACAGAATGGTGCCCATGCAATCCACCATGCCCAGTAGAAAATTGTCCAGCTTTGAACAAAGTCTTCATTTTCCATCCAAAGGCTTTTGTGGATAAAGTTTTGCAAGTATCCGCCAAGGTCACTCACAAAGAAATTGCAAATTACCAAAGCTCCACCGAATATGAAGATAAATACCATAAATGCAATACTTAGATATACCTTCACATCTGCAACAATTTGCATTGCTTTGCCAAGACCTGATAGAGTTGCCAAAGTGAAAAGCGCAGTGATAACAGCAATTATTGCGCAGTTTAGCACGGTAGACGACTCTACTCCATATACATAATTTAGACCGCCTGTGATTTGCATAGTTCCTAGTCCCATGCTTGTTGCAACACCAAAGATAGTTGCAAATACGGCTAGGATGTCAATTGCTTTTCCAATAGGTCCATGTACTTTATCGCCTAGTAGTGGCTCAAACGCAGAGCTTACCAAAAATGGTTTATCTTTTCTAAATGAGAAGTAACCCAAGGCAAGACCAGCTACTGCAAAGATAACCCAAGGCGAAATTCCCCAGTGGAAAAACACAGTTTGCATGGCTTCGTGAGCTGCTTGTTGTGTTAATGGATCTGCACTAGGTGGTGCCATGTATTCAGAGATAGGCTCAGACACTGCCCAGAACACAAGACCTATGCCCATTCCTCCGCCAAATAGCTGAGCAAACCATTTGAAGTTACTAAACTCAGGCTTTTCGTCATCTTTACCGAGTTTGATTTTGCCATATTTACTAAGTCCTATTGCAATTGCAAAAATAACCATTGCAAATACAGATAAGAGATAAAGCCACCCAAAATCAACAGTAAATACGTTAAATAGAACCCCTGCGACATCTGATAAAGTTTGTGGCGCAACAGCACCGAAGATCACAAATGCAGCCACAATTATTGCTGAAACAATTAGAACCGTGCGATCTTTTTTAGGCTCTGTAGTTGCAGCTACATTGTTTTTGTCGCTTGCATTTTTTGCTTCGCTCATCACATGCCCTCCTTTCAATAGTTGGTTGCTTGTTTTGTTGTTGCAACCTTTGACTTTTTTGCGACACTTTTAAAAAAGTGCGCAGACTACCTAGGTCTTGTTGCTCAAGACTTTTTATATGGCGAATATTTGTTTTTTGACAAAGCTCCGCCCTTACCTTGTTATCTAAGAGAAAATAAGCGCAGATAACCTGTGCCTTGTTAATTTATTGTTCTCTTAAAAAACTAGGCAAATTAACTTGTTATTTAATAGATTTTTTGCTGCTCTAAAAGCAATTCTTGGATTAGAATAAGAAAACAAGGTTAAACGAATTGTCTATAGAGCGGCAACGCATTCGATTTTATAAGAATCTACAATACCTCCTTCTCTTTTTTTCTGGTACTTAAATAATTCGCTGTTTGCATGCTTTAAGTCAACTGCCGTGATGCTATACCCTGGTTCGAGTTTCATCTGGTAGTTATCAACAATCAGCTGCATAAAATCTTTAGTAGCCGTTTTGGGCGAAACGGGAATTGCGCTTTCTTCATTTATAGAAGCCAAAAACCCGCGGAATAAATAAGTGTCTAGCTTGCACAAAAAGCTCACGCTTTCAGGAGTTAGAAGACCTTGCTCCCCAGCTTTTTTTAGAAGCACGCTATCGCGCTTTGCCATAGTTTGCCCTGCAAGCATGTCTAGCATAAAATCTTTGTTTCCTTCAATTTCTTCTGGATACTCTTCAAAATAACTTTCCATAGTCTCTTTAGTAATGCCCAATCCATTCTTTTTATAAAAGAGATTCTCAAATATAGGAGCATTAGAAAAAGAGTAGTATGCAAAGCATTCCCAAAGCTGAAGATTAAGCTCTAAGGGATTGAGGTCAACTGTTGAGAGAAAACGAGCATCTTCTGCATACTCTTGAAGAAACCTGATTGAAGCAAGATCAATAAGCTCATCGATATCTTCAAAGTGCTTGTAGATAACTGAGTTGGAGCAGCCGAGTTCTGATGCAATCTTGCGGCTTGATACGCCTTCAAGACCTTCGCGCAAAAGCAGCTCGTATGCCGCCTCAATGTATTTGCGTTTAGAACCAGCCATCTTAGTTTTCTCCTTAAACCTTTGTGCGGTTTTTAGTGTTCTGTGTTTGTGTCTAAATTGGTGAACACTGTTAACCGTTAGTGATAATTTAACAGGTATAAATTTGAACGTCAATAGTTTTTGCGAAAAAAGTTAGCAGTGTTCTCCCAACGGGTGAACGGTGTTAACCTTTGTAAGTGAGCACCGTTCACCGGTGCGATAATTGTAGCATATCTGCTTAAAAACCACCGTTTATACTGCCATATTGCCAAACTCTGATAAAACAAGACCCTCATTGCGTTCTAGTGCCCAGTTAACATTCCAAGGGCTTGTGAACAACAAGAGCTTGCCTCCACGCATATCTTCTACGCGGCAAGTATCACGTGTAAGGTCGAGCCTTGAGATATCTATACTATTTGAACTGTCGCAAATCCATCTAATATCAGTGTAAGGCAAAGCCTGTCTTCTGACCTCTACCCTGTACTCATTTTTGAGGCGCTGTTCTAGTACCTCGAACTGCAAAACGCCCACAACGCCCACAATCACGCTTTCCATTCCAGTGCCAGGCTCTCTAAAAATTTGCACTGCTCCTTCTTGCGCGAGTTCCTCCATACCTTTAACAAACTGTTTGCGCTTTAACGTGTCAACCTGCGAGATGCGTGCAAAATGCTCAGGCGAAAAAGTTGGAATTTGCGGATAAACAATATGGTGCTTGCCAGCGCAAACCGTATCGCCTATAGAAAAGATGCCAGGGTCAAAAAGTCCTACAATGTCTCCAGCATAAGCCTCGTCTACAATTGCACGATCGTCGGCCATAAGTGAGGTTCCAGTTGCAAGTTTTAGCTTTTTGTCTCCTTGCACATGATATGCTTCCATACCGCGCTCAAACTTTCCGCTGCAAATGCGCACAAAAGCAATGCGGTCACGGTGATTTTTATCCATGTTAGCCTGAATTTTAAACACAAAGCCCGAAAACTCATTTGAAGATGGATCAACAAGTTCGTCTGTAGCGGTGTCTTTATATGCACGTGGTGGCGGAGCTAGGCGCAAGAACTCATTTAGAAAAGGCTCTACGCCAAAGTTTGTAAGCGCCGAACCAAAAAATACTGGAGAAAGTTTGCCGCAAGCTACCTCGTCTAGATTAAGCTCGTCTCCTGCTCCATCTAAAAGCTCAATGTCATCGCTTAGGTTTTGGTGGTTATCTTGTCCTATGAGGGTGTCCATCTTGGGATCGCCTAACTCGGCTTCAATCTCAGCAACTTTTTTTGTGGAGTTGCCGCGCCCTTCGCCCTCAAAGGCAATCACATGCCTTGTTTGACGATCAAACACGCCCCTAAAATTTTGACCGCTGCCTATAGGCCAGTTCATGGGATAAGTTCCTATGCCTAGCACGCTCTCAATTTCTTCCATTAGATCAAACGGATCACGTGCCTCTTGGTCAAGCTTGTTAACAAAGGTAAAAATTGGAATGTGACGAAGCGTGCAAACTTTGAAGAGCTTTTTGGTTTGAGCCTCAACGCCTTTAGCGCCGTCTATGACCATAACTGCTGCATCGGCTGCCATAAGCGTTCTATATGTATCTTCTGAAAAATCTTGGTGTCCTGGTGTATCTAGAATATTTATGCAGCACCCTTTGTAGTTAAACTGCAGAACAGAAGAAGTAACAGAAATTCCACGTTCTTTTTCTATGTCCATCCAATCGGACACGGCATGCTTAGCACTACTTTTGCCCTTAACAGAACCAGCAGTTTGAATTTGACCACTGTAGAGCAGCAGCTTTTCTGTAAGGGTTGTTTTTCCAGCATCTGGATGCGAGATAATAGCAAACGTTCTTCTAGATGCAATTTCTTGAGATAAATTTGGCATGTATGTTTCCTTTTAATAATTTTGTTTAACGGAAGGTTTGTTTGATGCACATATATATCATTCAATAGTCTCTACATTATTTGCTTGCAAGCTGTGAGCTCATGCAAGCAGTTACTCATTAATTATCTTGACCATCTGATTTTCTATCTAGTGCTTCTTGGTAAAAATCCATGACTTTTTGTCCATGATCTACAGTTCCGCCTCCGTGATTATACTTATATGTTTGAGAAGCATCATAGCTCCACGATGTAATTCCATTATGTTTGCAATATGCAAACCACCCCTCATAACCATAGTTATATCCTTGAGCAACTAGACCGACCTTGCCTAAATCACTAACATCAACTTCCCCTAACCAGTCTTCTAGCAAATTAATGTTTTCTTTAGTTTCTATAACACCTGCATAAATTGATGCAATAGCAGTATTGCCACCAAAGGAGATAGAGGGGCTGATATCCCAAGCCAAAAGAGCTGCAGAACCAAGCTCTACAACATTCTTTTTACCCTCGTATACACCAGCGCACCCCTCGCCTGCTTGCATTATGTCGTGCCTACAGCCCACAACAGAACTAATTTGCATATCTCCCCCAGATTCTGCTTGCATCATAGCTAGAACTGTGTCTACCCACTTGGTATCTAAATCAGCATCTTCACATGCGGTATGCACAGTTGAGCGCCACACTTCAACATCTGCAGGAAAAACAGTTTGTGCATTATCCCTAATTGCCGACTGACTTTTGGGAGCACTTTGTTTTGAATCATCACTTTGCGGGTTTTGTGCATTTATATTTATGAGCGCATCTGGAGAGAAACTACCAACCGAATATAGATAAACAATAAAAATTAATCCTAGGATGAGTCCCGCTGTTAGACAAGTTGAAACCTTTACCTTTAAACTAGACACCTTGCGATGAGGCGTTTTAGCCGTGCCGTGACGTTTTATCCCACGTTTTTTATTATCCATTAGTGCCGCCTAGTTTATTGTTTGTGATAGCGTCTGTATTTGCGAACATTTTCAGCAAACTCTTTAAGCTCTTGAGGTGACATTTTATCCACACGCTCTAAGTTATTTGCAAAATTTGCGAGCATCTCGCCTCGACGCAGTTTTAAATTCTCTGTTATATAACTTACTACCACACCTGTAATAATGGCGATATAAAAGATCGATACAACACTTAGTACTATGCTGGTTATACGGGTGATTGTGTCTGAAGCATCAATGTCTCCAAATCCTATGGTTGATACAACCTGAAAGCAAAACCAAACTCCATCTCCAAATGTATTTTGCGTAGGCTCTGCAATCCATACAATAACTGAGCATATAAAAAACAGGAGTAAAAACAAGATTGTTAGAGGTCCTAGTCCGGAATTGCGAACAACATCTGCCAAAGTGCGAAAGTTAAACATTATTCTGCTCCAGATAAGGTTTGGTTGTTTGTGTCTTGGTTTGCATTTGTTTCTGCGGTGCGTGCACCTGCGTCGTTGTTTTCGTCTTCGTTTGCGTTGCCTGCATTTGGTGCCAAACATTTTGGGAGAGGAATTGCAGCTGCCAAAATTGCCGAGACAAGCATCACCAACACGCCCTTTATTGGGAAGCACAAAAACAGAAGCAAAGCTGTCATAAGTGGTTGTCGCATCACAGCAGCCATGCACGCAGATGTGCAAGCCGCGCAAGCAAACACAGGATCAATGCCTAAGAGCAGCGAAAATCCATAACCCAAACAAATTCCAGAGAAAATTAAAGGGAAAAAGTGACCTCCTCGCCAGCCAAGTTTTATGCAAAACGCGGTGACAAAGGGTTTGATAAATCCAGTTGCAAACAAAACACCTGCACCAATTTGTGTATATGTTTGCATTACAATCTCGCTTTGCGACTCCCCTGCAAACATCACAAGTGGAAAAACTGTGCCAGCAGCTGCTAGCAAAAGTCCTGCTATAATACACCTTGCAACTGGGCTAGAGATATGCAAGTATGCTTTTGCAGATAGAGCATTTGCAATGTGAAAAATCCAACCTGCAACACATCCTACTGCTATTAGAACAACGATCCATTTAAGTTCTTGAGTGCCTACACTTAGATTGTCAAAGTGAGGCATTCCAAGACCTCCACCAAAGAGGTTTCCTAGTCCCATAAAAGCAATTAGCGCACCAACAACTGCACAAAGATAAGCAGTGGTTTTCCATTGTTTTGGAACTATAAATTCTTCTTCACTAGTGGTGCTGTCCGAGCCTGTTAGAGGCGCAACAAAACCATAAAGTGGTGCAGTAAACACAGCTGAAAGTGCAGCTTGTACGCCTGCACATGTTAGATCTCTAAAGTCAGAACCAAAGCGTTTTAGCCTGTCTCCTACCCATGTGCAAAGTCCAGCAATCACACCCGTAAGTCCTGCTTCTGGACCCACGCTGCCGCCAAATATAAGAGGCAAAAGTGCTGCCACAGACATTGCACCCAACCGGTCATATTCGTATCCTCCTGTTTTTTTGACCTTAGCCATAACTTCGTTTAGCTCTTCTGGAAGCTCGCCGTGTTTTTTATGAAAAAAGCCAATTGCTACGCCTCCTCCAACGCATAATAAAAGCGTCCAAGGCAAAAAACCATATGCTCCAGAAAATAAAATGGGCATGGCTTGTGCGATATCGGGGGCTGCTTGTGAAGCAAGTGCGCAAAGGAGTGTTGGGAGTTCTTGCCACAAAAAAGAAATGCCAATGTTCATCAACTTAAAAAATGCCCACACAGCACTACCAGCAAGCGCACCAGTAACAATGGTACAAACAATAAATAAAAATCTATTTTTAAATCGTGTGCTTGGAGTCATGTTATATCTTTTCTGCCTGCAAAGTTGTATCCTAAGTTGACCTAAACTAAGTGTGTGTCTAGTGTCATTGCACCAAACTTGTGTTTTTGCTCAACATACTTATATGTGTTATGCGGTTTATGCTTGCATATATGCACATATACTTGCATATCTTGCATATATTCAAGCTCGCATATAAGCTATAGGCATGATTTTTGTGTACATTATGAGCATCATTTATTATAGTTTAGTTTATTAAAACCCAAGTGAGGCAAATAACTCAGGTGCTAGAGTGTAGTTAGCGCGTATTTGGATAGTTTGAAGGAATTTGGATAGTTAGACAGATAAAACAATTAGAGAAGGTATTTTTATGACTAGCAAATCTAATAAAATAAGCGGCACGCAAAATGGCGCACAAAACGCATCAGACTTAAACGATACTCCAAAGTCTATGCGCATACAAATTGCAATTTTTGGAAGACGCAATGTTGGCAAATCTAGTTTAATAAATGCACTTAGTCGACAACAAACTTCCCTTGTAAGCGATGTTGCAGGCACAACCACAGATCCTGTAGAAAAAGCAATGGAGCTTCTGCCTCTAGGGCCCGTGCTTTTAATTGATACTGCAGGCATTGACGACGAAGGCGAACTTGGTCAAGCACGCATTGAGCGCACGCACAAAGTAATGGATAGTGCAGACTTAGCGATAATTGCAACTGAGCCTGGTATTTGGAATAAGTTTGAGCTGGAGATTTCAGACGAACTGCACAGGCGTGGTATTCCTTTTGTTGTAGCTATTACAAAGCGCGATCTTGCGTCTAAAGATGAAACTCCAAAAGATATTTGTGTTCCAAATGCTAGTGCAATTGTTAATGTTTCATCTACAACACTTGACTGCATAGAGGAGTTAAAAAATGCCCTTGTTAGTGCGGCTCCTAAAGAGCTGATTGAAGACCCTCACTTGTTAAGCGATCTAATTCCAAAACATGGTCTGGCAGTTTTGGTTATTCCTGTAGACAAAGAGGCTCCAAAGGGACGTATTATTTTGCCGCAAGTACAAACTCTTAGAGACTTGCTAGACGGGCATGCCTCGGCACTTGTTGTTCAAGATACAGAGTTAGAAAATGCACTTGGTGTGCTTGCAAAAAAGCCAGACATAGTTGTAACAGACTCACAAGCCTTTAATCAGGTTTCAAAGGTTGTTCCCAAAGATGTTGCGCTTACTGGATTTTCAATTTTGTTTGCAAGATTTAAGGGTGATCTATCCACACTTGTGCGCGGAGCTGCAACTCTAGATAAGCTAAGCGCGGGCGATAGTGTGCTTATTGCAGAGAGCTGCACTCATCATCCAATTTGTGACGATATTGGCACGGTCAAACTTCCTCGTATGTTAAATCAATTTTGTACAGACCTTAATATTGACCATTGTCAAGGAACAATGTTTGTAGATGATTTGGCAAAGTATAAACTTGTTATACATTGTGGAGGTTGCATGCTCAACAGGGCTGGAATGTTAAGGCGCATTGCAATGTGCAAAAAAGCAAATGTTCCTATCACGAACTATGGCATGACAATTGCACACTCGCTAGGCATTTTAGACAGAGCACTAAAGCCATTTGATGGAGCGTTACAGCAATATCTGGATGCAAAGAAATAAGTGATGAGCTAGTCGCTGGGTTAGGACTAACGCTGGGTTAAAGTATGAAAATGCAGATGAATAGCGCATGAGCTTTGAAATAAACTCGGCCCTTTCGTTTTAATTAGTTTTTGTTAGCTGGCAAATAAAATGCACATCTGGACCTGCTGGCGCTAAATTGTTCATCACAAAATCTTTGTTATTGATTGGTTTAATAGCAAAATTTTTGCCTGCTTCACTTGCTAAAAAGTTTTGTATAGTATCTTCATTTTCTTGCTGTGTAATTGTGCATGTAGAAAAAACAATGAATCCGCCAAACTCTACTAGAGGGGCGGCAGATTTGAGCATTTCTAGTCCAACTTGCGCTAGGGTTTCTATCTTGTCTAAACTCATAGACCATCTAATTTCTGGATGACGTCTAAGCGTTCCTAGCCCTGAACATGGTGCATCTATTAGAGCTTTGCCAAAATATTCCTGGCTATTTTTGGGAGTCAATCCGTCGATTAAATCTAGTCTGGTTGCATCTGCCTCAAATAAGGTAATATTCTCTAAGCCCGCACTCGTTATGCGATTTTGCA
>CAVLCC010000031.1:18688-25868 GCA_963661535.1 Senegalimassilia sp.
AAATGCATGAATATCTACGCAACTCATATTGACTTGCTGCCCATTATATTTATATGCGTTAGATTGCAAAAGAACTGTTTTGGTACCGCGACCACTTCCAACTTCTAAAAATGGCTTTCCCTTTGTAGGCGTTGCAATTAGGGACGTTAGCTGAGCAGATGCATCCGAGACTATGGCAAGACCATCACGCAAAACTGAGGATTTAACAGCTTTGTTGGCATTTTTTACTAAGATACATCCTCTGTCTGCTGTGCCAACAAATTGTGGGTCTGCTCCACACTCTTTTAGCTCGTCAAATACTTCTTGAAAACTTGCTTTGATGGAGTTTAGAGCCAAATATAGAGGCGCAGGTTCATTGCTTGCAGCCATAAAATTTGTAGCACCTTGCCACCCAAAGCGGTCTATCAAAAGTTCACACAACCACTCAGGAAAACCAAATACTCGACCTAAAGCCGCTATATCATCATTTGGATCTCCCCATGGAAAGCTCTGCGCCTGCTTAATCATCTTATGCAAAACCGCATTTGCCAAGTTCGCTGCCTTGGGCTCAATATAGCGAACCATCTCAACACCTTGATCACAAACAACGTGTGTTGGCTTCTTTAGAAACAAAAGCTCATAAGCACTTATGCAAAGCGCATCTCTAACATTTGGCTTAATATCTTTTGGATTATTGAGGCTTCGGTCTATAAGTTCGTCAAGCGTGCCATATGTTGAAACAACACCTGTAGCCAGCAGTTCTGCAAATGCCTTGTCACTTGCCGACGCACCCTTTTGCCTAATTGTTTTTTGCATCACATTTTGAACAAACGCACTGCGTTTTCGCACTTGAGATACTGTGTCGACAGCCATTTTGCGAGATGGAGAGAGACCTTGGTTTTTCAACTCTACAATGCCTCCCAAGTGGCATTTGCGCTTTTTAGCTGCTCATGCACGCCAGCACAAAAATCAGATGCGCTCATTTGCTTTTTTCCATCTGGTTTTACCCACAATATCTCGATATATGTGTTGTTTTTACAACCCAGCAAAAGTCGCTTATTAACACGAGCAGCCTTGCCTTCGCCTAGACTAATTCCACTGATATCTATGTCTTCGACTAGTGGATCAAAAACCTTAGCAGACACCACAGCCATAGGTCTTTTGCAAACCACAACACGCGCAGGAGCATGTTCAGTAGAAGCTCTGACACGCAAAACATTGTCGTATGCGCTTATTTGGGGCGACAACATCATTTCTGCTTTTTCAATCTTTTGAGCATAAGTTGATTTTGAATCGTCTTGCTCTATCCAAGTTACCTCGCCTTTTTCTATTGCAAACAATACATCTGCTATAGACTCACTTGCAACTTTTGAAAGTGCGTAAGTTAGCTCTAGGCAATCTTTATCTTCTATCTTTACAACTTTTTGCATGCAATAACTACCGGTGTCAAGTCCAGCCTCCATGCGCATAATGCTAATACCCGTTAGTTCATCTCCTGCAAGAATTGCACGCTCAATTGGAGCAGCTCCTCTCCACCTAGGTAGCAGCGAAGCATGAACATTTATGCAACCATAGCGAGGTATATCTAGCACGTCTTGAGTAAGTAGATTTCCATATGAGGCAACAACTATTGCATCTGGATTTAGCTCTTTGATTGAGTTTTGTGCCTCTTGGTCTTTTAGAGTGTGCGGAGTGTATACGTTCAAGCCAAGTTCTGTTGCAGCATACTTAATTGGTGAAGGAACTGTTTTGTGTCCTCTTTTTGAAACAGAATCTGGCTGCGTAAACACACCCACAAGTTCGATATCTTCGCATTGTTCTAAAGCTTGTAAAATTGGCACCGAAAACTGAGGTGTGCCCATAAATATAACTCTCATATATTATTTCCAAATCTCTAAGGCATCTTATTTGGCTTGTTGTGCCTCTTTGTATTCTTCAAGTTTTTTTAGACGGTCCACCGCATTTAGCGTCTCAAAAAGCGTAATGCCCGATAGGTGGTCAATTTCGTGTTGAAAACATCTGGCATAAAATCCGATAGCCTCCATCTCCATATATTCGCCGTCGACAGTTTGTGCCGCTACAACAACTTCATTAGGTCTTGTAACAGGAATAGTAATTCCAGGAATTGACAGGCAGCCCTCTTCGTCTTCAACTTCTTCTCCACTAGTTGATTTGATGCGCGGATTAACCAACATGATGAGATTTTTTTTGCTGTGTTTTGAGCCATCAAATTCGCAGTCTACAACGGCAATCTTCTTTAAAATTCCAACCTGAGGACCGGCTAGCCCGCATCCATTTGAGCTATACATAAGCTCAGCCATCTCTAGCATTGTCTGCTCTAGGTTTGGCTCATCTGAAATAACAACGTCTTCGCATTTTTGGCGAAGAATTGGATTTGGCGCGGTTATAATTTGCATTTTATCTCTATCTCCTGCTCTTTGACACGCATAAATGCACTAGTAATTATTAAGTATTTCTATATAGAATTGTACACGCTATATGTTTATTGAGAACACACATGTTTGGCGCGTTGTATTTGTATGCTTGTGTGGGTGGCGCGGCTAGTTGAGCGGTGTGTTGAGGGTAGAGTGTTTGTATGAGTGGCGCGGATGGCGCAGCTGCTAGGTTGTGCCACGCAGTTATTGTAATGCAGTCAGCAAACACAAAAACAACTAGCACAGCCATCAACAGTGTACACATTGAACACAGTTAAATAAGCAGCACAAAGCTTAACCGCAATATTGTGAGGGACAAAATGCAAAAGCGATCAAAAGAGATCCATTGGGTCTATATCTACAGCAACGTTTACTCCAGAAACTGCTTTTCTGCGTCTCATAACGGGTTCAAGCATTGCAGGTATATCAGATTTTGGAGGAGCCTTTATGAGAATATGCCACCTATAAGTACCTCTTAGTTTTGAGAGCAAACAAGGACTAGGACCCAAAATACTCCAATCGCTTATAGAATCTTCTTCTGTGTTAGCATGGTTTGCAGAGTCTGTCCCCGTATCATTTGTTTCTAGAGGTTGACTGTTTGCAATATCATCTTGCGACGGGTATCCACTCGTATCTGAGTTGGCATCAGATAAATCTCTCTCACCTTTAGAAGTATTGCACAACTCATAAGACAATGAGGGGTTTGGGGGCAAACCTTCATTTGCATGATTAGTAACCTCTGAGCTCGAGTTTTCTGTCAAGTTTGCACCATACTTAACCGGAGCAACCTTGCCTCCCTCAACAGATGGAATCTCTAGACGCAAAGCAGCAAACAAAGTATTAGCACCCGACTCTTTTTGCATATGTTCATCTAGTTGACGCCTTAAATTCATAGCTTCACGCGCAACTAGATGCTCATTTTTTCCCCATATTAAAATGTTGGCAAGTCTTTTATATGGAGGATAACCAAGGTCTTTGCGCATTGGCATTTCGTCTTTTAAGAAAAGATCACGATTGTGTTTAGAAGCTGCAATGATTGCCGGATGATTTGGCCAGTAGGTCTGCACTATCACACGACCCGCCTTATTGGCTCGACCGGCTCGACCCGCAACTTGTTCAACAAGCTGAAAAGTTCGCTCGGCAGCTCTAAAGTCTGGAAGTTTTAGGGTTGTGTCGGCAATTAGAACACCTGCAAGCGTAACATCTGGAAAGTCGAGGCCTTTTGCAATCATTTGCGTGCCAATTAGCACGCCGCTATCTGCCGCTCCAAATTCGCTCAAAAGTCTCTCGTGGTCACCTTTGTTGCGAGTTGTGTCTGCGTCCATTCTAACAATGGTTGTGGTAGGACCCACAATCTTGCGAAGCTGATCAGTTGCATATTGAGTGCCAGGGCCTAGTTGGCGCAGATACGGACTTCCACACTCGGGACACCTAGCTGGCATAGAATATCGCCTACCACAATGATGGCACATCAAAAATCCTGCTGGGTTTGCGTTGTCATCTGCACCTGCACCCGCTCCGGTGCGACCCCCGCTAGAAATCCCTCGCATCTCGCCTGAACGTCTTGCTTCGTGAAAAGTAAGTGATGTTGAACACTGCTCACACTCAGGAACAAATCCGCATTGTCGACACAGCAAAAATGACGCAAACCCGCGTCTATTAAGCAAAAGAACTGCTTTTTCGCCACGTTCAATAGTTTCTTGAAGAGCAAGGGTTAACGCATGAGAATACATGGTGCGGTTTCCGTCTTCAAATTCATGGCTCAAATCCACTATTTGAACAGGAGGTAAAGGGCGACCGCTTGCTCTCTCATGAAGCTCAACGCGCTGCCACGCTCCGGTTTGACAATTATAGAGAGTCTCTATTGCGGGGCTGGCACTGCCTAAAACCAAAACAGAACCCGTTAACTCTGCAAGCTTGTTTGCAACATCGCGAGACGAATATCTAGGCGAAGACCCCTGCTTATAAGACGACTCATGTTCTTCATCAATAACTATAAGTCCTATATTTTGCAGAGGGGCAAACAAAGCAGAACGCGCTCCAACAACTACACGGGCATCTCCTTGGCGCACTCTATCCCACTGATCATAGCGCTCACCCACAGACAACCGCGAATGCAGCACTGCCACCATGTCTCCAAAGCGTGAGCGAAAGCGTCCAACAGTTTGGGGGGTTAGCGAAATTTCTGGTACCAGCACGCAAGCAGTTCGACCATGTTCTAAAACATCGCTAATTGCCTGCAAATAAACCTCGGTTTTGCCCGATCCAGTTACTCCGTCAACAACAACTACGCCCCCGCCATCTGCTTGCGCAGTTTGTATAGCTTGGAGTGCATCTTTTTGACCCTGCGTAAGACTTTCATATGAGCGCTTGGTTTGAGCTGAGTCAAAATATCTCGGTGTGCTATCCCCTCCACCGCGAACCCTGCGGCGATTTTCTATCTTCACAAGCCCACGTTTTTCCATAGCACGCAAAGTTGTAGACACAGAATCAATGTCAATCCCAAGCTCAGCCACGCGCATTTGACCCGCTCTTAGGGCTTCTACTACAGCAATTTGTTTTGTTGCAGTTTTTCTGGGTTCATACTTTTGACCTAGTTCGGTTAAGCCCACCCACCTGTCATCAACAGCTGCAACTGTAGGGGCTTCGTATCTCCACTCTCCCCTGCCAATATTTCTAAAACGTGGAGTAGATCCCGGTGGCATCAAAAGCTTAACAGCCTCTGGCAAAGTGCTTAGATATTCATGTGCTATCCAATTTGCAAGTTTGGCGTGTGTGTTGTCAAAGTATGATTGAGTTAAAACACGCAACACCGGCAACAAAGAAATATCCCCGAACGCGCCTTGGGGACGCTCGGAGATATTCATTACATATCCAATGCTTGGTCTATGCGAAAATTCGACCTCTACGCACTGACCAACTTGAACATCCAAGTTATCTGGCACAATGTAGGTAAACGTGCTATCTAGGGCACGTGTTGGAATGTCGAGAACTATGTCTGCGACCAGCATAACCTAAGCTCCAAGAGCAGCCTTGAGTTCATCTACACGGTTTGTTTGCTCCCAGCTAAACTCTGGTAGTTCGCGACCAAAATGTCCGTAGTTGCATGTTTTGCGGAAAATTGGACGGCGAAGTTGAAGAGTATCTATAATTGCAGCTGGGCGAAGATCGAACACCTTGTTTACAGCGCTAACTAGTTGCTCGCTTGAATAAGGAGATGTGCCAAAAGAATCAACAAATACCGACAGAGGATCTGCCACGCCAATTGCATATGCAATTTGTACTTCGCATTTTTCTGCAATGCCTGCTGCGACAATATTTTTTGCAATCCAACGTGCCATGTATGCTGCGGAGCGGTCTACCTTTGTGCAGTCTTTGCCGGAAAATGCACCGCCGCCGTGACGACCCATTCCACCATATGTATCAACAATGATTTTGCGTCCTGTCAGACCTGTGTCGCCCATAGGACCTCCAACAACAAATCTGCCGGTTGGATTTACCAAAACCTCAATATCGTTTGTCCACTCAATGCCCTCTGCTGCAAACACTGGCTTAATAACGTTATCAATAATCTCAGGTTTCATCTTTTTTTGAATATCAATGCCGTCTTCGTGTTGAGAAGAGATTAGCACTGTTTCAACACATACAGGCTTATCGTTTTCATACTTTATTGTTACTTGCGTTTTTCCGTCAGGACGCAGATAAGGCATTGTGCCATTTTTGCGAACCTCAGTTAGTTTTTCTGATAAACGATGCGACAAATACGCAGGCATTGGCATCAAGGTTTTGGTCTCATTGCATGCATATCCAAACATCATGCCTTGATCTCCAGCTCCTGTGAGATCATATTTGTCTGTGCCATCTTCAATGCCTAGCTGAACCTCATAGGCTTTATCTACGCCTTGTGCAATATCTGGAGATTGCTCGTGAATTGCATTTATGATAGCACATGTATTGGCATCAAAACCAAACTCCGGATTGTTGTATCCAATGCTATCTACAACCTCCCTAGCAATTTTTTCATAATCTACATGAGCAACTGTGCGAACCTCTCCACACAAACAAATTAGCCCCGTTGTTGCAAATGTTTCGCAAGCCATATGACACGCATCAACATCTGCCGCAATTCCGTCGGGAGATACATACCCCTGACTCTGAAGCTCAGTTTCTTGACGCAAAATTTCATCTACAATCGCGTCGGAAATTTGGTCGCATATTTTGTCTGGATGTCCCTCTGTAACAGATTCTGAAGTAAAAAGATAATTCTTTGGTGTCTCACTTGACATATATATAACTCCTAAACATTTTTTGAGTAAAAACATAAAGCAAAATATAACATCTAGATATGCCTTATATGCGTTTGATTATGCGTTTGCGCACTTTTATTTTGCTCTAAGCATTTTTGCTGTATTTCACACTATAGCAATTGTTTGCATAGTTACTTTGAGCAAATCTTTGTTTAGGCAATTTGCGGCGCAGATATGGGAAGAACTGTTGTAGAGCGTTGTAGCGGTTTTGGATTGTAAGTTGAAGGTGTGCTCCAATAAAAACAAACAGCTGCCTTGTTTAAACTAAAATATTGAATTAATCAAGATGACTGGAAGTTCAATTTTACCATTTCTGCAGGTAAAACCCTATGTGATAGAAATATGGAATATATCCATACTAAGTCTCTTTTTTCTTTGAGAATTCACTCTTAAAAGATTTTTTCAAAAGCAAAAATGTATACATCCTCAGTAACATCCTATTGCTTTGGCTTTAAAAAT
>CAVLCC010000032.1:0-24185 GCA_963661535.1 Senegalimassilia sp.
AGCGTGAGGACGAGATTTGGGCACTCGAGCAAAAGCTTGCAAGCATGACTGAACAGCTTGCGGCCGAGCGTGCTGCCAACGAGGCTTCGCGTAATTTTGATCCCGAGGATATATCGGAGTTTGAGACGCGCAAGCGATACATCGATTGGGATCTTGGGCTGGCAGGTTGGACCATTGGCGAGGATGTTATTGAGGAGCGCAAGGTTTATGGCATGCCCGTAGACTCCAACGACAATTCCGGCACAGGCTACATAGACTATCTGCTCCTAGGCAAAGACGGCAAGCCCCTCGCAATTTTGGAAGCCAAGCGCACAAGCAAGTCGGCCGAGAAAGGTCTACAGCAATCCCGCTTATATGCCAATTGCCTTGAGAAAGAATATGGCTATCGTCCGCTCATCTTTTTATCAAATGGGTTTGAAACTTTCTTTGTTGACGATAAGAGCGCCCCAAAACGCCAGGTTAGTGGGATTTTTTCGCGCGATGACCTTCAGCGCATCATAAACCGTAGGAGCAGCGGTAGTTGTGCAACGTTGACATCTGTGCAGGTGAACACAGATATTGCTGGAGGAGGCACGAATCGCTACTATCAGCTAGAGGCTATCAAGCGCGTTTGCAGCAACTTTGACGAAGGTCAGCGCAAGGCTCTTTTGGTGATGGCAACGGGCACAGGCAAGACCCGAGTTTCGGCTGGGCTCACCGACGTGCTTATGCGTGCTGGACGCGTGAAAAACGTGCTGTTTTTGGCAGACCGCGTTGCCTTGGTGAGTCAGGCTGCTCATGCTTATCAAGAATATTTGCCGCAAACCTCTCGTTGCAACTTGTGTCGCAATAAAGACGAGCGCGATGCCCGTATTGTTTTTTCTACCTACCCAACCATCCTTAACGCCATTGATACGGTTCGCAACGACGACGGAGTGCGCATGTATACGCCTGCCCACTTTGACTTAATTATTGTTGACGAGGCTCATCGCTCCATTTTTAAGAAGTATCGCGCTATCTTTGATTATTTTGATGCCCTTATTGTGGGCCTAACTGCAACTCCTGCCAATGAGGTTGACCGCAACACCTACGACTTTTTTGAGGTGGAGCGCGGTGTGCCAACCTATGTTTATGAATATGAGACAGCTACCGAGCAAGACCATGTGCTGGTTCCGTTTTTGGGTATTAAGACACACACGGATTTTCTCGATGAAGGCATTACTTACGATCAGCTCTCCGATGAAGATAGACAAACCATCGAGGAGGATTTTGAGGCTGTGGGACAAGATGTGCCAGACTATATCTCAAATACGCAGATCAACGAGTGGGTCTTTAACGAAAAGACAGTCGATAGCGTGTTAGAAACTCTTATGGACAAGGGTATCCGCGTAAATGGCGGCCAAGATCTTGGAAAGACCGTTATATTTGCTCAAAACCAAAAGCATGCTCGCTTTATTGTGAAGAGATTTGGCAAGCTCTTCCCTAAGCTTCCAGGTGACTACATCAAAACGGTTTTGCACTCTGACGATTATTCCCACACCATTATCGACGAGTTTGAACTAAAGCCCATGCCTGTTATTACTGTGTCGGTTGACATGATGGATACAGGCATTGATGTTCCCGAGATTGTGAACTTGGTTTTCTTTAAGAAGGTGCGCTCTAAGGTAAAGTTTTGGCAGATGATTGGCCGCGGCACGCGGCTTTGTGAAGGCCTTGAGGTCGATGATCCGCTTGACGGTCGCCATATTGATAAGGAGCGTTTCTTTATTTTTGACTGGTGCCGTAACTTTGAGTTCTTTGATGAGAACGGCAAAGAAGTTGAGGGTAAGGTTGGAGCGTCGTTGTCTGAGATTGTATTTAGTCGTCAAGCTATGCTTGTAAAGGGGCTGCAACAAAGCGCTTATGTAGCCGATGAGTATCAGTCTTGGAGAGCGGATATGGTGAGCGAAATTCACTATCAAGTGGTTGAGCTCAATGAGGAACTTGTATCTGTGCGGCTGCATCGTCAGGCTGTTGAGCATTTTAAGCAAAAGGATGCATATAAGTTTATTAGCGACGGTGATGTGGGTGTTCTTAGTTCTGAGATAGCTCCGCTTGTGCGAAACGATGAGGCGGATGTTAATGCTTTGCGCTTTGACGCTTTTATGTATGGCTTTATTTGTTCGCTGGTTGATGGCGTGCGCGTTACAAACCATGCAAGGCGGCTGGTGACTATATCTGAGACTTTGCAGCAGATGGTGTCGGTTCCGCAGGTAAAAGAGAAGCTTCCTCTGCTGTGCGAGATTACAAGTGAGAAATTTTTTGACGAGGTGTCTGCCCTAAAACTTGAAGAAATTAGGCGTGAGCTGCGAGGTCTTATTCGTTTTATTCCAACGGGTCCAGGTAGACCTAATGTAATTACCCATCTAGATGACCCAACTACTTCAATAGAATACGGTGCCGTGTCTGGACCTGGCGAGGATTTTTCGGACTATCGTTCAAAGGTCGAACATTATCTGAACGACTATCAAAATTCTCCCGTTATTCAAAAGCTCCATCATAACCTCCCTATGACCGAACTTGAGTTTAATGAGCTCGAGCGTATTTTTACTTGTGAACTTGGCAGCGCTAGTGAGTATAAGCAAGCTTATGGCGATACGCCGTTTGGGCTGCTTGTGCGCAAACTGGTGAAGCTTGACCACGATGCCGCAATGGAAGCCTTTGCGGTGTTCATTAACTCTGAGGAGCTCACTGAGCAGCAGATCTCTTTTGTGCACAAGGTGGTAAACTATGTGGTCGAGAACGGCTATATGGATCCCGCGGACTTAACAAAGGCACCTTTCGATAGGCCGCAATCGTTTGTGCGCATGTTTAATACTAAGCAGCAGATGGGGCTGGTGGATATCATCAAGAAGATTAATGAGAATGCCGAGAGGCCTGCGGCGTAGTTTTTGGTGGCTGTGGTTTTAGCTACAACACCTGCTTTTAGCCTAATTGCGATAGATAATTTAGAGGAGAGAGAATATTCGTATCAATCAATAGCACCAAATTTCTCATCCATTGCTTCCTTTCTTTCCGCATCGTAATCAATTGACTCTGTAGCTGATTTTCTGGATTAAACTAAGCCCCAATTTCACCTAAGTACTCAGCAAAACCTGGCAGAGAAAAATTCAAATCCCCAAGCAGCGTTTCTTCAATTACACCACTTTCTAAAAGGCGTTTTTTGTACTTTGATATCCATGCAGAAGTTCTGCCGGTTTGCTGCGCTATTTCTGCGCGAGTTGTGGGTGTACCATCTTTTTTCATAGCTTGCAAAAACTGAATATCGCCGCGCGAAAGTTCGGCAATAGTTGCTCCAAACACTCTGGATTTAAGTTCTTCTTTGGCAATTTTTGCGCCTGATTTAACGTGTTCAAGTTCCATAGTTTCTCCTTGCCCGCAAGCAACCCAAGAGCGATATCCCACAAGCTGCAGCATAAAAGGAAAGCCTGCAATTTCTTTTACGGCCAAATTTAGCGCATCTTGAGTTATCTTACGCCCACCTTGCTTGACTGTAAGCTCAAACGCTTCTTCCACTTCAAAATCTTGCAAATTTTTCAAACGAAATTGCGCAGCTCTTCGCAAAAAAGATGTGGTTTTTCCTTGCAAAAGCGATGACACGTGATAAGGCAAACCCGCCATAAAAAGTGCTACCTTCTTGTTTTCCCCAATCAGGTGCTGAAACACAGTAGATAACTGTTTCATTTCGTCTAAGCTGCCATTTATCTCATCCACCATAAACAGGATGCCTGTATCTGTTTCTTGCAAGGCGTCTAAAAGGTTGGTTATTTGTGACCGAAAGTTTAGCTTGGGTGCATCTTCATTTTCCCAGGAAACAGCGAAGTTAAACGCTTTTATAGAATTTAGTTTTCTGCCATTTTTCGTGTTTGCCAGATGGCTTGCAGCAGCATATGAGCGTTGCAATATGTCTTCCAACATACCATTTTGCGCCGTGGTGCTTGCAACTATCCAACCCATTTCTTCTGCACAATACTTCAAATATTGAAGCAGCGTTGTCTTGCCCGACCCTCTAACGCCGCTGATTATCGAACACACTTCAGGGCTAGACTCGCTTGATTCGAGCGCGTTCGCAAGTGCTTCTATAATTAATTCACGACCCGCCAAAACAGCTGGCGTTTTGCCAAAAACAGGGGTGAATGGGTTTATTGAGGAGGAAGAGGTGTCTAAAGCGCTTGGAGCTTTTGGTCGGGGCGCAGCAACTTCTGCGCTGATAGATTTGTTCTGATTTTTTGCCATGGCTTCTCCTTTTTTTGTTGGAATATTTTAGCACAAAACGGAAACCGATGGTAATGAATGGAAACTGACGGTAACGAACGGAAACTGACGGTAACGAACGGAAACCGATGGTAACGAACGGAAATCGATGGTAACGAACGGAAATCGATGGAAATGAACAGCAACAAATGGCAACGAACGACAACCGATGACAACGAACGACAACCGATGACAACAATCAACAACACATCATCACAAGGTAAGCGATTTATAGTAATTTCCAAAATCAGCCAGAGCGTCAATGATTGGCAGCATTTCTCTGCCTAATTCGGTTAGGCCAATCAACTCTTGGCGGCATTTCTTGATAGTCGTGTCTGTATACGGCTGATGACGCTGTAGTGTACTAATTTTATTTACACACGAAGACACGTTCATTTTTATACAACAACACCCCGCCTAAGCGAAAGGCGGGGTGGCGGTTGCATGATGTATTGTTTTTACCCATACAAACTAACGAAGAAACAAAAGAAGTTTATTTCTTTACAGTCCCTTCCAGCTCCAACATATATTTGTCGAAGTCAGACATAAACAATTTGTCTTGAATCACACGGTATTTTTCAAATTCTGTCTCAGCCTTTGATTTCGCGATCTCCGCTGTAATTTTTCCTGCATCCTGAAGCACTTTTCTGTCGTCTGCCATCAAGAATAAATCCAGACGCTTTGCCCAATCCTCCATTGTCATGGGGATATGACGCTCCGCTCGATCCTCCGCTAAATCTAGATAAGCAGATACAATACGCTCTAGTGAACGAATCTCCTGCTCATTCAGATAATTTTTAGCAACGCTCACATCGCTTTTTGCAATTTTTCCATTTGGAGCCGTCGCCCACGTAGTAAGTCCCATATGAGTTTTCTCAGCATCCGCACGTTCATATATCAGCTCTGCTGCCGTATGCCCGTGTACTGCATAATGCATCTTATTTTGAACCTTTGCAAAAAACTGTTTTGTTAGCTTTGATGTGCGGTCGTAATCGAGTGCTGTGGCATAGATATCTGTTATCTTCTGATAAAACCTGCGTTCAGACAGGCGAATTTCTCGAATCTGCTCTAGCAGGCGGTCGAAGTACTCTACTGTAAGCACAGATCCATCATTTTTTAAGCGTTCATCATCTATAACCCATCCCTTGATGGTGTAATCCTTTGCAATCTGATTTACCCATTTGCGGAACTGAACTGCACGTTCTGAATTTACCTTAAATCCTACTGCGATAATCATTTCTAAAGAATAATGATTTGTGCTATAGCTCTTTCCGTCTGCAGCAGTTATCCGAAATTTTCGGATAACTGAATCTTCATGCAACTCACTATCACCAAATATTTTTTTGACATGATAATTTATAGTCCGGACGTCCACGTTATACAATGTGGCCATCATCTTTTGCGTCAGCCATATATTCTCATCTTCATAGCGCATCTCAATACTGTCTTGCTGATCGCCCACAGAAGCAACATATGTTAAGTATTCCGCCGCACTAGAACGGATAGTTATTTCATTTTTCTTTGCCAAATCAACCACCTCCCTTTTGCAATGATGAACGAAAGTTCATAAGATTGTTATAAAATTCTCTCTAATCTTTCTTTTCCTACGTACTTAATTTCTTATTCGTTTAAAGCATACGGTAATTTCTTTTTCTGTCTTAACTTGAAATTATAAATTGATATTTTAAAGCACTTCTATATAATCTGAATCTTTAACATCTTACAAAACCTTGCAAAGAAGCACGAATAGTTCGCACATCTATAGAAGTTTATTGTGCCCATCGATAAGTTCAAGTGGATAAACAACTTCATAACGTATCGGGCAGAAATTCTCATAGCTTCTATGCGCTAGCGTTTATCGTAGGCCATCTTTTCTCACTAACGAGCACACTGTCTCCACATGAAACGTTTGTGGAAACATATCTACCGGCGTTGCACGCTCAAGCTCGTATCCAATTTTGCGCAAGCTGGCTATATCTCGTGCAAGGGTAGTAGGGTTGCACGAGATAAGCGCAAGCCGCTTTGGGTTTAGTGCTAAAACAGTTTTTGCAAAGTCAGGTCCCATGCCTCGATATGGAGGATCCATAACTAGCTTATCCACTTCGCCTATCTCTTTTGCCTCGCGCACTGCGTCTCCTCCAATTACATCGGCGTCTAAGCCGTTTGTTGAGAGATTTCGACGCAAGTCTCGCAAACTCGACGAAACCGACTCCACAGCCAATACATCGTCACACCTGTATGCCATGGGGAGCGTAAACGTTCCGGTTCCGCAGTAGAGGTCACAGCAAGTGTCGTCTTTTTGAATCTGGAGACCATCCATCGCAAGACCAACAAGTTTTTCGGCTCCAGCCGTATTAACTTGAAAAAAAGACGGACCAGATGCAACCATTTCAAAGTCACCTAGTTGCTCGTGCCATACTTCTTCACCGCTGAGAATTTCAACTTTGCTCACCTTGCGTGCGTTGGCTTGACCCTTTAAGAGCATGCGCACAATTCCTGTGTTTTTAAATGCGCTAGAGATGATATTTGACGCGGCATTTCTTGGAAAATAACCAGGCGAGGTCCAAATTCCCACTTGAGTGCTTCCGGTTCGCACGCTCGTTCGCACGCTCACGCGCTCGAGCGAATACTCGTTTGCCTTAAGATAGCGCAAAGCTCCAGCAAGTGCTTTGGGGGCTTTTTGCATTTTCTTGGGCAGCAACAAACATTCATCAATCGCAACCGACGCATTTGTGCCTTTCGAGTGATATCCAAGACGCATTTTTGCGCCACTCATCACCGGAACAAGCTCAATTTTGTTCCTATAGCCCCACTCACGTTTAGAAGCAATACATTCATCAACCAAATCCTCGGCATTTTCAATTTTGCCTATCCGCGCAAGGGAGTCAACAACAAAACGACGCTTCCACACAAGCTGCTCTTGATATTGCAGCTCTTGAAGTTGGCACCCTCCACATATATTAAAATACTTGCATTTAGGGGCAATACGTGCCTGAGATGGCTCAAGAATCTCTTCAACTTTTGCATTGCAATAAGACTTGTGCTCTTCCAAAATCTCCACGTTAGCTATGTCTCCTGGAAGTCCCCCTTTAACAAATATTGTCTTGCCAGAGTCTAGAGTTGCTATGCCGCTCCCTCCGTACGCCAGTTTTGTAATTGATACTTGTGTTGACAATTTGCCCTGCTCCTTGTATTTTGTGTGTTAACCAAAAACCGAGGGATGAAATATATCGGTGAGGTTAGAGCTTTGATAAATGCTCAAAACTCTTGCTACATCTAGGATAAACCTAAGATTTAACATTGGTTGCTAGCAGTTTTCAAAACTCTAGATAAAATTGTAGTCTAGGAAGCTACAAAAAGTTAAACTTGTTTGGATAGGAGAGAAAAATGGCAGTTTCAATTACTACAGATGATTGTGTTGGATGCGGCAGCTGCGTAGATGCTTGCCCAGAGGACGCTCTAGAGCTCAAAGATGAGGTTGCAGTTGTAGACGCAGACGCATGCGTAGACTGTGGCACATGTGTTGACGAGTGCCCTAACGAGTGCATGGAGATGTAATCTATTTGAGGATTGCTTATGCATGAACGTTTGCCTAAACTAGGCAAACAATTAAGGGCTTCTAACCAGCTAAAGGTTAGGAGCCCTTTTCTAATTATCGCCAACTAGGTCAAGCACAAACTAGTCTTTATGGTTGCTGCCAGATTTTAAGAGATTAGTTGATTTCTTTTGTTTGAGTGCTTTTTCTAGAGACTTTCTCTTAATGAGAATTCCTGCAATTCCTACAGCAATTCCAATGGCGTCCAAAATTATAGGAACCTTTGAGTGCTTAGATTTTTTTACCGTTGTTTTTGTGCTTGCGAGTTTTGCAGGCTTAGTTATTACTAGCGACTTTTGGTCAGTATTTGGAAAAGTAGTTTTTATCGAAGCATGTTCAACAGGAATTGTGGCATTTGTCTCCGTATTATGCGCCTTGTTTTTTGCTTGCTTTTTGGTTTGTTGCTCTACGCTTTTGGTGGCTTCTTTCATAAATGTAGCCTGAGCATTTATGCCGCCTGAGCTATTTGCACTACCTGCAACATCTGCAACATCTGCGCCGCTCACGGCACCAGTAGCTTCTGCATCGACGCCGCCAGCTCCAACAACCTCCTCTTTGCCACGTCCCTTGCGACCCCTCTTTTTCTTGCCGTGAGATGAATGTTTGTCACAAATTCCGTTGAGCTTAGCATAGCTTCCATTTGGTAGGAGTTTTTGCGCACATGCTGTATCAGACAAAAGCACAGCAATCATATTTAATACGCGTGCCCTCACTTCAGGAGACTCAACAGGAAAACCAATCTCCACACGACGCTCAGTATTTCTTGTCATAAGATCAGCCGATGCCAAATAAATTTTTGCGTCATCTCCTGTGCCAAAGTAATAAATTCGTGAGTGCTCCAAGAGTCTTCCTACAATGCTTATGACTTCTATATTTTGAGTTGCCCCCTCAATGCCTGGCAGCAAGCAGCAAATGCCTCTCACAATCATATTTATGTGAACACCCGCGCACGATGCCTCCGAGAGCTTTTGAATAACATCGAGGTCGGTAACGGAGTTGCACTTGATGGTAATTTGCCCCGCCCCGCCGTCTTTTGCAATTTTTATTTGCTCATCAATTGCCGCCATAACCGAGCTCTTAAACGAACTAGGAGCTACCCAAAGTTTGTGATAGTTGCCCTCTAGGTTGCCCATAGCCATGTTGTTGAAGAACTCCACGCCATCTAGACCAATTTGGCTGTCAAAGGTCATAAGTGCAATATCGGTATATTGTTTGGCAGTCTTTTCGTTGTAATTTCCGGTCGAAAGCTGCGTATAAAGCTCAACGCCCCCTTCGCCTATGCGCGTAATTTGGCATATCTTGGAGTGACACTTAAATCCCTCCATGCCATAAATCACGGTGCAGCCCGCCTCTTCAAAGTGCTCGGCCCACTTAATGTTTGCTTCTTCATCAAAGCGAGCACGAAGCTCCATTAGCACAACCACGTCCTTGCCATTTTCGGCTGCTGCCACCAAACACTCTGCAATTTTGGAGATAGATGCCAGCCTATAGAGCGTGATTTTGATAGAAGCAACTGCCTCATCACAAGCCGCCTCACGCAAAAGCTCAATAAATGGGTCAATGCTGTCGTATGGATAAGAGAGCATAATGTCGTGGTCGCGAATTTGTTCAAACATCGACTTATGCCTGCTAATATTGTTTGGCCAAATGGGTGTAAATGGCTTATATAAAAGCTCCTTTTTCTGGGTCTCAGTAAGCTTAGACTCCAGCTTATATACATAAGACAAATCAATAGGGGAGTCTAAATGAAACACCTGTTCATCTTCTAAGTCTAAGTGTTTGCAAATTAGCTCACGCATGTTGCGCATATGACCTTGAACTTGCAATCTCACAGGTGCCAAACGAGTGCGCTTTTTGAGGATTTTTTTCATGTGCTGTCTATAATCGTCGTCAGCATAATCCTCGTCGTCTGGATTTATATCGGCATTGCGCGTAACAGATATAATTGCAGGCTCTCCAGTTGTATACATATCAAAAATTTGCGGAGCCAAATTCAGGAGCGCATCTTCTAGCAAAATAAACTGAAGGTCGTCGCCTGGCAAATTTATGATTCTAGGAACCATAGGGGGCATGGGGATAATTCCAACAAGCGGACTGCCCGACGAATCTAGACCTTCCGATTGCGCGCCAGACTTTTTGCCCTTGTAGTTCTTGTCGTCTTTTTTATCTTTAGAGTTTTTACCACCCTCATTTTGGGCATCGGCGTCCGTCTTATGATGCAACTCCATAGCCACATATAGCTTGCCATTTTGCAAATGTGGAAAAGGATGGCTTTGGTCAATAATTTGCGCTGAGAGCATTGGCTCTATAGAGTGTTTGGCGTAGTTTTGAACATACTCGAGCTGCTCGGGCTCAAGATCTTCCCAAACACGTCTATATATTCCATGTTCGCGAAGCTTACAAGCAAGGTCCGCATAAATTGCATCGCGCATTTTTTCTAGGGGAACACATTCTTTATATATGGCATCTAGCTGCTCTTTTGCAGTCATTCCCGACTTGTTATCGCGCACATCTTTCTTTAGCTGCGCCACGTCGTGGAGCCCGCCAACCCTTATCATAAAAAACTCTGAGAGATTGCTTTGAAATATTGCAACAAACTTGAGCCTCTCATACAAAGGCGTTTGAGTATCTGCACCAATTTCTAGCACGCGCTTGTTAAAGTTTAGCCACGAAAGCTCACGGTTTTGTGTATATCTCATTAGTCTTGCTCCTTAGAACAACTGCCCTTTATTCACTTAAACAGATTAAATAGAACGTGTTTAAAGTTCACTTAAAGTTTATCGCAAAATTTTGTCTATTAAATAACCTTCTCGCAAGCCGCTCTTGCTAATCTTTAGAGTGGTTGCTCCGGCGTGTTCCATAATCTGCAAAAGTGCAACCGTGCCTGGCAAAATTGTGTGAACTCGGTCGGGGCAAATGCGCAAAATCGTGTGCAAAGTTTTTTGGTAGTTAATGCAAGGCATATTTAGGAGAGATCTTATGTCGTCTATTTTTACGGTGTCGGCAATATCGGAATTTATGAGCGCGCGAACAAGTTTGATTGACGACCTAGCGCTTCCGCCTATTCCAACAGCTTCTGGATAAGGCACTTTTGGAAACACCTTTGACTTTGCTAGATGACCACTTACATACTCAGAAATTTTTGCCATCTCACCGCGTGTTGGCATAATGTCTGACACAAAGTGCAAATACAAAAATAGCGAGCCAAAAGTCATACTCTCAGAGAGTGGCTTGGTGTTTTCTAGGGTGTTCCATGTGGTAACCTCGGTCGAACCCCCTCCTATATCAATAACCAGCCCTTTGTTACCCTCAATTGCGCTGCTGCATCCAATAAATCCAAGTCGTGCTTCGTCGTCTCCGGTTAAAATATCAATATGAACCTGAGTTGTGTTAGAAATTAGCTGCCTAGCTTGCTTGCTGTTTGATATGTTTCGCAAAACTGCTGTGGCAAAAACGTTTATGTTTTCTTTAGAAACCCCAAGAGCTTCAGCACTCGCAAGGTGTTTTTGCAAAACTGTGCAAGCCTTTTCGATTCCCTCGTCAGACAGAGCTCCATCTTGAATATAACCAGCCAAACCAGCCATAGATTTTTTATTGTGAATTACCTTTGCGCTGTGTGGATTGCCATTTTCAATTTCAAAGATTACTAATCTAAGGGAGTTTGAACCCATATCAACTATTGCATGTCTGCTAATCATGTTTGCTCCTGAGGTTTTTGTGTCTGTTGCTGTGCTTGGTGTGCTCGCTGTTCGCCTGCTTCGTGCTCGCCGTTCTCTCGCTTAATATCCTCACAGTTAAAGTGAGGAATTTTGCAGCACTTATTATTAAAATTTGCAAACCAACGCCTGCATATAACCGTGTTTAAAGCTTGCGCCTATACGTGCAAATTTTGCACTTGAATAATACCGCATGTGCATTATTTAGTGCGTGTAAGCTGTTGCATATGGTATGTTGCTAGGGTGTCTTTAGGATATGCCTAGGGCACCCCTATACAACATTTGCGCCCCCTTAGCTCAGGGGATAGAGCGTCTGCCTCCGGAGCAGAAAGTCACAGGTTCAAATCCTGCAGGGGGCACCACTTTGCTTTAAGTTCATTTTATAACTGCCAAAATAGAGTATAAATATAACGTTTAACATATAGCTTTGCTTTATGCGCCAATTTTTCGACTAGCATATTTGAGGGCTTTTTTTGCAAATTTGCAAGGTCATATACAAACCACATATAAAGATTTAAGCAAAATAAAAGCGCCAGTATGCAATTATTCATAGTAGAAAAGGGATTTCAAAGATGAAGATATCTAAGAAGAAAGTGATTGCAGTTGCACTATCGGTTGTAGCATTTGCTGGAGTTTTGGCACTTGCTGGTTGCGGGTCGTCTAGCTCAAGCAGCAGTTCTAGCTCGTCTAATTCAAAAACAATAACAGTTGCAGCTAGTCCAACTCCCCATGCAGAAATTTTAAGCAACGCTGTAAAACCGCTTCTAGAAAAAGAGGGATACACACTAGTGGTTAAAGAGTTTACAGACTACGTACTTCCAAATACTGCAACAGAAGAGGGAGAGGTTGACGCAAATTATTTTCAACACAAACCTTATTTAGATAGCTTTAATGAGGAGCAGGGAACGCACCTAGTTTCTGTAGAGGCTGTGCACTTTGAGCCATTTGGACTTTATGCTGGCAAAACATCATCTCTAAGTGCGTTGCAATCAGGTGCTGTGGTTGCAGTTCCAAACGACACAACAAATGAGGCTCGAGCACTTTTGCTTCTTGAACAAGAGGGGCTAATTAAGCTCAAAGAGGGTGCTGGTATTACAGCTACAACAAATGATATTGTAGAAAATCCTAAAAACTTGCAAATCAAAGAGCTTGAGGCAGCAGCCGTTCCAACTGTTTTGGCAGATGTAGACATTGCTTGCATCAATGGCAACTATGCTCAAGGCGCAGGACTAAACGTAAGCGATGCTCTTGCAAACGAGTCGGCGGACTCCTTAGCAGCTCAAACATATGCAAACGTTTTGGTTGTAAAAGACTCAAACGAGAACAGTGAGGCAACCAAAGCTCTTGCAAAAGCTTTGGTATCTAATGAGGTTCGCGATTATATCAACTCAACTTATTCTGGCGCAGTAGTGCCGGTATTCTAAGGAGTTTGCCTCAAAGATGATAGAGCTTCAACATCTCGAAAAAGTTTATTCGGCACGAAATGGCTCACGTCATGCGCTTCATGATGTGAGTCTTACCATTAAAGATGGTGATGTGTTTGGCATCATTGGTCAGTCTGGCGCAGGCAAGTCTACTTTGGTTAGATGCATCAATTTATTGGAACGCCCAACAAGTGGAAAAGTGATAATCGACGGCGTTGACGTAACAAACTATCAGGGCAAACAGCTCAGAGAAATGCGTGCAAACGTAGGCATGATTTTTCAGAGCTTTAGTCTTTTTCAGCAGCGAAACGTGTTGCAAAATGTTATGTTCCCACTGTCTTTAAGACGCGAAGACACACAAACAAGCCGCAAACGTGCAATGGACTTGCTCGAGATGGTTGGTCTTGCAGATAGAGCTGCAAGCTACCCCAGTGAGCTTTCTGGAGGTCAGCAGCAACGCGTTGCAATCGCTAGAGCGCTTGCCAACAATCCTCACGTTATGCTATGCGATGAAGCAACCAGCGCACTTGATACGCGAACAACCGTGAGCATTCTTAACTTGCTTGGAGACATCAATCGCGAGCTGGGCGTTACAGTTGTGCTCATTACACACTCTTTGGTTGTGGCACAAAGGGTTTGCAACAAAATTGCTGTTCTAGACGAAGGCAGAGTTGTGGAGCAGGGCATAACTTCAGAGGTGTTTGCAAATCCACAAAGTGAGGTTACAAAAGAGCTCATTCAAAACGATTCTTTGTCGAGTTTTGATCCAAATAAAGACTTAGATGACGAGGGTCAAGACGTGCCTAGTCTAGACAAACAAAGCGAACTTGCAGATGACTCAAGAGTTGCAGCCTATGCATCAAAAGAACAGGGGTGTGCAAATGGAAGCAATTAGTGAGTTCTTTTCGCAATATGGTTTTTTGCTGGCACAAGGCACGTGGGACACCATAGTTATGACTGGCGTAGCCACCATATTTGCCTATGTGTTAGGAACACCCATCGGAGTGCTTTTGGTTTTAACCGCTCCAAATGGGATTTGCCCAAAGCCTGTTTTTAACTCGGTTTTAAGCTGGTTAACAAATATCTTGAGGTCGGTTCCGTTCATTATTTTGCTGTTTGCGCTAATTCCTATAACTAGGTTTATTGTGGGAACCTCGCTTGGCGTTGGTGGCGCAATTGTTCCTTTGGTTGTAACTGCTGCACCTTTTGCTGCAAGAATGGTTGAGCAAAGTTTGGCAGAGATAGACGGCGGACTAGTGGAGGCAGCTCAGAGTTTTGGTGCTTCAACGTGGCAGGTTGTATACAAGGTATTTTTGAAAGAGTGTTTGCCCTCGTTTATTAGAGGAATTTCGATTACATTTGTGACCCTGTTTGGATATTCTGCTATGGCAGGCGCAGTTGGTGCCGGAGGACTAGGCGATATTGCAATTCGCTATGGATATCAGCGCTGGCAATTTGATGTGATGATTGCTGCTGTAATCTTGTGCATTGTTGTTGTGCAGGTGGTTCAAACTGCAGGCGACATAATCTCTCGCAAAATTGACAAGAGATAGCGGGCGTGAGCTGGCGAGTTTGTGTGCAGGCGGAGCTTGAGCGGAGAGCTTGTGCGGAGGATGCGTCGAGTGTGCGAGTGAGCTTATGGCGAGTTCATGTCGAATACACGAGCGAGCTTGCGGTGAGCTTGCTTAGAACTTGCGCCTAACCGGTATTGATGGCGCTAACCACACTCGATACTTGCAATTTCTGCTTCTAGCTGCTCTATCTCTTTGAGAATATTTGCTGCAGACGCCGACACATCTTTACTAAGACTTGCAGGCTTAATAACCTTTGCTTCTCCAAGTCTTGCGGCAATGCTTCTAGAAATCCAAGTTGTATTTGCATGCAAAGGCATCTCAATAACAAAGTTGTTTGCGCTCATATCAACAATTTCTGCATCTACCCAAGTGCGCTTGTCAAAACAACATTTGCTTGTGATCTGCAAGCGCGCTGTTGTTGAATCCCTAAAAAGTTTCTTGTTTATAGTGCGCCTTTGGCCAAGAATTTGCGGATCTTTTTCGTGTTGAGGGAGCGGTTCAATATCTGCTATGCGAGAAATTTTATAGACTCGCGCGCCGCTATCTTTTGCACTAGGATTTTTGATATTCTTTTCATATTGATAAGCAAATAGATATGTTTGTCCGTTGGTGTCTGTATAAATTTCTAACGGAAGAATTTTGCGTAAGCTTGGTTCGTTAGCATCGCGAGTTTTGGTGGTTTGGCAGGATTTGTTTGTTGTATCGGTATCATCACCAGTATCAACGGCATCATCATCAACATAATCAAGATTATCACAACCCTTGCCCTCTGCGCTTTTAGCTTGTTCGTACTCAATCAAAGCAAGCCTATGCTGTGCGCATAGCAATGCAAGTGCTGCCAATACCGAATAATTTTCTATCTCACAAACTGCATCTACGGCTTGTGTGTGTGAGTCAAAATCAAACTGACACGCAGCGCTTTCTAGCTTTTTGGCAAGCTCGGTTTGGCTGTCTATTCCAGCAAAGGCCAAGCAGAGCAGCAAAGCCCAGCTCTCTTCAAACGAAAGACGAGGTTTTGAACCCAGCAGCTTAGAGTTCAAATTTGCAAAAATGCCAGGCTCGTCTATTGACTTGGGAATACAATTTGCAGCGCTCTTGTCTCCACTAAGCCAAGCTATTTCAAGTAGCTCTGCCAAATCCTCAGGCGACTCAACGATAGAAATACCGAGTTCGCCTCCGCCAACTTCGCTTTGGCAAATAGACAGCACAGTTTTCTCGGCTTCTTTTTTGCTGCAACCCATTTTGCGAGCTAGCTGGGTATATGAGATATAACCACTTTCGCTGTTTATGAGCACATTTAGTAGCTTAGAGAGATTTTTAAAGTCGTTTATTCTAGCCATTGTTAGCAGCCTTCGTCTTCAATTATTTTTTTGAGACCGCGCTTTATGATGTCAGAAGTTTGCGAAGGCTCAATTGCATAAATTCCAGGACCATTTTCTACAACCCATTGCGCCAATCTCTCTACATTTGCAACCCTAACGCTCCAAATAATTCCGTCTCCATAGCTAGTGCAGGTTCCTAAATTGCTCGAGGTTTCGCACTTATCAGATGGAGCTTCGCTAAGTTCAATATTTTGCGAGAGGTTAGGTGTATTGTCTAGAGAATCTCGCACATAACCTCGCGCAAAATTTCTACCAACGTATCTACCCACTTTTCCGCCAATATCTCCATCGCCAAAAGCGTTGCTAAACGCAGGTCCTATAAGTTGTTTTGCTTTGCCCAACGCAGACTTAGAAAAATAAACCTTGCCCAAAACGCATTGCTCTCCAATTTGAAAAGGAAAAATTCCAGCCTCGTCGTCAAAATGCTCGCTAGCACTTTTGAGAGTTTTTTCGTCTGCATGAGCCAAGGTGGGTTCATTTAAAAATCTGTCGAACCTAAATCGCCTAGAGTCTTGCCTAGCCTTATCATATGCAAAAAGATATAAATCCCCCAAATATCTAAATATCTTTATAGGAACAACCAGCCTAGTTAACTTTTGATTATTGTGATCTTGATAGTCAAAAACTAGCATGTTCTTGTTGCGTTTTGCAGCTTCAATTATTTTGATTATCTGCTCAAGCTTGGGCGTTTGGTCGTTTTGCGCGTCTGCATGCTTTGCCCCAGCGTCATTCGCGTAACCCGCATCTTCTTCATCTAGAATTTGAGCATCAGCAGCATTTTGTATTTTGCAAAGCGCACTCACTAGATCTTCTTTCCACAAAAAACTAGGTGTTTCAAATGCATTTTTGGCACATACCTTTAAAAGATGAATGTCGGAGGGCGAAAGTGCCAAGCTATCTTGCATGGTTGAAGTGAGATTTAAAACATAGACAGGCATAGGCTGCCCATCTCGCTTTTGGCTCTCAATACAAAAACCCATGCTTGTTAGCTTTTCGCGGTCTCTTCTAAATTGCCTTTTAAAGGTGTCGTCTTTTTGGGTGCTGCTATATCCAGACACATCCGCACGAATTTGAGCAGCCGTAGCTCCGCTTTCGTGTTCTTTTAAATAAAAGACCAAATTTATTAGCCGCGTAACGTTGTTGTTTTTTATATTTTGATGACTCGCCTCTAGTTGTCTTGCCTCAGGTTGGCTCGCCTCTGGCGCCAGACCAGCTGCCAAATCTTTAGAACCTAATAAATCAGGCGTTTGTTCTAACATTTTTCTCCTAGATATTGTGTGTTATATAGCATATTTTCGCCTATCTCGGAGAGTTTGGCAAAGCTCACACATATTTTTCTGCTAAATAGCATCAAAAATGTATAAAAATGTGCGAAAATATCAAAGATTGTGGGAATTACAGAATCAAGAAATGACAGCACACCCACTTTAAGACACAGGGGGAAGAATGAAAGACCTAAAAGCCCGAGTACATTCCATGTCTATGGACTTTCCATCTAGAGATGCTGGAAGCAGGGGAGAAGAACTAGCGTCCGAGTCCTTAGCAGACGATTTCTATGCTCTAGGACTTAAAACCGATATAGATGGTTTTGAGTGCCCAGGCAATTTGAGAATTAGCCGCAGCATCTATATGGCTTTGATTGTTGTTGCGGGGCTCGTGTGTTTTTTGATGCCCACTATGCGCATTGTGGGCTTAATACTTGGCGTTATTGGAATTGTGCTAAGTTATCTTTCATACAATGGAACCGACTTCTTGGGTTCAGTTGTCTCTAAATTTGAGAGTCAAAATGTTATTGCCAAATATGTTCCTGAGGGAATGCCCACAGGCACAAAGCGAACCAAAGTAGTCATCATTGCTCACTACGATGTTAAAAAGCCATCTATTTTTCAGATGCCCTCTGTTAGAAAATATTGGAAAATTGCAAGGCTAGTTGTAATTGGAGCTGCAATTACTGTTCCTGTATGTTGCATATTGGCTATGCTTCCATTTTTAGAAGTTCTTTCAACATTTTTTGGAATAGTTGCCCTTATTGCGGCAATAATTGTTTTGCTAGAGATTGTTGATCAACTCCTAGGCTCATTCTTAAAAACTCCTAAAGGTTCTAACTGCAATGCCTCAGGTTTGGCAGTTATGTTAGAGCTTGCCAAAAAGTTGGTAACTAGCGAGGTTCAGTCTGCAGATGATGATGACGAAGAGGGAGTAATCGAAGAATTTGGAGAAGATTATTCTGATTTAGAAGATAGTGAATATGCCGATGAAGCCAGTGAAGCTGCTTTTGTTGATGACGGATACGAGGATGAGGCTTTTGTTTCTGATGGATGGAGTGGCAGCGAGGCAGATGCAACAGTAGCTCCGGTTGATGTGGCTGCATCGGACGGCGCGGCGCAGGGTGGAGTGGCGATGGCTGGAGCTGCAGCGGTAGGAGCTGTAGCAGCTGGGGTTTTTGCTGGAGCTCCAAACAATGCGAATAGCGGGGCTTATGTTGCTGTAGATGAGTCTGCTGGTATGAGTGAGCCTTATCAATCTGAACAATCTAGACAGGCTGACGTGCAGAAATCTGCTCCAGCTGCTGACGCCAAGCAAGTACCTGCTAATGCAGCAAATAAGGCAGCGGTTGCAGCAGCTGAGACGGCTGGTTCTGTGGCAGCCGCGGCAGCAGCAAGTGCGCCTGCGGCAGCTGCACAAGTGGCAGTTCCTGTGGCGGCTCCGGCTCCAGCACCTGCTCCTGCTCCGATGCCTGCGCCCAGACCTAGAAAAGCTTCTAAGCCTTCGTGGTGGTCGAGGGTCGAAGACGATAAAAAGCATGGAGAATTTGAACATGTTACGAACGAGCCTACTTTAAGATCTAGATATGCAGATGCTCCAGCTTCAAAAGAAGAGCCTATATATCAAGAGGAGCAAAATGTTTCAGGCAGCGCGGCTGCAGCTCCACAACCGGTGCAGCAGCCTGTGCAGCCTACAGCTCAACAAGCACAGAGACCTGCTTTACAACCAGTGGCTCAACCCGTACAGCAACCAGTCGCTCAACCAGCTGAACAGCAAGTAGCTCAGACCACTCCTCAATCTGTGCAGCAGCCAGCAGTTCAACCTGCACAAAGACCTGCATCGCAACCGGCACAACAACGTGCATCCAGACCGGCTCCTCAACAAGCACAACAACCTGCACAACGTGCTGCTTCAGCACCTGCAGCTCCTCAAAAATCCCTAGAAATAAATTTTGACGAGCAAAAAGGCTCCAGCAATTTAGTAGCAGACGCTATGCAGGATTTAGAACAGGATATCAAGGCAGCAAACAAAGCCGAGGAAAAGCAACCTCAATCTATGCCTGCATTTGTTGAGCAGTTGTCTGAGGCTGCTAAGGCAGCTGAAGCTGATGATGTTCAAGGCGCAAATGCCATGCCTGCAAGCGAACAAAACGCATTGCATACCGATGTAGAGACTTCGCCATCTGTAGCAGCAGAAGCTGTTTCGGGCTCAACCGAGGCCTCGAAAGCGGAGACATCGGCAGCACCTGCAACAAATAACGCAGCATCTGCACCCGATGCAAATTCAACAGTTGCATATACTCCACGCCCAGTTTCAGAAGTGCTAGACGAACTTGACGAAAGCATTCAGGCAATGGGCAAAAAGACTATCGAGCGCAAGGCTATGCCAGAACGCCCCGAACCTTATCAAGAGCCGCTCGTTGAGCCAAGCGCAAATTCGTCTGCGGAGTGGCCTTCTGGTTCTTATAAGTATTCGCGCAATCGTGCAAAATATCGCAAAGAAGAAACTCCAAAGCAATCTTATGACTCGTTGGCACAAGATCCAGAAGTTGGAGTTTTGGACTTTTCGAGAGAGCGCTACCAAAACCAAATTGAGCAAAAAAATCAACAAGCTGCACGTTCTAATGACGAGGCTGCAAATGCGGCGAACGCTGTGGATGCTGTGAGCGACGCAAGGGTCGAAAACGCCACGGACGCAGTAGACGATATCTCAACCTCAGAGCAAATAAGCGAAAAGCTACAAACTCAAAGTTCTGAAGTTGCTACCAGTGAAGTATCTAGCGACTCAGCCTCTCACAAATCACACAGAAAATATGATGTAAATGAGAACGAGGACAATCATGCAACAGATGATGAAAGATCTTCGCTACTCAATTTGCCCATAGTAGGCAGCAAAAATACAGCAGCGGTGTCTCCTTCTAGCTCAGGTCTAATAGATACAAATAATTCGATTGCTTCTGCCAGCTGGAGTGCCGAGCAAAATCCACTTACCGGCAACGCAAACGAAACATTCATTGCAAGAGACGATGTCTCAGATTCGTCTAGCCTAACAGGCGCGTTTGCTCCTCTTGGGGCATCAGGAGTTATGGAGCCTGTTACAGCTGAGATGCTCGAGCAATACAACGATGGACAAACTCTCTATGTAGAAGATGCTGAAGACAACTACGAGGAGGGGTATAGCGAGCAAGGCTCATATATGAATGATATTCAGATTGATATGCCAAAACGCAAGTTGTTTGGACGCAAGAAAGACAAGAAGCGCAAAAACCGCAAAGGCAAGGGATATGACTCATCTGCAAACGAGTGGCTCGGCGTAGATGAGGGATATAATGCCACGCAGGAGGGCGCAAAGATTGGTTCTTGGGATAACTTCTCCGAAAATCCATCAGATGATTATGAATATGTAGACACCGGCAAGAGCGTTTGGGATTCATGGGACGACTACGACGATGAAGACAACGACTGGCGAGGCGGTGCTTATGGTGGAGAAAATTATGAGCAAAACCGTGATGCTATACAGGCTCTATCAGACGAGCTTTTAAACAAAGAAGTATGGTTTGTGGCAGTTGGTTCTAGTGATGCTGGCAGTGCAGGCATGTTGAATTTGCTAAAGACTCACGAAAAGGATCTTAAGAACGCGCGAATTATAAATCTCGAATGTATTGGGTCTGGCAAGCTTTGCTTCACTTCTTCGGAGCCTATTTTGCTCCAAAATTATAGGGTTGATCCTCGTATGCAAAAGCTAATCAAAAAAGCAGCGCATACTGCAAAAGTAGATATGGAGCGTGTCAAGCTAGACTGGAGAAGCACAGAGGCCACTCCGGCTATTGCTAAAAGACATCGCGCAATAACCATAACTGCGCTCGAAGATGGAGTAACGCCTGGCTGGAAATGGGCAGACGACAACGACGAAACCGTTTCAAACGGCAACCTAAAAGCTGCGCTTAAAGTTTTGGTTGAGATTGTTAAGGCTTGCTAGGAGCAATCAATGAACATTATCGTGGTTGGCTGCGGCAGTGTTGGTTCGCAGCTGGCTCGCTTGTTTTCAGACAACGGGCACAATGTTGTTGTTATAGATAAAGACTCCAAGGCATTTTATAACCTCGGCAGCAACTTTAATGGCAGGGTCTTGCAAGGCGTGGGATACGACGAACAGACCCTATCGGAAGCCGGAATTGACGACGCCAATATTGTTGCCGCCGTTACCAACTTTGATAATGCAAACCTTATGGTGGCAGAGGTTGCCTCCAAACTTTTTGGAGTCAAACACACAATTGCCAGGCTCGAAAATTCTGATCGCGAGGCTGCATATTCGCAGCTAGGCATTGACTATGTTTGCGGAACGTCTCTCATTGCAGAGGAGATTTTTTCCAAAATTATGTCGGGTCATGGCAGCCATATGGACACGTTTGGCGAGTTTGAAATTCTCAAGTTTACTCTTAATCTTACGTCTTTGCGAAAAAAGACTGTGCGAGTGGGCACCATTGAGCGCGATCACGACATAAGGATTATCGCATTTGAAAGGCGCGGGGGTAGCGCAAGCTCTATTCCAACTGAGGATAGCATTTTGTATCAAGGTGATTCTGTGTTAGCGTGCGTGCGCAATGACTTGGTTGATGCGTTTAAGAAGTACATGTATTAGGGTGCTGGCTCGCAAGTACTGTTTGTGCGGAGTTTGTGGACTTAGTGGCGTGGTTCGTGGGTCTGCGTGGTGCGCAGGGCAACAGTTTGCGGTTCGCAGTTCGCAGCGTGTAGTCCGCGGCTCGCAGCGCAACAGATCGCAGCGCAAGTTAGGCAATAAAGTTAAAGGAAAGCTATGTATATCGTCATTAATGGCGGAGGAAAAATAGGCAGTTATTTGGCCATGACCCTTAGGGGCAATGGTCACGATGTGACTGTAATCGAATGCGATGAAAATACGTCTTTGCGTCTTGCTAAAGATCTTCCTCGAGGCGTTTTGGTTTTGCACGGCGATGGCTGCGACTCCATGGTTTTGCAAGACGCAGAAACACAAAATGCCGACATTTTTGTTGCCACAACAGGTGGCGATGATGACAACCTAGTGTCATGCGAACTTGCAAAAACTATCTTTAATACGCCTAGATGCATAGCTAGAGTGAACAACCCTCGCAACGAGAGAATTTTTAGGCGCATGGGAATTGAGTCGGTGTCGTCTACGATGGTTATCACTAGGCTTATTGAAGAAGAGGCCTTGTCGGGCACGATGAAAGCGGTTAAGAGCCTGCGCCAAAACGACGTGTGCATCATCGAGCTTAGGGTGCCTGGAGGTGGAGGCACTCTCGCTGAACATGGAATTAAAATCGAGGATTTGCAGCTCCCGGCTGGAAGCATTGTTGCTGCTGTTCACAAAGAAGGCGCTCTAGAAATCGCAACTCCAGACATGTTGCTTTTTCCAGGGGATAACGTTGTTGTTCTAGCCGAAAACCATGTAGCAGACAGTGTGCGCGAATTCTTGCGCAATCTCTAAGTTTTTTTGGTTTGCTTAGCGTGGCTTGGGCTAGTCAAATTTTGGCGGTGAGTTGTTGATAGAGTGCACTAGCATAATTGAATCAATTGTTGGCGAGCAGTATTTTTGTGACGACATAACGATTGATGAGTTGCGGTGCAATAGCATTTGTCATAAAGATTTTGTTTGCTCAAGATGCGCTGATGTTTGTCCCACCGGTGCTTTAAAAATTGAGGTTGCTGATGCTGACAGCGGTGTTGGCGTTGGGGTCACAATAGATACCTCCAAATGCACGCACTGTGGAGCTTGCGTTGTTGCATGTCCTAGCGAGGCTCTATATTCTGAGTGGTTTAGTTTTGCTAAGCTTCTAAAAAGTGGTGTTAGGTCAATCTCAAAAAATCACAATCAACTTGTTGTTGTGTGTTCTCAAGCGCTGGAAGAAAATGAGTATGCTCAACAGCGTATAGATAAAGGCGGCTTTGTGGTTGTGCCTTGCTTGGCGCGAATTGATGAGTCTTACTTGTTGTCGTTAGCTGCATTGGGTGCAAACATAATTTGTATGGCTCATGGCAAATGCGAACTTTGCAAATCTTATTTGGCTTGCAAGTCTTTGATTTATGGTTCGTTTAGTGATGGGGATGCAACGCGAAGTGTGCCTATATGGCAACAAGTTGCAGACAGTGCAAATCAAATGTTTGGAGGGGTTGGCTCAAATGCACATGCACAAGCAGTGCCTATAAGTCAAGTTCCTAATATCGATCAACTTATAGAGGCAAGAGAACAAATCACAAGGCGCGAACTTATGTCATTCGCTCAAAATAAAGCTAAAGATGTGGCTTTAGATATGCTTGCAGAAGCATTTGCCAACTCGCAATATGGAGATATATCTGAGTTTTTGCTGGGTGATGGTGTTGGTGTGCAAACAGGTCAGGTAGACTCAACAATTTCTGATAACTTTGCATTAAATGGGGCTACCATGCGTACTTCTCGTATAATTAAAAAACTAGCTGGTGCATCGCGCCAAAAAGTATGCGAATGGGCACTGGTTTCGCTTGCATTAAGCAATCATGAGTCTGCTGAAGCTGCACTTGAACATGTTGGAAAAAACAAAATTAGAACCAGAATTTTTTCGAACATCACTATTGACGAAGAAAAATGCAACAGATGTATGCAGTGTGTAGCATATTGCAAGAGCAATGCCATTTCTACAGTGCAAGATAAGAACAAGGTTTTAGGACTCAAACTATCCCATAATTTATGCAAGCAATGTGGCATATGTGTGAATGTTTGCCCCAAAGAAGCAATCTTTATTAATTCTCAAGTTAAAGCAGCAGATATACTGTGCGAAAAAACTGATACTATACTGTTTTAGTTTACTAATTTTTTCATATATAACTCCCAATAGCGAACATGATAAGTTCAATCCAAGAAGTGGGAGGGGAGGAAAAATTTATATTTCATTACATAGTTTGACGTGTTAATTTGTGCTA
>CAVLCC010000033.1:0-22981 GCA_963661535.1 Senegalimassilia sp.
GTGCTTGTGTTGACCCAAAAGCCAAAAGCAAAAGCAACGCGGTAATGAGTGCTAGTAGCACCCTACCTACATTGTGAGGGAATTCAAAACTAGATTTAGAATTACCCCCCCCGTAATTATTAAGCTTACATTGTTCTTTCATCTTGTCACCCTTTCGTTAAAATAAACCTCTACATAAAACCTACTATACATGCAATCACAAAACTAACAAGTCTGTTTTATAAAAAACCTCTTATTAAGTTTTGCATTGCACCCTTTTTCATACTATCACAATTTAATCCGTTCAATAAACCAAAATTTTAAACCCCTCTAAATTCTTGAATTGCGTCAATTGGGGGGATAATTTGCAAAGTCATCCAAACGTTTAGGATTTGAAATTAGCTAAGCAATACAAGACCCCAAGTTTTAAAAGCTCTACGGTACTCCTCGCTAAAAACCGTTAAAAAGACATTTTGTTACGCTACTACAAAACTCACAATATATAGGTTGAATTAGAACACATACAAATTCACACTAAAACACGGGTTTAAACCAACAAATATTCAGCAAAATGCAAACTTTGTATTATTTATGAAAGTGAAGTGAGTTTTATGGTTGCCCAAATTCTAGAAGCTGTAATGATGATTTGTTTTGGACTCTCTTGGCCACTAAATGCCATAAAAAGTTATCAGGCTAGAACAGCCGCAGGAACTAGCTGGCAGTTTCTTTTGCTTATCACACTTGGTTATGTGATGGGGATAGTTGCAAAATTTTGCGCAGGGCAGGTAAATTGGGTTCTTGCAGTTTATTTTCTAAACATAATTTGCCTTGCTTTTAACTGGGTAATTTATTATCGAAATATAAGACTCGACCACATGAAGGCTATGCTCAAAGATTTGGATTCGAGTGTTGCATGAGCTGAGTTCTAATATATAATTTTGCTAATACAAAATGGTCGAACATAAAAAACAACAAACAAATAAGAGACAAAATTATATATGAACATAGATAATACAAATCAATCAGCGCAAAGTTGTAATATGCAACAAACACAAGAGCATAGCATCACTCCATTTTTTAGCATTGTTATGCCGGTATATAATTCTGAGCGTTATTTGGCATCTGCAATCGAGGGCTTGCTTGCTCAAACATATGGGAGTTGGGAGCTAATCATTGTTGATGATGCTTCTGTAGACGACAGCGCAAATATTGCTCAAGAATATGAGGAGCTGGATTCTAGGATTAAGCTCGTTCACCTTGTTGATAATAAGGGAGCTTCCGCAGCTCGCAATGTTGGGCTAGAACATACAACCGCAAACTACGTTGGATTTTTTGATGCAGATGACACATATGATCCAAATATGTTGCAGCAAGTTTGGGAGTCTATTCAGCAAAATCCAGCGGATATAGTTCTCTTTGGACTCTGCGAAGAATATTATGATGCAAAAGGAAACTTTCAATATTCAAATGAGGTGCTGCCCCGTGAATGTGTCTGCAAAACTCCAGATGAAGTGCATGGTCAGGTTTTGGATTTAGAAGTTAGCCTGCTTTTGGGATACACGTGGAACAAGTTTTATTTGCGCGAGCGCATGGGGGATCTTCGCTACGAAGAGGGTGTCTCTCTTATTGAGGATGCATTTTTTAATATCGAGTTTTTTTATCGAGCTAAAACCGCAAATCTCTTGGAAATTTCTCCATATAAATATGCAAAGAGGCAGGCAGAAAATCTTACAAATAAATTCGTTGCAGACTATTTTGAGCTGCATAGGCGAAGAATTGCAATGGTTTATGAGCAGCAGTGCAGTTGGGGGCTGGATAGTCCCAAAGTTAGGTCAACAGTTGGCGCACTTTATGGAAGATATATTTTATCTGCTCTAGAGAGAAATTGCGACCCAAGATCTAAGATGGATCATGCTGCGCGTGTTGGGTGGTGCAAGCAGCTTTTTGAAGATGATCTTTTTTGCAAATTAATTCCAGAGGCTAAGGCAGCTGATAGCAAATCTCTAAATATTGGTTTGAGCATATTGCGCAAGCAAAGTGCGTTTTTGTGTTGTTTTATGGGTCGTGCAATTCATATAGTTCGCGGACGTGCAAATAAGAGCTACAACAAAATAAAGTCTAAGCGATAGGTCGTTGATTGCTTCTGTTGGGCTTGATCTTGTTGTTTTGCAGGTGTTTTAAATCTAGTAATACATGCCGCAAACCTCCTCATATTTGGCTTGAATTTTTTGAGCCATCGTGTGTTTTTGGAATACTGCATTATTTATTTGCACAACTGGCATGATGCCCATTAACGAGTTGGTTATAAAAATCTCATCAAAGTTAGAAAGCTCTCTAAGCGAAATACTGCATATATCCACGCTAAAGTTTTCTAAAACAAAATCACGCATAATTCCAGGCAAAAGTCCGTCTTTGGTAGGGGGCGTTATAATTTTATTACTTGTTACAACAAATATATTTGTAGTTGCCCCCTCGCATATATAACCGTCATAGTTGCAGAATAGAGGTTCGTCAAAGCCTTGAGATATTGCAAGTCTTTTTTCTAGGATGTTTTCTGCATAGTTTAGCGTTTTGTGCTGCACTAGCTTAGATGTTTGGTTTCTAAGTGTGCTAGCTGTTTTGAGTTTAAATCCTCGTTGTCTTTTTGCGTGCGTATATGTGTTTTGGCGAATTGACACCGCGCGATTGTTGTCTGACACAGCAATTTTTAGAGCCTTGGCACCTGTTGCAGCTTCTGACAGATGCAAACCTTTGTTTATTAGCTCAAACAATTCTTCTTTAGTATGTTCGATATTTAAAAAATTGAGAGTATTTGCCATACGTTCTACATGCTGTTTAGCAAATATGGGATCGCCATTATAAACAGCAATTGTTTCAAAGGCTCCGAATCCAAAGTAATATCCATCGTCAAAACATAATTTATCGTCTCGCATCGGTTTTTCTCCGTTCTCAATACCCAGTTTCTTTGCGGGATTGACTGTATATTGGTTTGCTAGGTTGTTGGTTCGTAGGATTGTTGGTCTATTAGTATGTTGACCTGCGGGTTTATGCGCCCTTAATTTGTTAACACTCGTGCTCGCACCCACCATAAGTTATTGCCTCTAAAACTGCCTTAGCTTTTTGCAAGGTCTCCTCATACTCAAACTCCAAATCCGACTCACAAGTTATGCCACCGCCCACTCCTATGCTATACACACCCTGTTCGTATATAGCAGTGCGAATAACAATATTTAGATCGCAGTTTCCATCAGATGCTAGGTAGCCAATAGAACCCGTGTATAAACCTCGTCTTCCATGTTCTAGCTCGTCAATAATCTGCATTGCTCGTATTTTAGGAGCGCCTGTGATCGAACCTCCAGGAAAAGCCGAGGCAATCAAGTCGAATAAGCTCACATTGTCTCGCAACTTACCCACAATCGTGCTAACCAAATGAAACACTGTGGCATATTCTTCCACCTCAAAGTGACTTGTAACCTCAACACTACCGGGAACACAAACATGATTGAGGTCGTTTCGCTCTAAGTCAACAATCATTAGTAGTTCGCTTTTATCCTTACCGGAGTTGGCGAGTTCTTTTCGCATTTTTTGGTCTTGTTTTGCGGTAGAACCCCGCGGTCTAGTTCCTTTAATTGGACGCGTCTCAACATGTCCGCCGCGCACTTGCAAAAACCTTTCCATAGATGCGCATGCAACTTGCATTTCTGGATAGTTTAGATATGCAGAAAAAGGGGCGGGATTGTGCGTCCTTAAATAACTATAAGTATCATATGACTCTGCCGTGCTCTCTATGTCAAGTTGCTGGGTCATGTTAGCGATATAAATGTCACCATCAACGATGTATTTGATCATTTGTGCAAGAGTTTCTTTATATTCGTTGTGCCCAAAGTTCGGGTAATAGTTTTGCGGAATTGTGTGTATATCTGCGTTTATCTTGGTGAGCTTTTGCGCGTGAGAACAACTTTTTGCTAAAAGTTCGAGTTTGTTGAGTTGTGCTTGCTGTTCGCCAAAAACGCCATGAGATATTCCAAATAACTCTCCAGTCTTATGATCTTGAATGAGGAGAGTATCGTAGAATGTCATTCGGGCTTCGGGTGCAGATGTTGTTTTTGGATGCACAGACTCGATATTTTCAAACTTTCTTCCATAGTCATAAGACAGATATCCAATTGCGCCATCTATAAGGGGTAGATTTGTGGGATTGTTGTTAGATATTTTGTTTAGTTCTGCTTGGACTTCTGTTTCAAAGCTGCTTGCAAATTTTGCACTTGTTTTTGCTTGGCTTGAATTTGTGTGTGATGTGGATAAATTATCTGCGTGATATTCACGTCTAATGCATATATTGCTGTCTTCTTCGATGGATAGGTATGGATTTATTGCAACTATAGAAAACCGTGCAGTTTTGAGGAGTCTGTCTTTGATTTTTTGGTTGCTTGCGTTTGAACTAGTTGATTTAGCTGCGTAATTTGAACAGTTTAGAGACGAATCCAAAAAGACCGCCATTGGCATATTATGACACACCTCAAAAATATCTGATATGCATAAGCCTTTACCAAAATTGCAAATATGTGACCTGCCTACAATGAGGTTTTGAGCGGTTTTTGTGTTCATATTTGGGCTTGCGTTCGTAGCCGCATTTGTATTTATATCTGTACCCGCATTTGGATTGGCAAGATAGTTAAGTTCTTTCATAAACTACACCGCCTGCTTGCATAGAGCTAACTCGCGTTGATTATGCCACGCCTTGCACACATCAACAAAGTTTTGCAAAATTTGATGTCCGTATTCACTCAGCACTGCCTCAGGATGAAACTGCAAACCATATATGGGAAGACTACGATGTGAAATTGCCATAATCGTGTTTTGCTTCCCGTCATTTGCAAGCGCATCAATTTGTAAGCATTGAGGTAGACACTCTTCAGACACAACTAGAGAATGATAGCGTGTGACATCAAAATTCTTTGGCAACCCATAAAATAAATTCTCGCCGCTATGGGTTATAGAGCTAATCTTTCCATGCATAGGTTTTAAACCGTGAACAACTTTTGCTCCATAAGTTTGTGCGATTATTTGGTGTCCCAGACAAACTCCCAAAACGGGAATCTTTCCCGCAGCAATTTGTAGAGCCTCTTTGCAAAGTCCGCAATCGCTAGGACTCTTGGGTCCTGGAGATATTATTAAACCGTCCAAAAGCTGTTGATTGTTGTATCTGCTGTTTTGATCAACGACTCGCGATAGTTCATCTAAATCAAGTTTGTCATTGCGAATAATTTTTATTTCGCACCCAAGCTCTACAAAATATGTCGCCAGATTGTGAACAAATGAGTCATAGTTGTCTATCATCCAAAGCATAATGTCTCCTCACATAAATGTTGCTTATGTGTTTGTTTGTTTGCAACTTATGTGAGAAGAAAAAAGACTGCTACAGCTCTCACATTTGCATTTACGCACCATAAGCTGTTGGCAGTCTTCCAAATTTATTTGGACACACCATGTATTTTTATCAATTAAGAACAGAAGCGTTTTTGCTTAGCTGCTTGTAGCATGAACACGCAAGCAAAATTTGCTTTTGCTTTTTGTAGTCTAACATATGTTGAGAATATATTTAGCTGGCTATCTTGCAAGTACGAAACAGATCCAATGGCATCGCCCGAGGGACTGGCTGTAAGCATCTACGATCATAATAATCCACTCATTGCTATACAACTTAGGATAATGATTTGTATAATTTGCACCCAAGGTAAAACCAAACAACAACACCTTATCCAGCGATTTGTTTTGCAGCTTGAAGTCTAGCTAAGCAGTTCTCGCGCGTAAGAAGTTCCATAGAACCAAATAGTGGGGGAGACACCTGCGCTCCAGTAATTGCAACGCGTGCAACCTGAAACACCTTCTTGGGTTTAATCTCCAACTTCTCAGGAATCGCCCTCAAGGTTGTCTCGATGCTATCGTGTGTCCAAGGCAGAGAAAAGCTATCGCCAAAAGCTTTAATAAGAGCATCCAAAATGGCTGGAGCCTCTTCTTTCTTCAAAATCTTGTCTACAGATTTTTCTTCTAACTCAACAGTGTCTCCGCTAAATAAAAATGCAACCATGGGAGCAAGTTCTGTGAGTTTTTTAACCCTTTCGGCTACAAGTGGATAAATATCTTCAAACCATTTTTGGTTGCTTTCGATTTGATCTTTGGTAGCAAGACCGGCTTGCTCAAGCCAAGGTGTTGCAACTTCAACAAAACGAGAAGCACCCATTTCTTTTATGTATACAGAGTTGATCCAGTCGAGTTTAGCGGTGTCAAATACGGCGGCGCTTTTGTTTATGCGGTCTAGCGTAAAGTTATCAAATAAAATTTGTGTGTCAAATATGGTTGTTTCGCCATCTAGCGACCACCCCAAAAGAGTTAGGTAGTTTAGCATAGCTTCTGGCAAATATCCCTCGTCTCTAAAAGCTTGAACACTCGTGGCACCATGGCGTTTGGAGAGCCTTTTGCCATCGGGTCCTAAGATCATAGACAAATGAGCAAACGTTGGAACCTTAGCGCCTAGAGCCTCATATACCATAATTTGTCTAGGGGTGTTTGATAGATGGTCATCGCCTCTAATTACATGAGTGATTCCCATGAGTATGTCGTCAATTACGGTTGTAAAGTTATAAGTGGGGGTTCCATCGGAGCGCATAACCACAAAGTCGTCAATTACATCCGACTTAAAGTGGCACTTCCCATAAATTGCATCATCAAACTCGATGTCGCCTCTGTCAAGTGGAACCTTAATGCGCCAGGTGTGGGGCTCACCAGCTTCAATTCTGCGCTTTGCCTCGAGGGGGTCAATGTCTCTGCATGTTCTATCATATCCGGTATATCCAGCTGTTTTTTGGTTTGCTTCACGCTTTTGTGCAAGCTCATCTGCTGTGCAAAAACACGGATACACAGTGTTGTCTGCCTTCATTTTCTCTAGAGCTGCCCTGTAGAGATCAAAACGCTCAGTTTGAAAATATGGACCAGCATCTCCTCCAACTTTGGCACCTTCATCCCAGTCAATTCCTAGCCACTCCATGGCGTCCAAAATTGCTTGCGTGTTTTCTTGGGTAGATCTGGTTGGGTCGGTGTCGTCTATGCGCAATATAAATGTGCCGTCGTTGTGTCTGGCAAAAGCCCAGTTATAAATTGCAGTCCTAACCCCTCCAATATGGAGTTTTCCGGTGGGAGAGGGTGCAAATCTAACTCGCACTTTTCCATCAAATTTATCTGGGTTGTAGTCAAAGCTGGTGATTACATTTGCTCCGCTGCTTGCACTGTTAGAAGTATTTAGATCAGACATTTTGCTCCTTAATTGTTTGTCAATAATCTGCCTTTATATTTTTATAGATTTATATGCTTAACACAGGTTTGTTTGCGTTTGTTCTTTTAAAGTCTGCTCCACCAAAGTGGTTTGTTTTGATACAAGAGTTGCCAGTGGTTCAAGATATAAAAATTCGTTGGAGTTTGAGCTTGGCGATGAGCTAGAAGTTTTATCTGCTAAAGGTTTGTAAGAGTTGGGAACACCCGATTCGCTGCAATTACCCTCAGATGTTGCCAAACTCTCTAAACCCTCACACGCAAGTTCAACCAATGTATTCAACCAATCTTTTGCGCGTCTTCCATATATTGCTGCACCATAGCCGCAATCCATAAGACTTGTTTTTGCTTGAGCAATAATTTTTGCTCCGTCTTTTGCAAACACACCAGCTTGCTTAAACTCTTTGTGCAAAATATCAAGAACTTTTGCATTTTTGGATTTAGAACTTCCATAAAAAATACCCTTAATAAGTGCTGCAAATGCAAGCCCATATTCAAAAGACATGGAGTCAGGCTGACGAATTTCTATATATTGCTTAAGCCTTACATCAAAGAAAAACATTGATAAAACATGTTCTATCTCACTTGTAGACATAATTTTATCTGTGTATATATCACATAAGGGTTTTGAGCCATGATATATTGCGCTTGAGTCGTCGTTTGGCAAACTAAGCGTAAGAATAGGGGGGCTTTGCATAAGCATCTTTGCATATCCAAAATACGATGGGTCGTCTTCAAAAAGAAAATCTGCCGTCATAGACCGTGCAGAATCCACATCGTTCCAAATAGCTGATCTTGCCATTCGATAGGGGGTAGAATAAATGCTGTGGTTGCCGTTGTTGGCATCATCAATAGCATTAGCACCATTAATATCATCGCCACAACTGACCTCGCTATCATCACAACCACCCTCATTTGCAGCCACAACTCCAACTTTATTTGTCTCAAACACAGGTGCATTATCAAAGACAAAATAGAGCAAAGGACCCAAAGCTGTTGCAACTTGCATTTTTTCGATTGCATCTGCTTCGTTGTTGTAGTCAATCGAAATTTGGGTTGACGCACTTCCTCTCATCATGCATATTCCATGTTTGCCAGTGGTTTTAAAATATTTGTCCATCATAATGTAGCGCTGCTTTGGAATAAGAGGAATATTTGCAGCACATTCAGTCGGATGATACCCGCTGTTAACAAGCTTGTATCCCATCTTTTGAAGTATAGGATCAGTCTCTTTTCTAAAACGCCTATAGTGATCTTCAATCTGCCAAATATACTTGCAAGGTCCTATGCTAACCTCAATTTGAGCACCTGGCTCAATAGACAAAGGAGCACTTGGACGCACAAGCCCAACTAAGTGAGATTTACCCTCGGAGTCTTTTACATAAACCGCATCATCATAAAAGCGCGCCAGTTCGCTCAGCACATCTTCAACGCTAGGTCTTGTATAAGCATCGGAACACATATATGGAACCATTGCATTTGTTTTGGCGTCTACAACAAAATGCTCAAGCTCAAAACCTAACAAGCCCGATTTGTTTTTGCTAGACTCTCCGTCTTTAATATATTTAGCAATTGCTTTTGTATTTTGAGTAAAGTTATCCATATAATTCTTGCAAATTTATTTAGAAGTGCGCCTTAAAACCTTAAAACCTTATATTGAGATTGTATTGCATTGTGAAGATGTTTATGTGTTTTAGCGCGTGAAATGCATATAATAAAAAATGTTGATTTGCCCAATAGGCGTGTTTGCCAATTCAAACCTCATCGTGTCCATAAAATATTTAACTATTTCTCACTACATTTTTGCATACACAAAATTGATTATTTACAAATCAATTTAAAAGTGATAAAAATAAACATGTTCACAATTAAACGTGTTTAAAGATGCAGAAAGTGAGCATGGTTGTGGCTGTTTATTTAAATGGAATAGATACAAAAAGAACGATGGTTGGAGTTGCCAACAAGCTTTTATCAAGCAAGACTGCAGACGAAATTAAGGTTCGCGAAGTTGCAAGCAAGTGCAATTGTTCTCCTGCTGCAATCTATAGGCATTTTGATAGCTTAGAGTATCTTTTGTATGTTTCTTCTATTGGATATTTAGAAGATTATATGAATGAGTTCAAACAAATTCACGAGAGTGATAAGCCTACTTTAGAGCGATACTTAAGCGGTTGGGTCTTGTTTAATAAGTATGCATTTTGTAGACCCGATATTTATTTTAGACTCTTTTGGGGCAAATATAATTCAAACTTTTATCGGGCTATGAGCGAGTATTTTGAGTTGTTTCCTCAAAAAGATGAGGGACCTGAGCAGGACTTCTTTTATCAGATGTTATTTGCTAATGGCAATTTGCAACAACGTGATTTGATGATTTTAACAATTGCTTCAACCAAAAATATAATTACTTTAGAAGATGCCGAGTTTTTAAGTATTACTAATCCTATTTTGGTCGAAACGTACTTGCGCAAAAATATAGACTCGACTAAAGATGAACGCGAAAAGGGTAGAAAAGAGTGCAATAAACTCATTGCTCAAAATCTTGAGCGTGTTAACAAATATAAGAATATTAAGACTACAAAATCTAGTAAAAGAGGTGGTTTATGAGAATAATGTCAACTTATAATCTCTACTACATCCTCCTTTTTATTTTGCATAAAATGTGAACACATTCACAAAGTAATCTAAACAAATACATATACAAAGCAAAAAGCCCTACTTCACAATAATAAAAACTACTGATTTTTAAAGATTTAAGAAAGGAGAAAACCATGATTTGAATTGCAAACATGTTTGCAAAGTTAGAGAAAACAAAGGTCTAATTTTTCAAACAACAAAAGTAGATATAAAAACACACAAAACAATTAAAAAAATTTTAAGTCAAACGTTAACTTTAAGAAAAGAAGAAGGAGGCAAAAAATGAGAGTTACAGGCACAAGACGCTGGTTGATTTTAGTATTGGTCTCGTTGCTAAGTGGACTTATGGTTTTTGTTCCATTTTTGCGCTATAGCTACTACGATCAGATGGTCATTGTATTTACTCAGTCGTTTAATGCGGTTGACCCAGGATATGTAAATGAGTTCATAGGTGATATGGGTATGGGATTTGGACTAGTTTGCATGGTTGGATATTTGTTTGGAGGTGTATTGGCAGACAAATTTTCTGAACGAAGTCTAATGGTTCTATCGTGTATTATTATGTGCTTGACGAGTGTTTGGTACGCTTTTGTGCCAGATCAAATATCTCTAATTATAATCCACGTTTTATATGGTTTAGGCACTGTTTTAAATTGGTCTGCATATCTCAAAACTACGCGCAAAATGGGAACCTCCGAAGAGCAAGGTAGGATGTTTTCAATCTCGGAGTTTATTAGAGCAATTTTGGGGACAATAATAGGATTTTTTGGCAGCTGGGTTTTGAGTATGGCTATCGTAGGTGGAACAACAGATCCAGTTGCACTAGGAACTCAATGGCAAATCATGCTATTTATAAATGCTGCACTGTTTATTGTTTTGGGTGCTTTGATAATGTTTATTGTTCCAAATAATATAATCGGTGCAGAAGTTCCTGAAGGTCAAGAAGACAATACAGATAAATTTGAGCTTAGCTTTATTAAAGATGCAATCAAGCTTCCTGGCACATGGCTGCTAGCAGCATTGGTATTTTTCTGCTTCTCATTTACTTCTGCAGGAGCTGGATATCTTGGTGCATATACCACAGATGTTTTGGGGATAGATCCAACAACTGCCAGCAACTTTGCAGTTATCAGAAACTATATTATTGCAGGCCTTACTACTCTAGCTATTGGATTTATTGCAGACAAAATTGGTTCTAAGGCAAAAACGCTAGGCATCTATCTGCTCTTGTCATCTATAGCGGCACTCTTGCTAATCCTAACCAAAAATTATTTCTTTGTATGCATAATTGTCACTTTTGTATTTGCAACTATCTATACAGGCATGCGTGGAATATATTTTGCAACCTTAGGAGAAGTTGGAATTCCTCTTAAGTTAACAGGTTGTGCAACAGGAATCATATCTGTAATTGGATATTTGTCAGATGTTTATTTTGCAAAATTGGCAGGTGGATGGATAGATTCATTTGGATCCACAGGATACGACATTATTTGGTATTGGGCAATTGGCTGCGGCATATTAGGATTTATCACTTCGATTATCACTGTTCGATACTCCAAAAAGATCGCGTCTAAAATCCAAGAATAGTGAAGAATAAAACACCCTAAAGACCCTCCTAAAAAAATAACAAGTTCAAAAACAGAAAGGTAAAAAAATGAGCGATAAATCAAGAGAGCAAATGATTCACGAAGCAACAATGAAAATTATGTCTGAAGTTGGCGTTATGTTTGATAACGATCGCGCTATTGAGATTTTGAAAAGCAACGGGATTAAGGTTGAGGGCAATGTTGCATATTTTACAGAAGAGCAGGTAATGAAGTATGTAGACATGGCTCCTGAACAGTTTACAATTTATGCACGCAACTCTAAATATGATGTTACCCTAGGAGACGGTACAACCAATCATGCTCCAGCTTATGGGTGTGCTTTTATTGATGACTGGGATGGTAACAGAACTAGCGGCGGCATGGCTGAATACATGAAGGCTTTAAAGCTAGTTGAGTCGGAGGATAGCTATAAAATCAATGGTGGAATTTTGGTTCAGCCTCGAGATGTGCCCGAAGAACATGGCGCTATGCTTATGTATTATGCAATGCTAACTCATTCCGAAAAAGCATTCTTGCTCCCAACTGGATATATTGAAGAAATGCAATGCATTATGGACGCAAGTTGCGCTGCCTTTGGCGGTAAGGACGCACTAATCGAAAAGCCTCGTATGATTGCACTCATCAACACTGTTTCTCCACTTCGCCTAGACGGCAGAATGTTGGATTGTCTAATGCTTTTGGCAGAGTACGGCCAGCCTGCAATTTTGTGTCCTGCTGCTATGCTTGGTGCAACTAGCTCAATTACTATGGCAGGAACAATTGCATCTGGAGCAGCTGAGAGTCTAGCAGGAATTTGTTTAGCACAAATGATTAGACAGGGAACTCCTGTTGTTTTTGGCATTCAGTCTACCGCAGCAGATATGCGCGGAGGAATGACTTTTGCATGCGCTGCTCCTGAAGGAACTATCATGCAAGGATTTTCTGCAAATATGGGTCGTTTTTATCATCTTCCATCACGTGGAGGCGGATGCCAAACTGACGCACCCGTAATTAACTGCCAAGCAGGATATGAGTCGATGCTTACATTCTTTGCTGCCTCACATCATGGTATTAATATTGTTATGGAAGCAGGCGGAATTGTAGACAGCGTTAATGCAACCTCATTTGAGAAGATGATTGTTGACTTTGAAATTATTAGGCAGGTTAGAGCTGCACTTACTCCATTTGTAGTGGATGAGGAAACGCTTAACTTAGAAGAGATCGAAGAAATTGCTCAAGAGGGAACATTTGTAACTGCTGAGTCTACACTAGATAATTTCTCGATTTTGTATAACCCCCGCATTGGCAGACGAAATGCTAAAGGTGTAGATTATTTTAAGGAAACCATTGATAAGGAAATGGAAAGATTGTTGAGTAAATATAGCGACAATCGTCCGCAGCTTGATAGCGATACCAAAGAGGCAATTGATAAAGTTTATCTCGATGCTGGAATTGCAAAAGATGAGCTAGACAGAATAAATTCGCTTTAATGAAAAATGGCGATTGTAAATGCAAAGGAGGTTGTTTGGAGAAAAGATAAAAACGTAGCCTGAAATATTTAGGCATAGCAAAATCCGTTTTTTGTAGGTGTGTATCCCTTGTGTGTATTTCCCCACACACAAGGGATATTTTTCTTATATGGCACAAGCGCTAAACTTGGTCTAAAATTTAAAAGCAAGTATTTATAAAACAAATAAGGAGATGGCTTATGCACGTTAGTGGAATAGGTACAAAAAAGACTATGGTGTATGAAGCCAGCAAACTTTTAGAACACAGGTATCAAAGCGAAATAAAAGCAAGTGATGTTGCGGCGCTGTGTCACTGTTCTTCGGCAACAATTTATAAACGTTTTGGAAGTTTGGATTATCTTTTGTATGTTGCTTCTGTTGGTTTTATTGAAGACTATATGCGCGAGTTCAAGGGGATACAAGAAAGCAACAAGCCTGCATTTGAGCGATATCTTGATGGTTGGCGCAGGTTTAACAAATATGCATTTAGGGCGCCTGATGCATATGTTCGTCTTTTTTGGGGAAAATACAACTATAAGTTTGCAGATGCTGTGGGCGAGTACCTAGAGCTTTTTCCAGACATAATTGACGATAGCGATAAGAATCTGTTTTATCGTGTGTTTTTTACTAATGGTGATTTGGTTCAGCGCGACATGATTTTGCTCTCTATTGCAGCTAGACAAAAGGTTATCTCTATGAAAGAGGTTGAATTTTTGAGCATTACTAATGCTGTATATGTGGAGTCATTTTTGCGTAGCGTTATAGGGGCAAGTGATGAGGACAAAGCTTGTGCAGAAGAGAAGTGCAACAATTTGATTTATAAGAATACTAAGATTGCATACGATACTTATGCGCAGTTAAAGAAAAGAAGTAGGATTTAGACTGAGAAGTTATGTTGAAGACCTCACAAACCGCAAGACTCTAGTTTGTCTGCCACATATATTTGGTGAGGAGTTTTTGATAGCGTCTCCCAATCAAAAATGCTTGCAAGATCTTTAGCCAACATTGGCTCCAATTTTGTAGTTAAGCTGCAGGCATAAGCCAAAAATCCAATTATATTTTGCGGGTTTTTAAAGCGAGATTTTAGTTCGTCTAGACCACATGCATGGTCGCGTTTTGAAAGACGCTTATTACCTTGCGACATCAAAAGAGGGATATGCGCATATCTTATGTTTTGCTCACGTGTGTTTTGGTAGTCCAAAAGTTGCATTATGTATATTTGCCTAGGTGTTGACGACAGGAGGTCGTTGCCTCTAACCACTTCTGTAACCCCCATTTGTGCATCGTCTACAGATACCGCAAGTTGATATGCGAATATTCCATCGCTTCTTTGAACTAAAAAATCCCCACATTCTTTTGCTAAGTTTTGCTCATATCTTCCATAAACTAGGTCGTCAAAAGCAATATTTGAGTCTGCGCAATTTGCTGGCGGAACTTCAAGGCGTATTGCTGGATTTCTGACACTGGACTTTTGTGCAATTTGTGCACTGGTTAGATGTTTGCAAGTGCCGTTATAGATGGGGGTTCCATCTGTTGCATGAGGGGCACTAGCTGCATGAAGCTCAGATCTGGTGCAAAAACAAGGATAGGTCACGCCCATACTTTTAAGCTTTGCTAATGCCTCAGCGTAGACATCTATTCTATCGCGCTGATAAATTGGTCCTATGTCCCAATCTAGACCCATCCAGTGCAAGTCTTCAATAAGAATTTTTGACCAGTCTGCAGTTTGAGTTCTGGGATCTAAATCTTCGATGCGCAATAAAATCTTGCCACCTTGACTTTTGGCAGACACCCATGCAATTAGCGCTGCAAAAATATTTCCTAAGTGCATGCGTCCAGAGGGGCTAGGGGCAAGTCTGCCAAGAACGGGATTGCTAGGACTGCCTAGAACGGGACAGCTAGAAATATCAAGAACGGGGGAGTTTAGTTTTGTGGTTTGCATGTGTAACAAGTAGGCTTAGCATCACACAAAGGGTTGTCTGCTGCTGGATTTTTGGGGGTTCGCAATGTGGATACAACTTAAAAAAACCCACAACAGACAACAATCACCCTTGCAGATGCAAATAAATTTAGAGCCAAGACTAAATCAAAGTCTTCATTCCAGATTCTTTAATAATTCTAGATATAGCTTCAGATTTATTTAGGGCATAAAGATGAATACCATCTACACCCATTGCTCTATACTGATCAATTTGGTTGATCGTATATTCAATTCCTGCTTCCATAAAGTCGTGTTTCTTTTGCTCCAAGAAACTATCAAACGGATCTTTATCAAATGGATTTGGGAATATCCAATACTTAGAAATTAAGCGTGTTAGCTCAGCTGGCATAACACAACCATTGCGAGATAAAGCCATATTTAGAGTTGCAGCAATGTCTAGAACGGGCATAATTCCCACATCTACCGGCATTGTTATTCCTGCCATTCTAATTGCATCAAACCAATATTCAAACTGCTCCATATCCCAACAGAGCTGAGTCATAATAAAGTCGGCACCATTGTCTTGCTTCATTTTTAGAACTGCAATGTCGGCATCTAAACTGCGGCATGCAATGTGTCCCTCTGGGGAACCAGCAACACCAATCTCAAACTTATCACCATAAGTATTGCGAATGAATTTTACAAGGTCTGTTGCGTAGTCAAAGTCTCCGCATGTGCTGTTTTCGCCTAGAGGAAAATCTCCGCGCAAAGCCAAAACGTGATCCACACCCATTTGGAGGTACTCGTCTAACTGTTGAGCTATGCCCTCGCGCGTATTTTTGATTAGCGTAAAGTGCGTTACAGGCACGGTACCTGCATCTTGAATCATCTTGCATACCTCGCGGTTAGCTCCAACATTGCCGCCGCCTGCCCCGTATGTGCAAGAAATGTAGTCTGGCTCAAATTTGCAAAGTTCATTTAAGGTCGCGGGTAGCTCCTTCATGCTATCCTCGGTTTTTGGAGGAAAGACCTCAAACGAAAGAGTTTGCCTAGTTTGCATCAATTGTGATAGTTTTGTTTTAGCCATTAGCTTCCTCCTAGATAATTTTTTCTCACAGCTCACACTGCTAACCAACATTTTTAAATTTTGCTTGCAGCTTTTGTTTTTCTTTTAAAAAATGCCTGCAATTACAGTCTATTTGAGTAATGCATTGCAATCATAGTAGAAAATAGTATATGGTGTTTTTCGTCATCGCAGCAGTTGTTTATATCAACGCCCAAAGATGCGTTAATTTTCTCAATTCTTCTTAGCAGAGTGTTTCTGTGAACAAAAAGAGCTTGTGCACACCTTCGCACGTTTCGGTCATTTGTTAGATAGCAGTATAGGGTGCTTAAAAGCAAGGAGTTATTTTGCTTATCATCTTCTAGAAGTTCTAGCACACCTTGGTGACAAATCTCGCTTAAATCATGATTTTGCAACAGCTCCTCAATTGTGATATAGATTCCATATGTTGATGCAAAAAATATATGTGACGAATATTTTGTATTTGCATTTCCTAGCTCGTAGTGGCGGGATTTTCTCCCGAAGTTTAAGATGTTACAAGCTTGCAAATAATATGTTGACATATCAGATATGCTGCTAAATGTATTGCTCACAGCTGCATAAAAGGGTATTGAATCATACATATGCACGAGTATGTCGTATATAACAGAGGTACTAGGAGGCTCATGACAAATTGCGACCAAATAACCATCATGCGCAAAAACCTTGCAATTAAGCTTTATTTGCGATTCTAATAAATCAGCAAAAAAGCTACGCTGAATGTGTTCGCTATAATCTAAATCAATAACGATGGTGCAATACTTAGAGTCAAATTCCCAATCAAAAATTTGAAGCTGTTGTGCAATATCTTGCTTGTCCGTTAGATCTTTGTTTAGAATATCTCTAAAGAAGCTTTCATAAAAAGTGCCAAACGAAATCTTTTCGCTCCACTTGGTTTTTAGATATGTTTTTATAGGCTTCTCCAAACAGTGTGCCATATCCAAATCAATATTTGTTGTATTAGGAAACAGATTGATGATAAATATATGAGCCATAAGTTTGCCATCATCAAAGATATTTTGACAAGTGTAGGGATTATTGAAGCATGTGTTTGGATATGTGAATGCATTTTTGCGCGAGTTCATATATTCAAACTCACCACTATCAACAAGTTCCCGGATAATTGTCATAGGCATGTATCCATGTTCGTTTTGATATTTCCAAACTGCGCTTGCCTCGTCCATAATGGTGCTTGAGCTTCTAGATATCATTTTGAGATTTGGGTCAGTAACATATACTGTATTTGGATTGATAATAGAACACATATCTAAAATTTTGTTCAGGGGGTCGCCGTTTGCAATTGCGATAATGGTTCTGCTTTCCCATGAATTTGCAAGTTCTAACACATTTAGTGCATCGTTAAAAAATGCAATTTTGTCTGCATTGTTTGGAACTAGAATTGATTGTGGTGGCTGCTTGGTATGTTTATTGTTCTTCCTGCTTTTGCTGGTAGATGAATTGTTTTTGCTATCTGTATTTGATGTAGTTGTGTTTGTGTATCTATCTATGTCATCACTATTTTGGTCAAACAGAACTACAAGAAAATCTTTTCCATAATACTTTGCATACTGCTTATATACATCATATATATCTACATATAAAGTATTGGGAGCAATCTCAATGTTAGATAAATCAGGATTATTTGTTTGATTGTTTTTGCAAATTGGCTCTAGGATTTTTATAGAATCAAACACGTGCCTGCGCCAATCATTTATGCTCATATTTGGATATAGTCCATTAAGTTTTTCCGCCAAGGAATATAGTGATAACTTCAATGTGATCTCCGCCTACATCTATCAGCTTCAAATGAAGTTTTAAGAAGCTAAAAAACAAGTTGTCTACATTATAGATTTATATCGTTGATGTAATAAAATTCTCTATTTATACACTACATTTTTTAAAAAACCCTAGACTTGCAGGTTTATAAATTGCAAGCCTAGGGTTTAAAGTTTAAAGTTTTAAAAACCATAAATCTAGAAGACTAAAGGTTTTTTGGTTTTATGCAATCATTTCATTATTCTTTGTATTGTATGTTTTATAAGTAAGATTTTTGCAGTACTCATACTCTTCCATAATAATTGGAACCCACTCAGGCCTAACCAAAATCATGCTAGGGATATATGCCCCACCTTGTGCCTGTGTAAGCATTTCTTCTCTTATCTTATTGCGCAAGCACTCTTCGCTAACAGGCTCAGCTGCATCATTAACATCCAAACTAGCAGTATCCAAAAATGTGTTATATACAACCTTGTTTTTGGTAATCTTTTTGAGCTCAGGAATATTGTTAACTTTCATAAGATTTATTCCATCCGGCTTTAGATCATCAACAATTTCTGGAATGATTGTATGGACATCACCGTCGCAATGCAGCTCAAACATAATTCCTAGGCTATGCGTATGTTCTATAATTTGGCGAGTGGGTTCTTTTAGAATATCTCTCCAAACATCCGGAGAAAAAATCATGCCGCGTTGTGTTCCCCAGTCGTCGTGGTAGCAAATTATGTCTGGCTTATAATATTTTGCAATTTTGTCGATTAACTTGCACTTATAGTCAACCATTGCCCACGCATAAGCCTTGACTTCGTCTGGATCTGTAAGAAGAGAACACAGTGAATCTTCAAATCCCATAAGCGAATTTAGTCTCTCAAAAATTCCATTGTGAATCATTTGATACAGCAAGTTATTTTCATAGTCAAACTCTGGGATTCTATCAATGCGTGTTGCTTCTTCCCAGTCCCACTCATCTAGGTTTGGAAATTTGACAGTGTCTTCCCAGTCGCAAATGTCGTCTAGAATAAAATCAGGTCCTGGAAGCGGGGCTGGGTCACCTTCGGGCCATGTCCAGTGTTGACCAAACCAGTCATAACCCGATCCTCCTAGAGGACACCTTTCTCTATACCCGTTTACTGGCACATTGTTTATGATGCCCTGACCCATTATTGGCAAATATTCTGGCATCTCATGGTTATATAACCTAAGTGCATTTTCTTTAGCACTAATCATAAGTTTCTCCTGTTTTCATAGTTTCTTTACTTTTTTGTTGGCAAGCTATTTTTATTGGTTGTTTTGATTTAATCAGAGTGTTTAAGTGTTTGTCTTTATGCCTCTTTTTCGGGGGTCTCTTTCATTAAGAATAGAAAGATTAGACCCAGTAGTGGCATAGCAGCAAGCGTAAACCAGCATGCACTAAAGCTTCCTGTAACATCAACACTTAGTCCAACAATCATAGGGGAGAGAATTGATGCCAGCTGGAATACACAGTTTTGTACTCCCATAGCAGAACCCGATAGATAATCAGGTGCATATTTGAGCGTTAGTGCATTTAAGTGTGCATTAGGAAGGTAGCTAACAAATCCATAAGCACAACCTGCAACCATAAGCACTACAAGATTTGTTTGGAAACCAAATATCAAGGTGATAATTGCGATAAGCAAATAAACAACAATTAGATATACCTTTGGGCTTAGGTTGAACTTTTTAACAATTACACCTGTTAGAAGTGAACCTGCAATTCCGCCCAAACTATATATAGACATAACATTTGCGGCGGTTCCAGTTTCAAAACCTAAAGAACCTAGGTATGAATTAGCCCATGTTGATACGCCTAGATTTAAAAACATGTACAAAAATCCTGCTAGGCAAACACATATTAGATTGCGGGTTGTAAACACACATTTAATTCCAGATAGAAGCGTAACTTTTTCTCCAGAAACTTCTGACTTAGCGTTTTTAACAAATATAAACAGAATAACTGCAACAACTATTGCAATAACTCCTACTACTTCAAATGCTGTGCGCCAATTAAAAGCTGCAAGAACAGAAGCTCCAATGTTGTTTGCGAGCATGAGTCCTAGGGTAGGACCGATTAAAAGTATTCCAAAGGCTATGCCTCTATCTTTTTGATCAAAGTTAAGACCAATTGTTTTTGAGCAGCATGCCATTACAACGCCTGCGCCCAAACCTGTGATTACGCGCAAAACCATGCCCTCTGTGTATCCATTTATAAATCCCATACCAATAGAGGCGAGGCCTGTGATCAAAATTCCAGCAGATAAAACATATTTAACGCCTAGCTTGTCTGCTAGGGTGCCTCCAGGAATTTGCGTGATAACATATCCAACAAAAAATGCAGACATAAATGAGCCCGCGCTTAAGTTGGACAAACCCAGATCGGCTGTTACTGTTGGACTTACTGGTGACCACACAAACCTTGTCATAAATGTTACTGTGAATGCTGCAAGCAGCAAAAGCAATAGCAGCCAGCGTGTTGCACCTTTTTTAGTTGTAGTTTCGTTCATTTTTAATACCCCTCTCAAAAGTAGTGGTGAGTAACTTGCCTCATTTACGAACTTTAATAGGGTTTAAATTGAGTTTCTATATCATAAAAGTACCATTTTCAATGTATATAATATGCAATTTTGTACATGTTTTGCGTTCCGTTGTGTTTCGTTGATTTTTAAAAAAGAGTATATAAAACATGATGTCTGCGCAAACTTTGCGCTTACTCACGGGCTTAGTAGTTTAAGTGCGCTCATATGCTCATATGCTTTGCTCAAACTTAAGTTAATAACCAAATACTATTGGTCAAAAAACAAGTTTAACTTTATAATTAAATACAGCTTTTCAGCGTGGGTACTTTATTGGGATGAATCAAATTACCCATGGTGCAATGCAAAATGTAAGGTTGTATATAAAATGCAACCAAAAGAAAGCTGTAGTATTTTTATGCTATGCAAAAACTTGTCTCTTTATAAGTTATAAGAGACGGAGAGGAGTTATTAGATGAATTTGCAACGCCCTAATTCTAACGAGGCAACTGGTACTCACAACAGATCTCGTAGTGTGGCACCTTGCTCGGGTCTTTGCACACGTTGTGTTGACGATTGCAAAGGCAACTGCGAGGTTTTTAAATCTTCATTTAGAGGACGTGAGGTCATCTATCCAGGACCTTTTGGACATGTTACCGCTGGTGGCGATAAAGATTATCCAGTAGATTATTCTCACTTAAATATTTGTGGCTATGCACATGGTCTAAACGGACTTCCTGAAGGTGTTGAAGCAGGTCCTGATACTGCAACTTTCCCTACTGTAAATACAGAAACTGAATTTGGATACCAAAACAAAGTTAAGATGAAGATGCCTGTGTTTACAGGTGCACTTGGTTCTACAGAGGTAGCTCGTGCAAACTGGGAGCACTTTGCAGTTGGTGCTGCAATTAGCGGAATTAGTCTTGTTTGCGGCGAGAATGTTTGCGGCATTGACCCAGGTCTTGAGCGCAACTCTGAGGGCAAGGTTATAAATGCTCCAGATATGAAGAGACGCGTTGAGCTTTATCGCAAATATCATCAAGGTTATGGCGACATTTTGGTTCAAATGAATGTTGAAGATACCCGTCTAGGCGTTGCCGACTATGTTATTAGCGAACTTGGCGTAGAGACAGTTGAGCTCAAATGGGGGCAAGGCGCAAAATGCATTGGCGGAGAAATCAAGGTTAATAGCCTAGAGCGTGCTCTTGAGCTACAAAAGCGCGGATATATCGTAACTCCAGATCCATCTAATCCTGCTATTCAAGAGTCGTTTAAACAAGGTGCTATTAAGCAATTTGAGCGCCACAGCCGTTTGGGTTTTGTGGATGAAGAAGACTTCCACAACTCCGTAGAGTATTTGCGCAAGCTAGGTGCTAAGCGTGTTACTCTAAAAACTGGCGCATATCCTATGAATGAGCTTGCGAAGGCTCTTAAATGGGCAAGCAACGAACATATTGATCTTGTTACAATTGATGGTGCTCCTGGTGGCACTGGAATGAGCCCTTGGCGTATGATGGAAGAGTGGGGCGTTCCAACTATCTACTTGCAGTCAATGACATATGAGCTAGCTAAAATGCTAGACGATATGGGCGCATATGTTCCAGATCTTGCAATTGCAGGCGGCTTCTCTGATGAGGGTGGAGTTTATAAGGGACTAGCTCTTGGTGCTCCATACTTTAAAGCAGTTTGTATGGGTCGTGCAATGATGATTCCTGGCTTTGTTGGCAAGAATATCGAAAAATGGCTTGCAGAAGGCGACCTACCAAAGAGCGTTTCTGCATTTGGATCTACCAAAGAAGAAATCTTTGTTTGCTACGAAACTTTGCGTGACGAATTTGGTAAAGACGTTGAGGACTTCCCTCTAGGCGCTGTTGGCATTTATAGCTATGTTGACAAACTAAAAGTTGGACTACAACAACTAATGGCTGGTTCACGCTGCATGAGCTTACCTGCAATTACAAGAAACGAACTTATGTCTTTAACTCATGAGTGCGAAGAAATCACCAAGATTCCTTATGTTATGGACGCTTATCGCGAAGAGGCAATGCAAATTATAAAAGGCTAGTTTTTCTGTGCTTTGCGCGGGATAGCTTGGATTTTTAAAATAATCAAATGGTGCAGCTCTTTATATTGGGCTGCACCATTTTCTTTGGAATTCTGTTTTAGAAGATAATATAGCTAAAAGCAAAGGTTATTAGTCGTCAAAGAATAGTTCTAATTCGCGTATTAAGTCACATTCATCAGAAATTTGCCTGTATGTTTCTTCTAAATTATCAAAGAGATATGATTCTTCTTCATTGTCTTCAAACAATAAAGCTGTAAATCCACGTTTCGCTAGTTCTTTTTTAAGAACGTTTATATGATGTAGTCCTTTATCATTATCTAGTTCATACAGAAGTATATAGTCACCCCTTTTTGTCTGTCTTTAATGTCACTAAGACTTAGCGAAGTTTCCTTTTTAAGATACATTAATGTTTTTGCGTCTACTTCTCTTTCAGCGATTTTAAGTCCTATTGTATATTCGTTACCGATGGTGTCTATGATTCCTCCCTTAAAAATTTGAGTCTTCGTGAGTTTGTGTGGGTAAGAAACAATACATCATGCAACTATCACCA
>CAVLCC010000034.1:0-22530 GCA_963661535.1 Senegalimassilia sp.
GCCGTCCTATCTCAAAAATCAACTATTTAATTGTTTAAGTGGTATTTTGTTGAAATTTCATCCACACAAACTAACGAAGAGCCCTTTATGATTGTATTTGAACATATATGAGTTGCAGTCATCAACTGTGTGAGGGTATAAGTGCGGTTGAATTTGATTAGGGACAATCAACCGCACTTTCTTAGGACTACTTGCAGTTGTTGAAAAACAGTCAGCTGTAGTTGCTTAGAAGTGCATGTAAATAAAAATTGTAAGAATGAACTGTAAATTTACTTTGTGTGCAAAGGGTGTAAATACATAGGAAAATAACATTTTTCACACGCAAAGTTCTATATATAGTGTAAAGTTATATGCAATAAAGAATTGAACCAACATTAATATTGCTGGTATTTATAACATCAATAGCGATGTCACACCAACATGGGGGTGAGAATATGCATTGTCCAGTATGCAATTTTGACGACACAAATGTGGTTGATTCGAGGGTTGTTGACAATGGAAAAGCCGTAAGAAGACGGAGAAAATGTCCGGAGTGCGGCAACAGGTTTACAACCTATGAGAGACTTAACGAAAAACCAATCATTGTCATTAAAAGAGATAAGAGTTCTGAACCGTTTAATAGAGAAAAACTATTGCGCGGTCTACTCACTGCAACAGCAAAAAGAAATATACCTCTTTCAACACTTGAGGATTTGATTTCGGACATAGAAAACGAATTAAGATCTGCAAATAAAAATGAAATTGCTTCTAATGTTTTGGGTGACAAAGTTCTAGACAGGCTTCGCGACTTAGATGAACTTGCATATATTAGATTTGCATCTGTATATAAAGATTTTAAATCTGCAGACGAGTTTATCCAAGAAATTAATGGTCTCAAATAATGGTCGAATGCTATGTGCAACATAGCAGAGATACATTGGAGATAAAAGCGATAAATCTTAATACTGTGCTAGATAATAGATACTAGAAGCGATTTATAGATTGTAGGATGCTAATTACAAGTTTTCAGTAGCGCATTGCTAAATACTAGATACTAAATGCTAGATATGTATTGTTTGACATATATAAGATTGTTGTTTGATTACTGAAGTTATGTTGTTTACTGTTTATATTAGTTTGATTGCTAATATTATTTTGCTTGGTTGCTCATATTAAGCAAAAACTCAGCTGCAAAAGAGTGTGATGTTGTTATGGTAAATTCTGATACTAATGATTCTCAAATTTTGCATGAGAGTAGTTCCTCTAATGCAAAGCTAGATCCGGATCTTGTGATTATCACAGGAATGTCGGGGGCTGGTCGCACAGAAGCAATGCATACTTTTGAAGATTTGGGTTATTTTTGTATAGACAATTTACCACCATCGTTACTAATAAATTTAGTATCACTAGCAGGCAGACCTGATGGAGAACAACGAAAACTAGCAGTTGTATGTGATTTGCGAGCAAGAGAATTTTTCCCAGAGCTCATTGAAGAATTAAAGCGAATTTCAGACATAGGTCTTACATATGCGGTCTTGTTTTTAGACTCAAATACAAAAGCTCTACTATCTCGATTTAAAGAAACAAGGCGCCGTCATCCTTTGTGTGAAGATGGAATGACTGTGGTTTCAGGAATTGAAAAAGAGCGACAGCTTTTATCAGAAGCCAAAGAAATTGCAGATTATGTAATAGATACAGCAGGGATGAACGCACAAGCACTCCGCAAAAAAATTCGTTCTCTGTTTTCGTCTGAAGAGGAACTTGAGGGATTGCAAGTTTCTGTTTTTTCGTTTGGATTTAAACACGGAATGCCCATGGATGCAGACATTATGATAGATGTAAGATTTTTGCCTAATCCTTTTTATGAGCCAGAATTAAGAACTCTTACTGGCAAAGATCCTGAAGTGCGCGACTTTGTTATGCAAAATTCAGAAACAAAAAATTTTACAGAAAAGTGGCACGGTCTTTTAGATGCAGTTATGCCAGGTTATGTGTCAGAGGGCAAACATTATCTGTCGATTGGGTTAGGTTGCACAGGAGGTCAACACCGTAGCGTTGCCCTTGCACAAGAAACCTATGAATATCTCCTTAGTAAAGGTTATGCCGTTTCCGTTTCACACAGAGACATAGCATTAGCTGAGGTGAACTAGATGTTTACCAATTATTTTAGACGTGCCTCTTATTCGGTAGATAATCTGCCGGATAGCAATTCGAGATGGAACCTTGCAGACTCACTAGCAAATACCCCTGATGGATTTCGCAAATATAGAGCTGTTGTAATTGGAGGCGGAACCGGAGCTCCTGTATCAATCAAAACCCTACTTGCTATGGGAGTAAAAACATCAGCCGTGGTTGCCATGGCAGACGATGGCGGTTCTACCGGAAAAATACGAGAACACACTAGCATAATTCCACCAGGGGATATTAGAAAATGCCTTACAGCAATGGCCGCTAACAGCGAAGATCCAATGGTAGAAGCATTTAAATACCGCTTTGATTATGCATACAACCATACATTAGGAAATTTAATGCTAACGGCGTTGGCTGATGTGTCGTCATTTACAAAAGCAATATCAGTTTGCGAACGAATTTTGGGATGCCTAGGTCACGTATATCCTTCGACATTAGATAAAGTTAATTTAGAAGGAATAACCCGAGATGGCAGAACAATCATAGGACAATCCGCAATTGCGCATAGCGATACAGCACTTGAAAGAGTTTGGCTAGCTCCAAATAATCCACAAGCTTATGAGCCAGCAATTGAAGCAATCTTAAATGCTGATCTTATAGTGCTAGGACCTGGATCGCTTTTTACATCAATTATTCCAAATTTGTTGGTGCCAGGAATTGTAGATGCGATCAAAAAAAGCCACGCAAAAACAGTTTTTTTGTGCTCTGTATCAGATATGCAAGGAGAAACTTGGGGGCTAGATTGTTCAGAACATGTTCAAGCTATTTTAGATTGTGGAATGCAAGACTGCCTTACTGTTGCATGCATTAACTCTCTGCAAAAAGTAGGAGATGCCAACTCAACAGGCGAAATGGTTGCTCTAGGAAAAATAGATCCAAAAATGGTTCAACCACATGAGTTTGAGAGTATAAATATTTCTCACGATGAGTCAACATTAAATTCGTCCCACGCTTCTAAAGCCAGAGCTGGGCGGCGAGTAATTAGAAGAGTACCTTGTTCGCTAGCGTCTATTGCTAAAATAAAAAGAGCGGTGCCAGTTGTTGTAGAAAGACAACTTGCAGACCCTGTTTTTCAAACATGGCACAGTCCTAGAGTCTTAGGCGAAATATTTAAGGGGGTGCTCGATCTATGTCGTTTGCAGGAGAAGTAAGAGATGAGCTTGCACGAGTAGAATCCGAGTGCCAGGGCTGCAAAATTGCGGAATTATCTGCCATAGTTCGAATAGCTGGCAGACTTTCTGCAAACTACAGGCTAGAAATAACAACAGAAACAGCATCAGTTGCTAGACGCGTAGTATCTTTAGTACACGACATTTTTGGGTTAAAAACAGAAATCACAACAAGACGCTCTACGCTGCATAAGTCGTATAATTATTTAATTACAATTCCCTCTCAAATTGGTTTAGAAAAATCTCTGCGTAGCATGGGAATTTTATCGAGCCAAGGATTAGAGTTTGGAGTTCCTCTAATTTTGATAAGACGCGAGTGCTGCAAAGCAGCATATTTGAGAGGCGCTTTTTTGGGTGGTGGATTTATTGCAGATCCACGAGGAGATTTTCATTTTGAACTCACAACAACACATGAGGAGTTAGCACATGGTTTAGTTGAAATTATGAAAGAACTAGATATACCTGCCAAGGCATCACAAAGGCGTGGGTCGTATGTTATATACCTAAAAGGCGCCGATGCTATTACCAGTTTTTTGGCTCTAACAGGTGCACATCGCGGAGTGCTTGCAATGGAAAATGTGCGTGTAACAAAATCGGTCAGAAACGATGTAAACCGCAAACTCAATGCCGAGATGGCCAATCAAGCAAAAAGCATAGACGCAGCTATGGAGCAAACACAGGCAATAAAAAAACTTTTGGACAAAAGAGGTTTAGACTCGCTACCACCAGCATTGCAAGATTTGGCGTTGCTTCGTCTTCGTCATCCGCATGTTTCTTTGCGCGAGTTGGGTGAACTTGCCAACCCTCCACTGTCAAAGTCGGCAGTTTATCATAGAATTAGAAGAATAGAAGCATTGGCGAGCAAACTTAAATAGGTTGAACAAAATGTGCGATAATAAGCATATTAAAAAATGCAAAACCAAACACAAGGTTTTGAAAAGTTTTTTGTAGTCGAAGGAAAGGACAAATCGTGGCTATCAAAGTAGGCATCAGCGGATTTGGACGTATTGGCAGATTAGTATTTCGTACGATGGAAAAAGACCCAGATTTTGAGGTTGTTGCCATCAATGGAACCAGAGACTTAGCTACAGCAGCGCATCTGCTTAAATACGACTCGGTGCACGGACGTATATTTGATTCTGTCGAAGTTGCAGAAAACGGAATAACAGTTGATGGACGATTTGTTCCTGTATACAATGAACGCAACAACTTGGCTGATATCCCTTGGGATAAACACGGTGCCGAAATTGTTATTGAATCTACCGGCAAATACAAAACAGGCAAAGAAGCCGGAGCACACCTTGGCGGAAGCGTGAAAAAGGTTGTAATCACAGCACCAGGCAAAGAGATTGATGCTACCATCGTAATGGGTGTAAACCAAGAAATTTATAACTACGATACAATGAATGTGGTTTCTAATGCATCGTGCACAACCAACTGCTTAGCACCTATCGTTAGAGTTATAGATGATGCATTTGGAATTAAAAGAGGATACATTAACACAATCCACAGCTATACAAATGACCAGCAAATGCTCGATAAATCTCACAAGGATCTTAGACGTGCACGCGCTGGAGCTGTGTCGATGATTCCAACAACAACTGGAGCAGCCAAAGCTGTGGGCGAAGTTTTGCCTCACCTAAAGGGTAAACTTGATGGTATGGCAACCCGTGTGCCAACTCCTGATGGCTCAATGGTCGACCTAGTTGTTGAACTAAACAAAGACGTTACAAAAGAAGAAGTTAACGAAGCAGTTAAAAAGGCTGCTGAGGGCTACATGAAAGGCATCATTGAATATTGCACGGATCCAATTGTATCTGTTGACATTGTTGGCAATCTTTATTCATCAATTTTTGACAGTATGCTCACGATGGTTTTGGGTGGAACCGGCAATTTGGTCAAGATAATTTCTTGGTACGACAACGAAGCTGGATATTCTGAGAGAGTTAAAGATCTAGCTAAATTTATGATGCAAAAATAGGCGAATTGATAACGAGATTGCTAGCAGGGCTAACTTAAAACCTTAGCGAGATAAACAAAATTGGCGATTTGAATGGAGCGATCACAACACTATGAAGAGTATTCGAGATGTGGATGTGCAGGGCAAACGTGTTTTGTTGCGCGTTGACTTTAATGTGCCAATATCTGATGGAACTGTTTCAGACGACAAACGCATTAGAGCAGCACTGCCCACAATAGAGCATTTAGTAAATAACGGCGCACGCGTTGTGTTGATGAGTCATTTGGGTCGTCCCAGCGGAAAAGGCTATGAGGAGGCTTACTCGGTTGCACCAGCAGCAAGGGTGTTGGGAAGACTTCTAGGCACTGATGTAGTTGTAGCTCCAGAAGTTGCGGGAGAAAAAGCAACTAAAGCAAGCCAGACTCTGCAAAACGGTCAAGTAATGATGGTTGAGAACCTAAGATTTGACCCACGCGAAAAGAAAAACGATCCAACGCTTGCTCAAGAACTTGCACAACTCGGAGATATATATGTAAATGATGCATTTGGTGTAGCTCACCGCGCGCATGCATCAGTTGAAGCAATCACAAAACTTCTCCCCTCTTATGCAGGATTTTTGCTAGATAGCGAGGTCTCTACTCTACAAGGTGTGCTCGACAATCCCCAGCATCCATTTATGGCTATATTGGGCGGAGCAAAAGTATCAGACAAAATTGCTCTTGTAGACAAAATGCTCGATATTGTTGACGCACTAATAATTGGTGGTGGAATGTGCTTTACATTCCTCGCTGCCAAGGGTTATGAGACGGGCAAGTCGCTAGTAGAAAACGAGTGGATCGAGCGTGCAGGCGAGATGCTTGCAAAAGCTCAAAAAAACGGAACAGAGATTTTGCTTCCGGTAGATGTTGTTGTTGCTCCAGAGCTTAGAGAAGATGCAAAAACAGCTATATATTCTGTAGAAGAAATTCCTCAAGACATGATGGGTCTTGATATTGGACCTGCTACATGCGAAATGTTTAAGCAAAAAATCATGGGCATGAACACAATTGTTTGGAATGGTCCTATGGGCGTGTTTGAAATGAAGCCTTTTGAGAGCGGAACCAAACATGTAGCAGAGGCACTAGCGGCAAACGAAAAGGCTTCGACAATCATAGGTGGAGGCGACTCTGCTGCAGCTGTTGCTAAGTTCAACCTAGAGTCGCAAATGACTTTTATATCTACTGGCGGTGGAGCTTCTATGCAGCTGCTTGAAGGAACTCCGCTTCCTGGAGTTGTGGCACTAAATTAGATCTAGCAGATTTAGTGGTGACCGGTTTTGTGCTAAAAAAACGAACGAGACTAACGCTAGTTTCACAAGATTTACAAAGGATGCAAATCTAAAAAACAAAATGCATGAAAGGTGGCAAATTATGACTCGCAAGCCAATTATTGCGGGAAATTGGAAAATGAACACAACTTGGGCATCAGCTGTAAACCTTGCTCAAAAAGTGTGCGATAACATTTATAAATCATACGGAGATGTTGAAGTGGTTATGTGTCCACCTTTTACATCTATTAAAGGCGTTGCTAATGTTATTGAGTTCGACAAATCTCAAGCAAAAGTGGGAGCTCAAAATGTGCACGAAATTATGCCCGAGGGCAATGCAGCTTGCACGGGTGAGATTTCGGTTGAGATGCTCAAAGATTTAGACTGCACGTATTGCATAGTAGGACACTCAGAGCGAAGGGCAGACAATGGCGAAACAGATCAGCTTGTTAATACCAAAATTAAACTTCTGTTGCAAAACAACATTGTGCCCATCGTTTGCTGCGGTGAGAGTTTAGAAACCAACGAGCAAGGCAAATCCATAGAATTTGTGCAGGAGCAAATACAAAAAGCCCTAAACGGAATTAGCAAGGACGATGCTACAAAATTAGTTATTGCATACGAGCCAATTTGGGCTATAGGCACGGGACGCGTTCCGGTTCCAGAAGAAGCCGACAAAGTGTGCAGCGCAATTAGGCAAGTTGTATTAACTAACTTTGGTGAAGATACGGCGGCAAGTATAAGAATTCTTTATGGTGGATCTATGAAGCCAGAGAATGCAGAAGCTTTCCTAACTATGCCCAATATTGATGGCGGACTTATAGGTGGAGCAGCTCTTGACGCAATGAAGTTTGTAGACATTATAAAAACCTGCAGCAAGGTCAAAAACGCATAAACCTAACCTCACCTCACACATAAGAAAGGCGGCAACACAAGTGAACTCACCTGTTTTGTTGGCAATTATAGACGGATATGGATTAGCAAAATCTTCTCCGAGCAATGCAACTTCACAAGCAAATAAACCTTTTATTGACTATTTGCTTTCGGGCAAAGACTATCCGGTGCGCTCAATTGAGGCTTCGGGTGAAGATGTTGGTTTGCCAGCAGGTCAAATGGGCAATTCAGAAGTGGGGCACCTCAACATTGGTTCTGGACGCATTGTATATCAAGACCTCTCTAGAATAAACAATGCCATAACTGACGGAAGCTTTTATAAAAACCAAGTATTTGCAGACCTCTTTGAGAAAGTAGAGCAATCACAAGGCGTATTGCACATTATGGGCCTGCTTTCAGATGGAGGAGTTCATAGCGAGTTTGAACATCTAAAGGCTCTAGTTCGCTATGCCGCAACTCACGGAGTGAAACGCATTTTTGTGCACCCGTTTTTGGATGGTCGCGACGTTTCTCCCACCAGCGGAGAAGGCTATGTAAAAGAGCTAGAAGATTTTGTTTCAGCTATATCAAACGAGTTCTCCTGCGAAGTTAAAATTGCCTCTCTTGGCGGTCGTTACTATGCTATGGATCGCGACAACAGGTGGGAAAGAGTCAAACGAGCTTGGGATGCTATGGTTATTCCAAATTCGCAAACACACAGAATCGAAAAACACTGCACACCATCACAAGCAGTTAAAAGATCATACGAAGTTGGAATGACTGATGAGTTTGTTGAGCCAATTTCGTTTGTAGACAGAGGCGTTGAAGATGGCGACGGCATTGCATTTATAAACTTTAGACCCGACCGTGCACGCGAGATAACACGAGCATTTACTAAAGAAGATTTTGCTTCGTTTGACAGAGGGCGCGCTCCTAAGGTTTGGTATGTTTGCATGACTCAATATGATGAGACATTTGACCTTCCTATAGCTTTTCCAAAAACTGTGCCACCAATGGTCTTGGCAGACAAAATTGCAAATTTAGGTCTTAAACAGCTCCATATCGCAGAAACAGAAAAGTATGCGCACGTAACATTTTTCTTAAATGGAGGGGTTGAGGAACCAAAAGAAGGTGAACAGCGCATTTTGGTACCTAGTCCTAAAGTTGCAACCTATGACCTGCAACCAGAAATGAGCGCCGAGGAAGTTACAGACCAGCTCATACAAGCAATGCACGATGGAGCAGCAGATTTTTATATTGTGAACTTTGCAAACTGCGATATGGTTGGGCATACTGGCGTAATTCCTGCAGCAATTAAAGCTGTTGAGACAGTAGATAAATGCTTAGAACGCCTCATTAAGCAGCTTGTTGAACTCGACGGTGTTGGAATTGTTACTGCCGATCATGGCAATGTAGAAAAAATGATTGGCGAAGATGGATCACCTCACACAGCTCATACAACAGCGAGCGTTCCTTTTGTGGCAATTGATGCTTCTAACAGTGGTCGCAAAGTTGAACTTGTTGATGGAGACGCACGTCTTGCAGATATCTCACCTACACTATTTGACTTAGCGGGTATAGACGACGTTCCACAAGAATGGACAGGCAGAAGTCTCATTAAGCACTAGGTTAGTCTGGGTCGTTAGTCCTTGGGTATGTAAGTTTTTTGATAGCAGCTTATAGCGATGATAAACGATAAAGTATTGAGTTTACCTGTAGCTTACAAATAGTATTAACAGCTAAGGCTTCCTAAACAAATAAGTCGTGTTGAACACTAGGCGTAACTGCTTGGCTGCGGTTTTTGCGCAGCATCAAGAAAAACCAGCGAGATTTCGCCTGCACGTAGGATTGTTTTTGCACCGGAGTTCTCAGTCACAAGCAAACTTCCTTCGTCATCAATTCCGGTTGCTACGCCTGAGTAAGTCTGTCCTCCAAGCTCATATTCTATCTGCATTCCAATCACAAATGATAAGGCGCGATACTCTTCCAAAATGCGCTTACGCTTAGCCTCAAAGTTATCGCTAGCACCTCCAGCACCATAAAACATTCCAGAGTCTAGGAGATTTTCTACTATTGCAGCTATTAGGTGGCTCCTAGTTTTACCCTCTAAAAGCTCCACATAGCCCGCTTTATCTGCTAGGTCCTCGGGGAAATCTTGCCGCCCCACATTTATTCCAATTCCAATTGAAACGCTGCTCATGGTTTTGGTTTCGAGGTCTGCCACACCCTCAGACAAAATCCCGCAGACTTTTTTACCATCAACATATATGTCGTTGACCCACTTAATCAAAGGTTTGCAGCTACATGTTTGCTGCAAAGCATGCGCAGTAGCCACAGCAGCACACATGGTCATGGTCGCTGCGTCACCAGCAAGTTCACAACCACTGCACATAAATGTCATGTAAACGCCGCCGGTTGGAGAAAAGAAGCTTCGTCCTCGTCGTCCGCGTCCGGAATTTTGCTGCCTAGCAACTATTACCGCTATACCTTCAAATCCGTTTGAGTCCATTCGCTTAGACTCATTTAGGGTAGAGTCAAGTTCATCAAAAACATGGAGTTCTAATTTTGGATATGGAGCCTTAAAACAGGCAGCTATCGTAGATACACTAACATAATCTGCATCGCTTTGAAGCTTGTAACCCTTATTAGTGCTAGACAAAATTTCAAGTCCCTCACCGCGCAAAGTCTTAATCGCAAGCCAAACAGAGTTTCTTGAAATCCCAAGCTCCTGTGCAATCTTTTGTCCGGAGATATACTCGTTTTGCTCGTACTCTAAAATTTGTAGGACTCTATCTTTTGTGCTCACTTTTGCTCCCCCGAGTTATGACAGTCAACACGTATGCTGCAACTAGATTTATACAGGGGTAATACACCCCCTCTATAGCGCGTCGGAATGGCTCATGCGTAAACCGTAAACGCCTCCAAAAAACTAGTGCAGCAACCAAGTGCTCACCGCGTTAAAAATACGCGGGCACATCTCCGACATAGCTCCATAACGTCCGTCGCTAAACAGCGCCAGCACATTCAGCGCAACGCCAACAAACAGTGCGGTCACAACAACCTTGGTTAAAACGCCAGCTTTTTTCTCCCAGTCATTGCTAGTCCACAAAATACATAAAGAGGCAACTATCAAAAGCCAACTAAAGTCGTTAAAATACCTTGTTGTAATTGTTGCAATTTGAAAGTCTGCAAATAAAATAATCACAGCAATGACGAGCATTACAACCACAAACATTTTGAGCTCGCCATTTTTGCATTTTTTAAACCACGAAACAATACCCAGCAAAATAAACGTAAGAGGACAAAACCACATAAAGCCACCCAAGTACATCTCTGTATACCAAAGACCTTGGTAGTCAACTGCCATGTTTGCCTCAACCATATAAGGAAACTGTGCAACGATTGTTATTGGCTGCAATAAATATTGAAATACAGCCGGAATAGTCCTCGCCATATCAATTGGATGGTGCGTCATGTCTAGTCCAGTTAGGTTATAAGCAGCTCCAAAGTCAAAAAACAAGCCAAAACGCACATAATTGTAAGCCATTGCAATTGCCCCCACGCATACACAAGGAACAATTATCGCCGCAGTATTAACCACACCCTTTTTGGAAAAAAACACCCTATCTTTAACTATGCCGTTCCAAAAGATCGGAATAGCCAAAAGTATCACCAAAAAATACTGCGGTCTGCACAAAATAGATAGTGCAATTGCCAAAGAGCCCAAACATAAATCAGAAATCTTGTATTTCTGCCCGTCAAAACACCTTGCAGCCTTCAAAAACTTGGCTACACCAAAAAACACAAGCGCCAGTCCGCATAAAATTGGGAGAGAGTATAACTGCGGCAAAAACATCAAGTACAAAAATCCAGAACAACAAACAAAAATTGTCACAGCAAACAAATACTCACCCACAGTTTGCCTCCGACCCAAATACTTTAGCAACTGCAAAATTAGATAAAGCGCCGCTAGAATATACAAACATCCCGCAAACATCACTGCCATAGCGGTTCCAAGGTCGTTACCAGTTATAAGCTTATAAGGCATAAAAAACACTACGGCCGGCAAAACTCCAAAGTAAGAATAATAAGAGCCGTTGTAATAGGCATAGTCGAGGTAATAGGTTTCGCCTGCTGCTTGTAGGGCCATGCTTCGAGCTGCTCTGTCATAAGGATTATCGAGCTCTTTTAGAGTCTGTGCAACGGGGATATCCAATTTTGTGGAGCCGTTCAAAAGTGCGTTTGCTAGGTGATCGTATTGATTATAATCATAAGTTACCTCATAGACTTGCCACGAGTCCCCAACACTATTGCTAGTCGAAATTTTGCTTACGAACGCCCCACCCAAAACCACCAAAAAAACAGCTATACATATTACAACTCTTTTTGCAATTTTGCCTGTTGTAAGCCCACTAATCTCTATATTATAAAGAGGTGAGGAGGGGCGTAAAAGTTGAAAAAATCCAACCACAACAACCAAAGCAAAAATCAATGTTAGAGGGGCGCAAAAAGGTCTGACCGTATTGGCAACAACCTCCCCCACCACAATTGTGGTGCCTGCATCGCAACCCAAATTAAGCCTCATCTTTGTTGAGTTTTGGGAAAGATGAACTCTATCCCAATGGCTTTGAAGCTCCCCTTTTGTATAAGTCATTTCTGGTAGCTCAAGAGGATTTATGCTCGAGGCATCATTTATATCAATCGAATACTTTATATAAGGACCTGTTGAATTTCTCCACGATGATGGAACATAATTTGGATCGTCCAAATCAAGCTTAATGTTATCTACATGAATGTTTGGAATTTCATAATCAATATATGCATTTTCTGCATTAGTAACCTCAAATGTTTTGCTTGAACCTTGCGTAGAGACCAGTTTTAGCCCATCACCCACAGCTGTTTGAGACAGAGTGCTTTGGTTGCTAAACGTAAGCGACTCCCAAAACGGAAAATTAAAAACAAAAACAACAAGCAGAGCAATTAGGCATATAGAGCGCAAAATGCGTTTGCAAACTAGCGATTTTGTGGGCGATAAAGACGTCGCAGACGTCATATGCGTTGTGCGCGGCGTTGCCTTTTTGCTCGCTTTCTTGTTTTTTGCCATATTTCACTTCCCTTTAAATACTTGTCTTGCATCACTTAGTCTTGCATCACCAACTGCTCTTAAATGTCAACGTTTAATTATCCGCAAGCAAGAGCAAGCACCCCTACTTTCCAATCAGCTTAGCAAACTTGCGCTTGCCAACCTGAAGCACTGCTCCATCAAGCCTTTGAGGCTCAAGGTTGTAACTCTTAGCAGGCAAAGCCTCGCGATCAACCTTAACACCGCCATTATCTATAAGCCTTCTGCCCTCAGAAGCACTAGAAATCAGCCCAAGTTCATGCATTAGCGCAGGCAAATAAACCAAACCATCATCGTTTAGTTTAAACTCAACTTCATACTCTTTAACATCATCTGGAATATCATGCGACTTAAACACCTTGTCAAACGCAGCCTCTGCCTCCGCAGCAGCGTCCGCACCGTGATAAGCCTCAACAATGTTGCGAGCCAGCGCCCTCTTTGCCTTGTTAGGATGCACGCTACCATCAGCAAGACCCTTCTCAAGTTCGTCCACTTCACTAACGGGAGCAGTCGAAGCAAGCCTGTAGTAGCGAATCATCAACTCATCTGGAATAGACATGACCTTGCCAAACATGTCGCTAGGCTCATCAGTAAGTCCAATATAGTTGCCATAACTCTTAGACATCTTATGAACGCCATCTGTTCCCTCAAGAAGTGGCAAAGTAAGACAAACTTGCGGCTCCATTCCCATTTTCTCCATGAGCTCACGCCCTGCAAGCAAGTTAAAGAGCTGGTCTTGCCCGCCAATTTCTACATCAGCTTTTACGGCAACAGAATCGTATGCCTGCAACGTAGGATATAAAAACTCATGCAAAGAAATAGGCTGCTGATTAGTATATCTGTTATGAAAATCGTCGCGCTCCAAAATGCGTGCCACTGTAAAGTTGCTGGTTAACTCAAGCAGTCCCTGCAAATCTAACTTATAAATCCACTCAGAGTTCCAAACAATTTCTGTTTTGGAGGGGTCGAGAATTTTTTCTACCTGCTGCACATAAGTTGCTGCATTTTGCTCAATAGTCTCGCGAGTTAGCTGGGGTCTTGTTGAGTTGCGCCCCGATGGATCTCCAATAAGCGCAGTGGCATCTCCAATAATCAAAACAACCTGGTGACCCAAGTCTTGCAGCTGCCTAAGCTTGCGAAGAGGAACCGCATGACCAACATGCAAATCTGGAGCTGTAGGGTCTGCCCCCAGTTTAATTCGCAGTGGAACCTGCCTGTCTAGCTTCTCTTTTAGAGCCTTTAGCGGAACTATATCAGACACTCCACTTTGAAACACCTTAAGTTGTTCTTCTGTTGGCAGCAACTACCTCACTCCTCGTATTTTTTTGCAAAACAAATTGACTTAAAAATTATTAAACCAGCTGCAGCAATAATGCACGCTAGAAAAACTATAGCACCCGCAGCCGCGTCTGCCGTTGTTGGCAAACTGTCTGAGGTTATTTTTGATGATGAGCCCGAGCATGCGCCTGAGCCATACGAAAGTTCATACTTCAACGCATTTGTTGCATCTACAACCTCTGCTGATGTGGGTGTTGTGTTGACGAGGGTGTTTTTGTAGTCGCTTCCAGCTAGGTCAAGCTTTGCCTGAGCAGCCTCTATTGCGGCGATTAGCGCATCTTTTTGCTCTTGAGTCATCCACGCAACGCCCTCTGCCACGTCGCTTCCGTCCTTGCTAATAACAGTATTCTCAAGTATTGTTTGAGCATTTTTTATAGCCTGCTCTAGCGCCGACAACTCATCAACACTAGCCCAACTGCGAATTTCGCCAAAGCCTTTTATAGAGAGATTGTCTACCTGCAAGTCGCTGTCTTTTTCTTTCATGGCTGCAGCAATGACTGTCCAGTCTGTCCACGAGGTTTGTTCGTTGGCACCTTGTGTAGAACTGGCGGTTTGAGCTTCTGTGCCAGTAGCATCTGTGCTTGCAGTTTGCGAACCTACAGTTTGAGAACTTGCAGTCTCCGCACTCGCGCCATCTGCACTCGCATCCTCATCACCATCCCCCTCTCCACTTCCAAACTGCGAAACGCTTGTCCAGCTCTCGCCAGCATTTAACCTTGCTTCAAAATTTGCTTTTGCAGAGTTCGTATCCACGCCCTGATACCACTTTTGATCATCATTGCAATACTGAGTTGTCACAATCGCATAACGCTGATTGGCTCGCATAGCAATCCAGCTATCCTCAGCAATTGTTGCTCGGTGATACCCCCCATATTGATACGTATCCTCAAAAGAATATGCCAACTTAGAATGGTTGGGATCAGTTGGAGTAGTAGCCTCGTTATCTAGCAAATAAATCTGATAAAAAACCGTTGTATTAGGCTTAAAAGTGGTGCAGCCCAAAGTGCGCAAACACATATCCCCGTCTGCTGCAAAAATATTTGCAGAACTTGCCGTGCTATCGTATGAGTTGCAAATTGTTTTGTCCGAAACCAAGTAGTCGTACTGGTCGATATAATACTCAGTATTATCTCCATAAGAGTTGAGGTCATAATCAAACGTCTCAAAGTTCGTTATCGACTTATCATAATATGAAACCCAAAAATACCCAGTGTACTTGTCGTCTTCTTTAATGCCAAAAGTTCCATAGTTAGGAAAATCCTCAAGCTCACTTCCATAACTATTCTTAATTAGCCAAGCTCCATCATCTGGAGGAATATAACTTGACCCATCGTTAAAGTTCGTCTTAGAAAAATTGTCATCCCAACCAACAATGCACACAGCATGACTGGCCTTGTTTGCATCTACATTGTAGTAGCAAGCATTATCTGGATTATAGTAACCCTCAAATGCCGTAAATGCACACGCAACAGCCCTGCCATACTCGCTCATTTCTCTCTTTATAGAAGCAACTGCCTGCAAGTCTGTATGGTCATATTCTCCATCAACCATTATTGCAGTTTCGGGCAAAACGTTGCCCTCTTGCAAATTCAATGCAGAAGCATTCCACAAATCTATGCTGCTAGACCAGTCTGGAAAAACCTTCTTTCCGCTTTCGTCATCATAATTTCCTGCCCAGTTAAGACGCACAATATTTGCGCCGCTATCCTCGTACTTTTTTATCTCATCTTCGGTGAGATAGAGCTTTTTGGGTTCCTCGGAGCCTTCTTCAAAAAGGTTGCACTCTATCAATCCCTCTTTATTTTTATAAGGAGCAGCCGACTCCGACACAGGTCCTATCCCCGAAGAAAATATCGACGAACCATAAAAAGTATAACCGCCCTCATCTAGTCCTATATTTGGGTCTATAGTGTCTATGTGGAAACCCTCGCCCGCTTGTGCCTGTCCAACAACACTTTTTGGAGCTCCGCCATTTAGATAAATAGAATTTGCAAGTTGAAGTTCTGACAAGTCTATGTTTTGCTCGGCATAACTTTTGCCTGCCTTAGACAAGATGCTTGATTCACTAGCAGCGCAAATAGAAAATGCCCAACATGTTCCCCATGGATTTTGGAGTTTAACAGGTGTAACCACGCTGTCTGAGCGATCGCCATCTGAATTGGGGTCACGCAGGTCGTATTTTGCTGGAAGACCATCAAATGCGTCGCTGCTGCTAGTGTTTGCCTGCAAAGAAGCCTCCGAAGAATTTGCATACGCATATGTTTGCGAGCTTCCAGACAAAGCCTTGCTAGTTGCCTCTTTCCAACTTTCTGCCGCATATGCGTCTAACTGCTCAGACGCAGCTTGTGCAACATTAGAAAACAGTGCGACAAAAACAACTAGCACCCCTGCCAAAAGTGCACAATATATTCCTCGCCTAACCCAGTTACTTTTTGTTTGTTGTTTATGCATAAAAAAACCCACCTGCCAAACTACATACTAAATATCAAAATATCTAACAAATCCCTTTTGCTCTAAGCACTGCATTGGCAAACTCTATCCAGCCCTCATTGCAAATTTTGTTTGTCACAAATTTATGCGGGCTATCCAGCGCGTTCGATGCCAACACATTACGCTCCTGCTTGAGTCCGTTGACCATCATCACAAAAGAGCCGGTGTGCATTCCCATATAAATGTCGCCGTGGCCATCTCCAATAGACACGCACTCGCTAGGCAAAATCCCACGGCACTCCATGTCGTCTTTTACAGCCTTAGCCTTAGAAGTACCCGCAGGCACAATATGATACCCATGAATTTGCGGACAATCTACCAAAGTTGTTTTTGATGGAGTAAATATCATGCCATTATCTTCAAACTCCAAATTATACCCTCGAGATTTGAGATACCGAGCTGCCTCATCTGGATCAATGCACCCGCGCATTGCATGTGTAACATCTCTATTCAAGCACCTTGGATAGTTGTATTCTAGCTTGCCCGCATATCGCTCGAATAACGCCTCAACAGCCCCACTTGCTGCAATTGCATCGTAGGGAGTTTTATGCGTGGTAGAGTCAAAATCAAACTCCCCCGTATCGTATTTAATATCGAGATTGCCAGTTCCGTGTTCTTGCTTGGTGCAGCCCATCTCGCCAATCACAGTCTGAGCATTTAAAATACGCAAAAACTCATTGCACTGAACCCTGCTGCGACCCGTAACAACTATCAAATTTACTCCAGCTCGCTGCAGGGCAACAACTGCCTCGCATGTTTTATATGATGGAGTTCCATCAGCATTAGTTAGCAAACAACCGCCGGGAGCTAGCAATGTTCCGTCTAAATCGGTATAAATTGTGGTGAGGTTTTTGAAAGCCTCACTCTCCTTTTCTGGCGAAGAAGCCAGAGGAATTAAAGACGAACTCATTATTTATGCTCTCCTTGCAGCCTTTGCCACACACACTGCGCCAGCTCCTGCAATCAAAAATGCAACTAGCAACACTAGACCCCCGTTATCTCCAGTTTTAACTAGGTTTGCGCTACTAGTAGCAGCAGCACCCTTAGTTCCATTTTGAGCGCTAACCTGCAAAGCCGAAGCTGCATTTAGCACAGATTCAGAATTTGGAGTTGTATTTAGAAGGGTCGTTTTGTAGTTTGAACCAGCCAAACTAAGTTGCTCTTCTGCTTGTGCAATTGCTGCGCTCAAAGTATCATATTGCTCTTGTGTAATCCAAATATCGTTTGGATCTACGTCTGTTCCATCTGCGCTAATCTTGGCATTTTGGAGCAAATCCTTAGCAGCATTGATGGCATCTTCTAGAGCGCTAAGTTCATCTACCGTTGCCCAACTGCGAACCTCAGAAAAAGATTTTATTGGAGCATTATCTGCCACAACATTCATATCATCAATCTTTTCCTGTTCTTCTACTTTGTTTGCTAATACTGTCCAATCTACCCAGTCAATATCTTCAGAGGCTGTAGTTGCTTCTTGATCTTGCGTTGATGCGGTCGCAGTGCTCGCGGTCGCAGTGCTTGCCTCCAAAGATGCAGTGCTCGCCTGCGATGCTGTACCAGTCCAGCTCTCCCCCTCATTTACTTTTGCAACAAAATATGAATTTTGATAAGCATCAACTTTGCCATCAACCCTGTTTTTAATATACTCAACTGCCGAAGTAGTGCTTATCATTGCTTTAGCGTCTTGCTCTGCCTTAGCTTCGACTTGCTCCTTCGTCCAGTCAGGATGCAAGGCTGTATTGTAACTCACATAAAAATCCAAATACTCAGAATACAAGTCTGAAGTTACTTCTTGTGTGGCCTTAGCTTCATATTTGGCAACAAGTTCATCTGATGGTTTAGAAACATTAATTGCTATTCCTTGATAGTATTTGCCATCATCATTGCATTTTTGTGTAACAACTACAGAGTAGCGCTGTCCCTCGCGCATTGCAATCCAGTTAGATTCATCAAGAGTAGTGCGGTGATATCCACCATATTCATAGTTAGCTGTAGTGCTAAATATCTTCTCGCTATGTTTTGAATCTGTTGGAGAAGTTGCCTCATCATCAAGCAAATAAACCTCATAATTTACCGTAGTATTTGACTTATAAGTAGCTGTCGAAAGAGTGCGCATTGCCAAATCTCCCTCAGCTTCAAAAATATTTGCAGTGCTAGTTGGCGTATCACTCGAAAGTGCTACTGCTTGAGCCTCTGGCAAGTAGTCGTATTGATTGATGTAATACTCTGTGTTATCACCATATGATTGCAAATCAAAGTCAAACGACTCAAACTCAGTAATTGATTTGTCATAGTACGATATCCAAAAATAACCCTCATCGCCCCATGTGCCATAATTAGGAAATTCTTCTGTGCTTGACCCCCAACTATTTTTTACCAGCCAAGCGCCATTACCCTCAGGCAAATTGTCAACACCATTACCAAATTTGGTTCTGTCAAAAGTATCGTCCCAACCAACAACAGTTACAGCATGATTAGATTCTACAGTCTCATACGTATAGTGCGCCCAGTTGTTTTCGTTTATGTATTTGCCAACACCACTTTGACCAGGTAAAGCTTGATCGGCACGAAAGCCTATAGAAACAGCTCGACCTTTTTCTTCAATTTCACGCTTAATGGAAGTTACTGCATTTTGGTCGAGCCCCACACATTCGCCATCACTATCTAAAATCCTAGTTTCTGGCAAAATATTGCCATCTTCTAAGTTCAAAAGCGAAACATTCCATAAACTATCATCTATTTCCCAAGTTGTATAAGACGAAGTTCCATCGGCGTTAAAATAGTTACCCAACCAATAGGCTCTCATAACCATAGCGCCATCATCCTCGTATTCTTGAGCTTCTTCTTCTGTTAGATTTAATTCTTTGGGCTGGGTTTCTCCTGCTTCTAATACATAGCAGTGCATAATTTTTTCTGCGTTTTTATACGGAGCGGCATCCTCTGTTACAGGACCTATTCCAGAAGCAAAAACAGTTGACCCATAAGCAGCAAATCCACCAGCATTTATGCCTGCATTTGGATCTTTAGAATCGTTGTGATATCCCTCTCCTGCCTGAGCTGCACCCACATATTTTTCTGAAGCACCTGTTGTACCAAAAACTGTTTTTGCAAGATGAAGCTCCGATAAATCTAATTTAGTATCTTCGTAAGTTTGATTAGACTCAGACAAAATACTAGTTTCTGACGCTGCAATAGCTGCAAATCCCCAACATGTTCCCCAAGGATTTTGAAGCTTAACAGGGGTTACTACGCCATTGTCGCGCAAATCATATTTTGTGGATGGAGTATAGCTTGAGTCTCCATCTGCGGCTAGGGCTGCTTCGTTTGAGCTTGAATTTGAGTTAACTTTTGCATCCACATTTGCATAAGCCTGAATACTCTTGTCGTTTTTTGACTGCTCAATGGATTTAGACCACATGTCCACTATGTTTGTGTTTGCGCCATCGGCTTCAGCTGCATAAACTGCAGGAACTAACGCAGTCACAAACGACAGGGAGATAACTCCGCAAAGCACAGCATTAAATGTGCTCCTTAAGCGTAACTTTGACTGTTGGTTTTTGTTTTGTTTTTCGTTAGCATTACATTTGTTTGCTCTCTTTGTGCTGTATGTATTCATAAGACGACCCCTTCTTTGAAGCATTCGAGAGTATTTTTATAAATCTCGTTTTAAATTATAGCGTAGGAGACTTTTATTCTAGTTCTTAAGTTTTGTTACGCCATAAATTTAACTTATATGCAATATGCCGAAGCTGCACAAACGCGAAAATGCGGAGCGAAAGCGTGCTTAAGCACACCCATCAGCTGCAATGCATTAACAAGCGCCCTGTAACGCCCTACAATTGCATACTAAATAAATTGGGCGGTTTGTTGGTTTGGTAAGAAACTGGTAAGAATTTGGTTAGAAATGATTTAGATTTGGTTAAGACTTTAGTTAGATTGATACTCTAACCTTATAAATACGCGTTAGGCGGTATATGTCGCCTCTCTTTATTCGTAAAGGAGGTGGTCATATGGTTAGTTTACAAGATTTGATTAATCTTTGGCTTGCTAATCGTCAACATAATTGGCGTGACAGCAATGCTAATTAAGAAAAATTAAGTAAGTTAACCGCCTAAAGGCGGTGGGAGTCACCTCACAATCTATAAAATTGTTAAAAGAGGCGACAGACCGCTACCATCGGTTACCGCCTAACGCTCCAGACAATAAGTCCGTTGTCTGTGTTTTTTAGTGTATCACAGACAACGGTTTGTTTGCTATTTAAAACAAGTATGAACACACTTATAAGAAAATATTTCTCTTGTGCACCTATAAATAATTTTCTTATTCCGACAAAAGGTGCTGGTGCACGTCTTTTCGGAATAGCTAAACAATAGACATGCCCAAAAGTAAGAAACTCGAGTATAATATTCCGACAAAAGGTGCAAATGCACGTCTTTTCGGAATAGAGGTTAACAATATCATGCAAATTGAACGCAGCATCTATCTAAACAAGCTAATACGCAAAAAGAAAAATGGTCTAATAAAAATAGTAACAGGCGTTAGAAGATGCGGAAAATCATATCTGCTGTTCAACCTCTTCCACGACCATCTGCTAGATAACGGTGTTTCGGAGGATCACATTATCGAGATAGCACTTGACGACCGCACCAATAAAGACCTGCGCGACCCAGATGCTATCCTAAAGTTTATAAAACAAAACATTAAAGACCAAAAAGACTACTACATAATTCTTGACGAAGTTCAATATCTCGACGAATTTGAAGACGTTCTCAACAGCCTTTTGCATATTCGCAATGCAGATGTTTATGTTACAGGCAGCAATTCAAAATTTCTTTCGTCTGATGTAATTACGCAGTTTCGCGGACGAGGTGATGAAATTCGCATCTTCCCCCTAAGTTTCTCAGAATACACATCTGTATACCAAGGCACTCAAGACGAAGCCTGGGACGATTACCTTGTTTATGGTGGGCTGCCGCTTACTTTATCAATGCAAGAATCGGAGGATAAAGCACAATATCTCACATCGTTATTTCAAAAAGTTTATCTTTCGGACATTATTGAGCGTCACAACGTGCGTAATAAAGCTGAACTAGATGAGTTGGTAGATGTTTTGGCATCTGCAATAGGAAGCTACACAAACCCAAATAAGCTTGTGCGCACATTTAAGAGCAATAAAAACAAAACTATCAGCGATAAGACAATCAAAAAATATATAGATTACTTAATAGATTCGTATCTCATCAGCATCGCAGAACGTTATGACATAAAAGGCAAGAAATACATTGGAAGAGCGTCAAAGTATTATTTTGAGGATACAGGTCTTCGAAATGCAAGACTAGGATTTCGACAAATTGAAGTAACGCATCTGATGGAAAATATAATCTATAACGAGCTAAGAGTGCGTGGATACCATGTGGATGTTGGCGTGATTGAACAATATGAAACTAAGACCGACGGAAAACGAAGAAAAAAACAACTGGAAATAGATTTTGTTGCAACAAAAGGAAGTGAGAAATATTATATCCAATCTGCATTTGCACTTCCGACCGTAGACAAAGTTAATCAAGAACAGCGTGGGCTTTTAAAGATTCCAGACTCTTTTAAAAAAATCATTATTGTTGGGGATAGTATTAAGGTACGTCGCTATGAAAATGGAATTATAACAATCGGAGTTAGAAACTTTTTGCTTGACCAAAACAGCCTGAAGCTTTAAACGAAATATAGTTGATAAACTTGTAAAATACATTGCTATTAAGCATTTACGAAAATTTGACATTTCGTATTAAATTCATGGGCAAGTTAGAATCTAGTTAGAAACTGGTAAGAATTTGGTTAGAAATGATTTAGATTTAGTTAAGACTTTAGTTAGATTGATGTTCTAATCTTATAAATACGCGTTAGGCGGTATATGTCGCCTCTCTTTATTCGTAAAGGAGGTGGTCATATGGTTAGTTTACAAGATTTGATTAATCTTTGGCTTGCTAATCGTCAACATAATTGGCGTGACAGCAATGCTAATTAAGAAAAATTAAGTAAGTTAACCGCCTAAAGGCGGTGGGAGTCACCTCACAATCTATAAAATTGTTAAAAGAGGCGACAGACCGCT
>CAVLCC010000035.1:0-21973 GCA_963661535.1 Senegalimassilia sp.
GTCACGGAACGCGAGTACGACAGGTTACGACAGGCGAACAGTCGCCTACGACGAAAGATGGAAAAATGCTGAAAGCCGACACATAAAAGAATTGAGCGCCTCTTCGGTTTGAAGGGGCGCCCTTGCTTTTATACTATTTCGCGAATCCGCCTAATAGTGCATATAAGACAAGAGTTAATACCCATACCATCGCCGCGAAGAGTAGCGTGTTCCCTCCAGCACTTTTTGCCATTGGAAGGTTTTTACCTCCTATAGTGGCGAGTGTGAAGTATAGTCCTGTGCCTATCAAGGCTATTGCTCCCGAAAACTTTACAGCTTCATCGCCTATATTTTCGCCATCAAATAATACATATACCCCGCAAATTATAGATAGGATTCCGAAAACCCCTGCTGGTATTTTTACTGCTTTAATCACCCCCCCCTTTTTTTTAATTCGGTAACGCTACAAATTCTAACATTACTTCCCGACTTTTGCAACAAGTCTAGTTAAATAATCTATTGTTTTCCCTGTTAAAAAGGCATTTTTTTTGTCAACTTTTTTTCAAAATTTAAACCTGTTCAAAGGAGCTCCGTTATAGACAGAGAACGATTGATTAAAGAAGCAATTGATTCGGGCGAGATGGAAGGCGCATACGTTCCCTGCAATTCAGAAACAAGCTTCACAAATGCTCTCCCGTTCTTCAGCTGTCATGCGCCATTCCACTGCGCCGATATTATCAACTGCCTGCTTCACATTCCTCACTCCAGGAATAGGAAACACTTGGATTTTTGGCGTGGTACACAACCAGTTAATTGCAACCTGCGCAATGCTTTTGCCATGCGCATTTCCTATCTTTTCCATTTGTGCAAGAATTGGTTCCATGCGTTTGATGTCACACTCTCGAGGTTTTGAAAACAATCTCTTAAGAAATGGAATTTGGTCGTCTCTTTCTTTTGTTAGATTAAGATGCCCAAAATAGGAAGTTAGAAAATATTTAAATGGAACTTTTTTGTTGCGATATTTTCCCGTTAAAGTTCCCTCAGCCAGCGGAGCATATGGAATCAACGTAATGTTGTGTTTTTTACAAACATCGAACACTCCGTTAGTTTCAGGATAACGACGCACAATGTTATATCCAACCATCGCGGCAGAAAGTGATAATCCACATTTTTCCAATGCATCCGCTGCTTCATTAATTTGCGCTGCAGTGAAATTGCATACTCCTATCTTTTGCACTTTTCCTTGCTCTACTGCCTGTGCCATAACGTTCATATAGTCTGAAATGCTGTGAGCTTTTGGAGGCGTGTGCATTAAATATAATTCCAAAGAAGGAATTCCTAGGCGCATAAGGGAACCTTCCAAAGCTTCCCATATTGCCTCAGGTGAATCAGTTGCCACGGTTTTTCGCTTGGGAGCCATTGGGTTCATGGAAGATGGAGGTGCGAACTTTGAAGAAATTCGCACAGGGCGACCATCCCTTTTAATAAACTCTCCTATCAAGGTTTCAACTTTTCCGTTTCCATAAACTTCGGCAGTGTCAAAAAAATTATAGCCTCGGTCTATGCAACACTTATATGTTTGAAAAAGTTCTTCTTTTTCATCTTCAGACTTAGGCACCCACAACATAGTGCCTATTCCAATGGGCGGAAAGTCATTTTGAAGTGCTTTATTCATTTCCATCATTACCCCGCTCTTTGTGTTGTTTGAGTGCATAGCGTATTACTCACTATTTTACACACTACTCGCTAAATCAATCTCACCACCACGAAAATAAACAGCGCAAACCGTTATAGACATATTCATAGGTGTAGGGGTAGTCGTGTCTGTTTCCGTCCACTGTGTAATACATTAAATTTCCCTCGGCAAAGCCAGTGGCTGTGAAATCAAAGGCACTATTCAGTGTTTTCATGTAATCAATTTGTGCGAAAAGTCCCTGATAGGCAACGTCTCTTGTGCCCGTTGCCGAAAATACATAGTATTCACGTTTGTCAAAGCCAGAAGCTATCGCAATATTTGCAATTTGAGTGGCGTCCTCCACATTAGTGGAACCATCGCCCCCCAACGTCAAACCACCGCTCATTGGCAAAAAATATTCAAAACGCTCCATTCCATCTAAAAAGACACGCCAAGTTGTTGTGCCACCAGCAGAGAAGCCTCCAAAAGCCCTGTGAGAGCGGGAAGCTTTAAAACCCGAATCCGTTGTGTTTTCTGCATAGGTGTGAAAATGCGCTTCTATGGCTGGCATTAGATCGTTTTTCAATTCGGTGGAGTAGAAAATAGGTGTGGTGTCGTGATACCACTCATTTCCAGAAGTAAGATAAGGCATAACAATAATCAACGGCGGAATTTGCTTGTTTTCAATCATGTTGTCAATCAAGTTTTTAAAGTCATCGCCATATTCATACATCCATGTGCGCTCATTTCCGTAAGCTCCATGTTGAAGATACAAAATGTTATACCTAGTTGCTGAATCGTCTTGGTTATACCCAAAAGGAAGATATACTGTTGCATTTTTTCGCATAGCTTCTTCCGTGCTCAAATAATTTTTTGTGTCATATGAAAAGTTTTCAAGGCTGCCCTGCTGATCTGCTGCGTTGTAATAATTTTGTGGGACTGACTCCAAAGATACATTTTTCATGTTGATTTGTTGGCTAGAACTCTCAACAACATCTGATTGAAAATCTTTGGACGTGACTTCCTCATAGTTTTCCACCACTTCAATTTCTTGTGAAATGCTTTGTGCATCTTGATTTGCAGGTTGTGTTTGGCAACCGCCTAAAAATAAACAGGCTGCAAGCACCACGCATAAAAACTCCCACTTCATGATTGACCCCTTAACGGTAGGATTTTTCGTAAATACTTATAACATCTTCATCGGTTAGTTCAAATCTGTCGCACGCAAAAAGCACTCCCATCGTGTTTCTTGCGTCTTTTGCCATTTGTGGAAATTCGTCTCGTGAAATGCCGTAATCGCTCATTTTCACAACGTCCACATTGCACTTTTTAATCAACTTCTTTAACGCAACAATGAAATCTTCTGGTGCTTGCGCATCTGCATTGCCCATAGCGCGTGTCAGTTCAATGAAGCGATCATCGCAAATGTGTTCTTCAATCCAGCGTGAAAAATAGGCAACAGATATCATAATTAGCCCTGCACCGTGTGGTAGTTCTTGATGATGACCAGAAAGCGCGTGCTCCATGGCATGTTGGCTCACACACGAACATACTTCCATGGAATATCCGCTCATTGTGTTTGCAAAAGCCACTTTAGTTCTGGCTTCAATGTCATTTCCATCTTTCACTGCTCGTGGAAGATATTCTGCGATGTTTTTAATGGACGCGAGTTCAACCATTTCTGCTGCCTCATTGCTGAATTTGGAAATGTAACCCTCCACGCTATGAAAGAGTGCATCGAAACCTTGATATGCAGTAAACTGTGGCGAAACGCTTAACATAAGTTCGGGATCTACAATAGCAAGCTGCGCATAACCACCCTGAAATCCGATTTTTACGATGAATTACACAATCAAACAAGCAGCAGAAATAATGAACGTAACACCAACGACATTGCGATATTACGACAAACAAGGACTTCTTCCATTTATGGAGCGCAAAGCTTCAGGCTATCGCATTTTTTCTGAAACAGAAATGGGAATGTTGCGCGTAATAGAATGCCTAAAAAAATCGGGGATGCCCATAAAAGACATTCGTCAATTTTGTGAGTGGGTTCAACTTGGAGATGACTCGCTGCAGATGCGCTATGAAATGTTTTTAGAGCGAAAGTGTGCTGTTGAGGCTCAAATTGCCGAATTGCAAGAAACTCTAGACTTCATCAATCACAAATGTTGGTATTACGAAACAGCCATCGAAGCAGGCACAGAAAAGATTCACCTTGAAACACAGAACAGCAAGTTACCGTGCGAGTGAGAGAATCTGCGAGAACATGCTCGAAAGAGATAACATTGGATTACGCAATCAAGGTGACAGATTTTCTCGATACCTTTTATAAGTTCCCTGCTTTTTTGACCCACAAAACGCGGGGTCAGCTTGCGGCACCTGGGCACCCCTTATCACCTCCCCAAGCAAAGGTCGTAGTATACCTTGACTTCATCAAATTGCTAGAAGAACTCAAGGTTTTCAAATAGCTTTAAAAATGTTCGTTAATTAAGACTAAAAATCAAATCTACTGCTATAATTTTGGGTTCCATAAATTTTTTCAACATTTTTATAAATTTTGCTTGACTCTGCCCTTAGGGGATAGTTTAGGATATCTATTGTTGTAAAAGAGTAACTGGTTTAAGGGACTAACATGAGCTTATGGGCGCAACAGTTATGGCAGCCATAGGCACTTTTAGAGTCTAATAGTTACAGCAACCATGGGCGTTAGCGGCACGCCCGTGGTACAATAAATTTTCTCTAACTGCAAAAGGCAGGGAGGGATTAAGCACGAATACAAGAAAGGATACACTATGTGCAAACCTATGAAGTCTAGCTTGATTTGCGGTTGTATGTCAGCGCTGCTGCTGGCATTGGTTCTGCTTTTTGCAGTGCCAACCTTTGCGCACGCGCAACAAGCTACAAAAGATATCGATTCGACAATGACAGTTACGATGCAGCAATCGTCTAACAGCGTGGCTGCTACGAGTAACACAACAGCATCAAATAACAAGACTTCAACCACTTCTTCAGGAAAAGCTCCCTCTACAGGAGATGCTGCGCCTTTTGCAATTCTAGGAGTAATTGTGTTGTGTGCAGGTGGTGCTTATTGCTTGTATAAGAGCAAAAAGCTCGCTTCAGCAGCTCAAGGCACACGCATGGGCAAAAGCTCGCGTGGCACCCACGTGCGACCTAAGGGTCAAAACTCGGGAAGCACAACAAAACAAGTGTTGTCGGTAGCTATAGCCACCATACTTGCAACTAGTTTTTGCTTTGGCGGTTTTGTCTCTAAGGCAAGTGCACAAGATGAGAGCGAAGACTCCGATGTGGAGTGCTCAGCAGATGTGGTGATCGACGAGGAGGGCAACGTCTTGTCGGCAGATGTTAGTCTCACCAATAACTCCGATAATATTATCGGCATTCTTGACATCATTGCTCCAGAGGAGCTTAGTGACAGCGACTGGGAAGCTCTCATTGAGTATGGCATTTGGGATGAAGAGGGCTGGCACGAATACGATTGGGATGAATACGACTGGGAAGAATATGACTGGAATGAGGCTGACTGGAGTGAAGCCGAGCTTTCTAGCAGTGACCTAGCTGTGGCGAGTTCTGATGCAAACGCAAGTGCAACTTCCGATGTTATAGCTGACGTGAAGCCAGGTGCAACAGCAACGGGCACTTGGAGTGGAACAAAGGTCTCTTCTGATGTACTAGCCAAAGTGAAATCCAACGGAAGTGCAAGACTCAACTACCGAGTTATGATTTATCCAGATCTTCAGGGCATGTTTTCTTGGGTGACCTTTGACGCCAATGCCCCAAGCGGCACCACGGCAACAATCAATGGCAAGAAGGATGTGGTGGTTAAACGGATGAAACACGGCACCACAATCACCAGCGACATAATACCTGAAGATTCAGCAATCACGTGCAGCGACGACGACTATGTCTTTATGGGCTGGGCGGAGAGCAAGACCGAGGACGCCTTCAGTGGAAAGACAAGATCTGAGCTAGTAGCGGCAAACGTGCTGGTATGGGACACAAAGACCTACTACGCGATGTGGGCCAAGACTGGTGACTACTGGCTAAGTGTTGCAGGAGCCGATAATCCCAAGGCAGGCATGCTTAAAAATCAGTCTCAAATCGATGAGGACATGCAGGTGCTCCACGGCACTAAAACCCAAACTTCGGCTGGCAAGGACAAGGCGGCTGTTACCACAGAATACACCAACTATATGAACGGCAAGAACGCCAACGGCACCGCCGACCAAGAGGTGCGCCTCTACTCCAAGTGGAGCGGAAGCGACGCGGGCACCGGTGCCAACCGGTGGGTTGAGTTCCGTATTATTCAAGTGGGCGAACACGACGGCGACGGCTCTGCTGTAACCTTTATAGCCACACACTCGCTGCCCACTGTTAAGCAAATGAACACCGCCAATACCAGCCGCGGCGGCTGGAGCGCTAGCACCATGCGAAACGATACGTTTGCCAACTACGTGAGCAGTGGCCTTGAAGGTCTCGCATCCGCAGCCCTCACGGTTAAAAAGACCGCTTTGGATGGCGACACCAACGATAAGCTCTGGATGATTTCTAGCACCGAGGTATTTGGCAGTGGCGACAACAATTATGTTGCCCACAATTTTCCATGGGAGGGCAACCAGTACACCTGGTTTGCGAACAATGGAGTAAGTATGAGGTGGGGCTGGGAGACGAAAAACGGTGTGCTTGGGAGCATGCCGAAAACTAGGGCGGGTTCAAACCCCGCTGGCGGCGATGGCGATTGTTGGTGGACGCGTACGCCGAGTGCCTACGAATATTACACCTTTGCTAAAGTGGATCATGACGGCAGTCTAGGCAACCGCGGCGGAGCCAATGCACTCGGAGTCGTCCCCGCTTTTTGCTTCTAGCCTTGTGATCACGAACAAGCAGGCAAACTTTTAAGAAGTCTAAATTCCCATGCCCGCCTTTGCGCGGGCGTGGGAGCTACTATAAGTTCGTACCCTTAAATTTATGGCTAGTAGTTAGTAGTCTGTGGATTGTTGCTTAGAGTTGTTTGAGTCATAAATCAATAAAATTATCAGAGAAGCTGAGTTTGACAACTAGCGGACAGGACAATTAACGAACAATTAACGCATAGGCACTATACAACCTCTCAACAGGCGTTTGCATTTCTAATAAGTCCATCGCAGTCATAAGAAAAAACTTACTGGTATAATTTATCAGCCCATAAACTTAACGCTTAGAAATTGTATGAGAACACGAATTTATGAAATAGTCACGCGCCCAAAGCGCGGGGATAATACAAGTTGCCTCTATGACCTATTTATTGTCATTGTCTCAATTGTTAGCATTGCTCCAGCACTGTTTCATGCCAACAGCTTAGGCGAAAACGCACAGCGCGCACTTGAAGTCATCGACATTATAACGGTATACATCCTTAGCTTTGACTATCTTTTAAACTGGATGACTTTTGATATTGCAAAGGGCAAACGAGGCAAATGGACGGAGTTTTTAAAATACCCTTTCACGCTCACTGCAATCATAAATCTGCTCTCGATTTTGCCAACGCTAAACCTCTTACCAAATGGCTTTTTGTTTTTACGCGCACTGCGCATCATTAGGCTTTTTAGGTATTCAAGACATCTAACTATCATCGTCAATGTTTTTGTTCAAGAAAGAAAAACGCTAAGCTCAATTCTTATTCTTGCCCTGGCCTACATTTTTGCCACAGCACTCATCATGTTCACATTTGAGCCAGAAACGTTTGATAGTTTTGTGGATGCGCTATATTGGTCAACAATCACACTAACAACAGTTGGATTTGGTGACATCACTCCAACAAGCGACTTAGGCTATATTCTAACGTCAATAACTTCAATAGTGGGTATTTTTGTTTTTGCACTCCCTGCAGGTATTGTTACAGGCGGCTTTTTAAAACAATTGAAGGACAGGGAAGAAGAAGGCGACGACTATTACGCAGTTGGCTTTTTTGAAGGAATGGATTTCTCTAAATTTTGTCTAACTCCAAAAAAGATAAAGAAATACTTTAAAGATAATCCTAGAGTGCGCCTATATATATTATTTAGTGTTATAGGAGTTGCTCTTAACTATGTGCTTTGCGCATCTTTTTCTTACTTAGAACAGCCTATATGGCTCGACACAACAGGAACTGCGCTCGTTGCTTGCGCACTCGACCCAGCAGCTGGAATTATACTTAGCTTTGTTAACAATCTAATCATTGCCGTTTATCAAGACAGCCCGCAAAACATCCTCTATTTTTCTGAAAGCGCGTTGGTGGCTCTTTCATATGGATACCTGTTCAGGCAGGCAACAGATGGAAGATTGCCTTACAAAAATGCAGTAAAAACGCTTCTTATAATTATACTTGCACAAAGTGCAATCACAGTCTTTCTGTCTTTTGCTTTACATGGAGGCACTTTTACGACGATCTTTGAAAATTCCTACCGTGATTTTCTTTGTTCAGCAGGCGTCGATTATTACGCCGCCAGCTTTTTGGCAATTATCTTTGACCGCATACTTGACGCTCTGTCTGTCTTTGGAATCGTCGTTTTGATTTTGAAGATTTTGAAGAACAAAAACTTTGTGGCAAGAAAATGGCTGGAAGATAATTGTCCAGAAAAGCTAGACGCTGGGCACGCGTCTGCTGCATCTGATGCAAATCTTCTAAGCGATGAGCGCACAGAGCCTGTTAAAAGCGGCATTTTGTCATGCGAAAACGAGGCATTAATTTTAAGCCGTGAAGGCCTCAAATTAATTGCATCTGAAATGAGAAGAGAAGCAAAAAATTCTACAGACCCTACAACTGCATTGAAGTGTTTGAGTTCTGCTGAAACAATTTATCTTCTAGAGCAATCAAATATCAAAAACGAAAAAGATTTCAAAGAGCTGTTCTTGCAAAAAATGAACGATAAGTGAGTGTAGTTTTACAGTCCAACTTGCGGAACAAAAACAGTCCAACTTGCGGAACAAAAACCGTCCAACTTGCGGAAAATAGTGCTATAATCAGGTAAAATCTTCATTGGAGGAATTGAGTCCTATGAATCAAAAAATAGCACAAAATAAACAACAAACCACTCAGAAATACTTACCACGCATTGCTGACGGCATACTTGAAAGAAAGTTACAAAGTGCAGGGGCGGTGCATATTGTTGGACCTAAATGGTGTGGAAAAACTGCAACAGCACAACAACACTCAAGAAGAAAAAACTGAACTCAAAAAGATTAGATATAGAAAATATTTAGAAAAACATCACATAATAAATTGGCAGATAGACAATTTTGCCTTTGGTTTTAATCACTCGTTCATTCGATAGCACAAACGCCTTTTTAACATGATAATCATCATTTTTAGTAAAGTTATTTAATGCGCTGTGCACGGAGTAGTCTTTGCCAGATTTTACTTCAATTGGAACAGTCGATAGACTTTCATAATCATCAATAAGGAAGTCAACTTCGCCTTTTGAACGATTATCATAATAGAACAGTTTGTGGCCATGGGTCGCTAGTTCGCTAGCTACAACACTTTCATAAACAGAGCCAAGATTTATGCTTTTCTCATTATCTAAAATTGCGCGAATATTGTTGCCATACAAAATTCCGGTCAAAATTCCTACATCGTTTAGATAGAGTTTCATTAAGTTTTTTCCACTTGACTCAATTAAGGGAAACACCGGAGTAGATACTGCATTCACAGGCAGCGTGATACCAGCACTAATGAGATACTCAAATTCATCTGCATAGTCTGAATAAACTTTGCCCTTTTTGCCTTCGATATTTTGTGCCACAACACGTTTTTTCTTATTCTCCATATTAGAAGGAATCATCTCGTATATGCGACGAATTTTAAGCTTGTTGTTTGCGTTATCTGTGCTATATTTTGATGCATCAAAAGCGTAGTATTCATGAATTTCGTTTTGTGCCTCTCGCACGCGGTGAATATTTTTTGTTTCGATATAAATGTTTACTGGATCAGGGAGTCCTCCAACTAGCAAATATTTATAAAAGAGATCCATCATTTTATCGTGAGTTGTTTCATCAAGGGGTTCTAAATTTTCAAATTTATTTTGGATAGAAGAAATAACGAGCTCGTTAAAACCATTTGCATACAAGAACTCTTCAAAATCAAGGGGAAACATCCTTATTTTGCGAATACTTCCCATGGGAATAGATGATGTTTGCGAAAGCGTAACACCTAGAAGCGAACCGCTTGCAATATAAGTAAATTTATTATCTTGAGACAAAAACTTAAGCAGCGTTAAAAGATGCGGATAAGCTTGAATTTCATCAATAAAAATAAGTGTATCTTCTTTTGTGCCCACCTTGTCACCGGCAATCATGCTTACTTGAAGGTAGAAATCTTCAACAGAATGCACGTTTGCAAAGAGCTTAGATCCAATTGAATCCTCTATCATATTCAGTTCGATAAAATTTGGATATAAATTTTGTCCAACGTGGCGAATGATATAGGTTTTGCCAACTTGTCTAGCACCATCTACCAGCAAGATTTTTTGTGTGAGAGATAGTAAGTGTTCTTTTATCGTGGCTTCGATTTTTCTATAAAGCATAAGGAGTATCCTTTGTTGTATATCAACTTTTCAATATAATTATATGGATAAAATATTAACTTTTCAATAAAATTTAAGCTTCTAAATACCAACTTTTCAATAAAAGAAGCAAATTACTTTGCACTTGTTGCACTAGAAAACAAGAGTGCAATGTGTTTTAATTAAATCTATGAAGAAACTTCTTAAAACTATTTTTGTTGTAGCGGTTGTTGGAGCTCTATGCTTATCTGCATTTTGCTGCGTAGGTTGTGGCAAAGCAACTCAAGAACATAATTCTACAAGCATTGCAAGCACTTCAAGTACCCAGCATGCAACGGGAAAATTTGTATCCCATTTCATTGACGTAGGACAAGGCGATAGCGAGTTTTTAGAACTTCCAGATGGCAAAACAATGCTTATAGATACGGGCGAATATGACCAAGCAAAAACTGTAGGCGATTATATCTCGAGCCTCGGCTATAAGAAAATAGACTATCTCGTTGCCACCCATCCACATTCTGATCATATAGGTGCTATGGCAGATATTATTAAGACCTTTGACATAGGTGAGATATATGCGCCAAAGGTTTCGCATAATACCAAAACTTTTGAGAATTTTTTGGACGCAGTGGCTAGCAAGGGCTTGCAAATAAATACAGCGGCTAAAGGCACTATAATATATGATGCAGAGGGTCTAAAAATTGAAATTTTGTCTCCATGCGAAAACACGGACTATGACGACTTAAATGATTGGTCGATAATCTTAAAAGCTACATTTGATAATAATGTATTTTTATACACCGGAGATGCTTCTGCATCTGTAATAAAAAAAGCGCAGGCTGGAGAAATTGATGTGCTCAAAGTTGGACACCATGGTTCTAAGACTTCTACGAGTAATGAGCTTATAGAATCTTTGAATCCAAAGTGGGCAGTAATAGAGGTGGGGGCAAATAACGACTACGGACATCCACATAGCAAAGCACTAAAAGCCTTGCAAAAGTATGGTGTAACAATTTATAGAACCGACCAAAATGGCACATGCACAGCAACATCTGATGGAACAAATATTACGTGGGAGACGAGTAAGGGATAAGCAAGGTGGCGGACCAACAAGGGACAAACAAGACAGCAGACCAGCAAGGGACAAACAAGGCAGTAGACCAACAAAGAACAAGCAAAGCGGCGGACAACACGACAAGAGGGCAAACCAAAATGGAGACAATCATTGTTGATCGAGTAGAAGATGGCAAGGCAGTTTGTGAACGAGGTTTGGGTAGGTTTGAGTCTATTCCTCTAAACGATTTGCCTAGCGGAGTCAAAGAGGGAAGCGTTTTATCAAGAATGTCGCCAAGCCAAAAATGGGCAATCGACAGCAAAAAAGAGCAAGCTAGACACTCAACAATTATTGATAAGATGAATTCTTTGTTTAAGTAGTGCATTTCTTAGCTAAGCCCGTATGCGCCCATCGGAGTTATAAGTATGCGCTTGAGTGTGTACAATTAAAACAAACAGAAATTTAGATACATGCACAAGCGTGCATAGCGCATTGGGTTTAGCGCCACAAGCTCATAAGTTCATGCGAACATGCTGTGCAAATACAAGCTCGCAATTATGCACTAAAGATGCACTTTAGAGGAGGAATATATAAATGTCCAATAGCCAAAATACCCAAGCAGGTAGTCAAGGTAGTCAAGATACCCAAAACAACCAAGCACGTCAGAGCTACTCAATCACAACGCCAATCTATTATGTAAATGCTGCTCCACACCTAGGAACCGCATATACAACCGTGGCGGCAGATACACTTGCAAGGTTTGAGCGCATGGATGGCAAAGATGTTTTTTTCCTAACCGGTCTAGATGAGCATGGGCAAAAAGTGGCAGAGTCGGCTGAGAAAAATGGCATGACTCCGCAGCAGTGGTGCGATAGCATAGCTCCCAAGTTTCAAGAAATGTGGGAGAGGCTCCTTATAACCAACAACGACTTTATTCGCACTACTGAGGAGCGTCACCAGCGCGGTGTTCAGGCATTTTGGACAGACCTTCACGAAAAAGGTTATTTGTATAAGGCATCTTATTCGGGTTGGTATTGCGTGCATGAGGAGACTTATTACACCGAGTCGGAGGTCGAAGAAGTTGATGGTGAGAAATGCTGTCCAGAGTGTCACAGACCTCTGCGTTTCAACGATGACGGCGAAGAAAACTGGTTTTTCAAGCTCTCAGAGTTCGGAGATAAACTCCTTTCGTTCTATGACGAGCATCCAGATTTTGTGCAGCCACAAACTAGGCGCAATGAGGTTGTGTCATTTGTAAAGAGCGGTTTGCGCGACCTTTCGATTTCGCGTACAACTTTTGATTGGGGCGTGCCGCTTCCCTTTGATGAGGGTCATGTAACATATGTGTGGATCGACGCGCTTCTAAACTACATAACAGCAATGGGTTACGGAGGAACTGCAGAAGAAGTTGCCGAGTTTGAGCGCAGATGGCCCGTGCAATATCACTTTGTGGGCAAAGACATCATTAGGTTTCACTGCGTGATTTGGCCTGCAATGCTTATGGCTGCCGGTCTTCCTCTTCCTCAAAAAGTTTTTGCGCACGGATTTTTGCTCACCAAAGGCGAGAAAATGTCTAAGTCAACGGGCAATGCGGTGTCTCCAGACGACCTAGTCAAAATTTTTGGGCTCGATGCATATCGCTACTACTTTATGACTGATGTTCAGTTTGGAGCCGATGGTTCAATTTCTATGGAGCGCATGGTGCAGGTTTATAACGCAGACCTCGCCAACACTTGGGGGAACCTATGCTCGCGTGCACTAAATATGGCTGTTAAGTATTTTGATGGCAAAATTCCTGAGCTGTCTCCACAAAAATATGAGGAGTTGGAGGCAAGTTTGGGCAACCCGTTGCATCAAATTGCAAACGATTTGTATGAGAGCTACACGCAGTATTTTAATGATGTTGATTTTACGCATGCCGCACAGTGCGCCGCTAAGCTAGGACAAAGGGCAAACGCATATATTGAGGAGAGCGCTCCTTGGAACTTGGCAAAAGACGAAGCCAAGGCAGATGAGCTTGCATTTGTGATTTATAACGCGCTGGAGGCCATTAGGCTTATAGCTTTGTATTATGCTCCAATTATGCCTGTTACCTCGCAAATTGCTTTTGATAGTTTGGGTTTGGGAGATGTGTCTGGCATCACAAATCTAGGCGAGCTTAGCAAATGGGGACAGCTTGCAGAACTTAGCGCGGGGGGCACTGTGAGCAAATGCCCACCAATGTTTCCACGTTTGCAAGTAGATGAGCTAAGCCTTTAGGAGAGCTGATGCAAGACATTGATCAGGAGTTAATTTTAGACACGGAGTTCCGCAATTCTAAGGGTCAAATTGTGCCTAGGCCTCAAATTCAGGGCTTGGTTGCAGATACACATTGTCATCTCGACATGCTCTCGCGCCCAGGGCTAGCTCTAGCGCGATGCTCTGCGGCTAATGTTCAGCTGGTTGTTACTGTGGGGGAGACCTCGGAGAGTGCCGAACATAATTATGACATGCTTGCGGAGTGGCTCGCAGATGCCTCGATGTTGCTTGACAACTGGGGGCTAGACGCAATTTTGCCATCTTGCAAAGTGGTTGCGGGTTGTCATCCGCAGCGTAGTGCGTTTTATAACCAAGATGTGGAACACGTAACAAGAATTTGCGCCCAACACCCCCTCACGGTTGCAATAGGTGAGATAGGTCTTGACTACTACTACGACGAGGCTCCACACGAGGTTCAGGCCGACGTATTTAAAAAGCAAATTGAGATTGCCAACGATGTTAATAAGCCAATAGTTATGCATATACGCGATGCTCATGAGGATGCTCTAAAAATTTTGGAAAGCGAGGGGGTACCTCAGGCGGGTGCTTTGCTTCATTGCTTTACGAGCGACTATGCAACTCTTAAGCCATTTTTGGAGATGGGATGTTATGTTGCATTTGGAGGCGCATTGACGTTTGGAAAAAGCGATGCGATACGATATGCCGCCAAGCGCGCTCCTCTAGAACGCATTGTTACAGAGACGGATAGTCCCTATATGTCGCCAACTCCTTTGCGTGGCACACCTTGTTCTCCTGAAAATACAATTTTTACGGCTGACTTTTTGGCTGATACGCGTGAGGTTTCTGCAGAAGATAGACCCGCCTTTTTTGAAGCGCTTTATAATAATGCGTTTAGCGTTTTTAATATAGAGCGATATATGTGAGTGTGGCGTGGGTAGGTGTTGTGTGGGTGTAGCAGGTGTGATGTGTGCGGCGAGCGTGAGCGTGCGGAAGTTGTGTGTGGCGAGTGGCACGAGAGCGCGGGTGCATGTTTGCGGATATTCGGGCTTGCGATAATGCGAACTTTTGGATGGAGACAAGACTATGTTGCCAGATGATACATCGCTAGGCGATACATTGCCAGATGGTGCGAAACCTAAGGAAAACAAGCAATGTCTGGTGCAAAAGGGAACAGAAGAACTTGCTTCACGCGTTAGAACTAGAGATGCAGATTTTGCCGGTTCACCTGCGGGCTCACATTCAGGAGCTAGCAAAAGAGAAGAAACCCCGCCCCATTCTTCGCCTAGTCATCTGCAAACACACGTAGATGAAAATCAAAATTGCATTCCAGATGTTTATGCTTCTGCAAATTCAGTAGCAGACCTCGACCCATCAGCACCAGTGCTTTTGTTGCTCAGTGGTTCGCCCAGATGCAGAACTTGCGTTTCTTTAATAGATATAATTGAGCGCGGAGCGCAAGAAGCTGGAGCTAGAACGCAGCGTTTTTTGCTTTGTGAAAAACACATTGACCCCTGCATTGGTTGCGGGGGGTGCAGCAAAACAGGAAATTGCATTTTGGCAGGTCGCAAAACAACAAGTGGCAATTTTGCAGATGACTACTTAGAACTCATCTCCCTATTAGATAGCTGCGATGGTCTAGCGCTGGTTGCACCCGTATATTTTTCTGGACCAACAGCTCAACTAAAGGCCCTGTTCGACAGATTTCAGCCTTATTGGGTTCGCAAATATTTGCTTGGATATCCTTTTCCAAAGAGGCGTCCGGCTCAGCTTTTTGTTGTTGGCGCAGGCGGGGATCCACACGGTTTTGAGCCGTTTGTTACTATATCGCGCAGTTGTTTGCAAATTGCAGGTTTTGAGCTGGAGAAGGTCGGCAATTTTGTTGGATACAAAGACCCTCGCGATATGCCCCCGCGTTTGAGCGAAGAACAGATTAGCGCGATGAACGCAAAAGAACTAGCGCTTGCAAAAGAGATAATTGTCAATCAAGCCGAATTTTGTCGACGCGCCCTAGATTCAGGAAGAATGTTAGGTCGAATGCTCAAGAATTCGTCAATCGCAAAATTTTCGGACATTAAACATCATGATGGTAATTTTGAGCATGGGCAAAGGAATAACTAAACATGCCTAATTCGTTTTTAGCCAATCCAACTTCCACAATAAAAACCCTAAAGCGCTGGGAGTTGTATACCAAAAAATCTTTAGGTCAGCATTTTTTGGTAGACGATTCTATAGTTGGAAAAATCCTAGAGCTTTCTGGCATCAAAGCTGGAGAGAAAATCTTAGAGGTAGGACCTGGAATTGGCACTCTAACTGTTGGGCTTGTTGCTAGAGGAGCGCAAGTTGTGGCAGTAGAGCGCGACCACGATTTGCTATGCGCTTTGCGTGATAATGTTTGTATTGCGGCAGATGGAGACTCGTCTGCAATGACCTTGCTAGAGATGGACGCACTGGACCTTGATATGCAAATTCTAGAAGATGCGTGTTTGGGGTCGGATAAAAATATACCCTCGTTGAACAATCAAAATCCTCTCTCGGCGACAAAACAAAATACCACTTCATCGCAAAATCCGCCCCTCCCTCATAAGCTAGTTGCAAACCTTCCATATGCTGTGGCAGCTACTATTGTTTTGGAGTACTTACAAAATCTAGATTGCATAAACATGGCTTGCGTTATGGTTCAAGCAGAGGTTGCAAATCGAATGTGCGCGTCGCCTGGCACAAAAGATTACGGAGCATATAGCGTAAAGCTCGGATTAGTTGCAACTCCTAAGTCTAGTTTTTGTGTAAAGCCGGGTAGTTTTTTGCCGCCTCCTCATGTTGACTCTAAAGTAATTAGGCTAGATAAGCGCATAGATATTACAGATAAGCATTTAATAAACACCGCATGTATGCTCGCCGATGCAGCTTTTTTGCAACGTCGCAAAACGATCCGCAACTCGATGCGATCTTACTTTGCTTCACACGGCATTGATGCAAACGCTGACGTGATAGACGCAATGTTTGAGAGATGCAACATAGATTCTCGTTCGCGTGGTGAATCTCATAGCATAGATGTGTATCTGCATATGGCGCGTGAGTTTTTGTTGCTCACGTGCTCATAAATTCGCTTGCAAGGAAGGCGCAAAAAAGAAGCCGCGAATTAGATACAAGCCAGACGTTTACAATCCCGCCTAGGTCAACCCGTCATCAACAGCTGGCCCCAACACAGCCATCAATCGCAACCAACTACCCGCCGAACCTGCCGCCTGTCCTACATAATATAGCCAAAAACCCCTCCAAATATACCGCTGAACACATTTTATTGATATTATAGAAATTCAATGTTGAAAGGCGGTCTAATGGAAATTGATCAACAAGCCATGGTTTTAGAGGGAATTCAATCGACCGTTGCTTCTTACGAAGGGCGAACTCTAAAAATAAAAGCTAACATGGGCAGGTCGAAGGTCGTACAATGTGAGGGTGTTTTAACACAAATTCATCCATCGCTTTTTATTGTTGAGGTTCATGGCAAAAGAGGCAGGGTATCGCGTCAGTCATATCAATATGCTGATGTTTTAACTGGGATTGTTGAGCTTACAGATCCTGTAAGCAATACAAAACTTTTTGAGCCACATTTTGATGACGAGTAATGAGTTGTTTGTGCTAAACACACGCTGCTTGGCCATCCACCTTGCTTGAGTTACACAATAATCACACATTTATTGCGTTTTAGCTCTTTTTAGATACCAATCAAACACTTAAGCCTATACAATCTTAAAAAATAAATTTCTCGATATAAAATTAGCAGGCAAGTATTTTTCATAAGTGCGTCGAATCGGCTCGGACGGCATTATGCCGCGAACCTGGTCAGGTCTGGAAGGAAGCAGCCATAAGTGGCCGCTGGTGAGCGTCCGGGTCTATTCGGCGCACTTTCTTATGTAATGGGAGAAGCATGGATTTTTTTATCGCACTTTTGCATGACCCGAGAGCATTTATTGCAGACTGGATTAACACACTAGGTCCAATATATGTATATGTTCCTTTATTTCTTATTGTATTTATAGAAACCGGTTTGGTTGTAATGCCGTTTTTGCCGGGCGACTCCCTGCTGTTCACGGCTGGCATATTTGCGGCAGATGGCGGGGGGCTAAACATCTGGGCTCTCCTTATTCTTATGTATGCCGCAGCAATTTTGGGCAATACTTCAAACTACTGGATTGGCAGAGGCCTAGGAAAGGCAATCGTAGATTCTGGAAAAGTTAAGGCTTTGACTCCAGAGCGCATGGATAAAACACACAACCTCTTTGATAAATACGGCGTCCTCGCCATTGTTGTTACGAGGTTTTTCCCAATCATTCGCACAATTGCTCCATTTTGTGCGGGTCTAGGCAGAATGTCATTCCCAAGATTTATGGTTTTTAATGTTTTAGGCGGAGTTTTGTGGGTTTCGCTTTTTGTTTTGCTGGGATACTTCTTTGGCGGAATTCCATTTGTGCAAAACAACTTTGAGCTTGTGATTGTGGGAATAGTTGTAATATCTTTAATACCTGCTGTTGCTGGTGCTATAAAAATGAAGTTTTCAAAAAACAAGGGCGAGGGCGAAGACGCTGCTGCCGATGCTGGCGCCGATGCTAGCGCCGATGCCGTAGCTGCTGATGCCGATGCTGAATAATCACGATGTTTTAAAATAAAACGTTTGGCTATCTTATAAGAACTTTCTACTAAACAGAAAACGAGGTCGCGCAGTTATGGCTAGCAAATCTCTTTATCGCAAATATAGACCTCAAACATTTTCAGATGTTGTGGGGCAAGAACATATTGAGCAAACGCTGCGCAATGCGCTTTCTAACGACAGAGTTGCGCATGCATATCTTTTTTGCGGGCCTAGGGGAACCGGAAAAACAACAACAGCCAGGCTTTTGGCCAAGGCTCTTTTGTGCGACCAAGCTCCAACGGCAAATCCATGTGGAGTGTGCCAAAACTGCGTTGACATCGCCGAGAGCACCCACCCCGATGTATATGAAATCGACGCCGCATCGCGCACCGGCGTAGACAATGTTCGCGAAGAAATCATTGGCAGAGTTGCATTTTCTCCAACACGTGGACGCTACAAGATATATATCATCGATGAGGTTCACATGTTGTCTACGGGGGCGTTTAATGCCTTGCTTAAAACTTTAGAGGAGCCTCCAGATCATATTGTGTTTGTTATGTGCACAACTGAGTCGCATAAGGTTCCGCAAACTATAGTTTCTAGGTGTCAGCGTTTTGATTTTCATAGTCTAACAACCAGCCAAATTAAGCAGTGCTTGGAGCATATTTGCGATGGCGAGGGCTTTACGTTTGACGACGATGGCATCGACTTAATTGCCGAGCAGGCAAAAGGCGGTATGAGAGATGCTATTACTGCGCTCGAGCAGGTGTCGGTGTTTGGCAATGGGCATATAAGTTTTGAGGCTGCTCAAAATATGTTTGGCGATGTGGATACCGAGCGTTTGTCGAGGCTCATTGACTTCATTGCTAGGCGAGATATGTGCGGCTGTTTTGAGTGGGTAGAAGAAATATCTCGTACCGGTATTGACACAGCGCAAACAGCGCGTGATATGACAGCTTATGTGAGAAATATCTACTTGATCGCTATTGCCGGAAGAACAGATGCACTCCCCCCAATGGCACCACCTATGTTGGAGGTTTTGGAGCGACAAGCTGCTGAACTTGGTTCTCCGGATAGAATTGCATCTATGATGCTAACGCTTGGCAACCTTATGGGAGAACTTAGAGTATCTGCTGATGCAAGGCTTTCATTAGAGATAGCCATTACTCGAATGGCGCATGTTAATACTGAGCTTACGCTTGAGTCTTTGTCTGCGCGAATTGATGCGTTGGAATTTGGCAGGGGCGCTGGAGGCGCGGCGGAGTTTAGTGTTGCTGGTGTTGCTTCTGGCGTTGCGGCAGGCTTGGTGACGAATGATGGTGTTGCTGGTGAGGTTCAGTTTGCTGCTGGTGAGGCGAGGGGGCAAGCGCAGGAAGATGGTGAGGCTTCTGCTGTTTCTGCTGCGGCGCAAGATTTTGCGGCGGCAGATGCTGCTGCGGCTCCTGCGGTATTGATAGCAGATTCCGCTCCGGTCTCGACTCCGACTTCTTCGGCTGTTTCTGCTTCGACTCCGGCTTCCACAGATGTTTCAAGTGCAGCTTCTGCCGAGACTTCGGTTCCAACTTCTGCTCCCGTTGCAGCTCCTTCTGCATCATCAGTGCAGGCGGCTTCAGTGAGTGGAGCTTCTTCTCAACCGCAATCACCAACACCAGCTCAGGCTTCTGCGTCGACGCAAAATCTAGATGCGCCTCAGCAACAAACTACTGCGGCAGCAAGTTATCTAAAAGACCCAGGAAGTCTGCGCAGACTTTGGGACGCAGCAGTCAGAAACGTTGGACAAGAACATGCAATGATACCAGGTCTTATGGCTGGAGCTAGGCCTCATGCAAATCTTCGCGATATGAAAATTACCGTTGAGCTTCCTTCCGATGCAGACTTTGCGCTTAGCACGTTGAGCAGGGCAGACTCAATGCAATGGATGCGAGATGCTCTAAAGAAGAGTTTTGGAACCGATGTTCAGCTCGAGTATAAACTGGGAGGTGTTCCATCGCAGTCAACTCAACAGACTGGACAATCTTTTGGTGCCAGCAATCCTGTGGCAAATCAGGGATTTCAGGCAGCACAATTTGGAGCTGCAAATACGTCTGCACCTGAGCAGGCGCAGGCCATGCAACAAGACGATTTTGGAGCTCCTGTTGAAGAAACTGTGCCGCTGTCAGCATATGAACAGGCATTGCCTGCTGAAGACGATACAACGCAAGTATCAGAACCCGCACCAGAAACAGAGTCCGCATCAATGGCAGCGTTTGCAATGTCTACCGCGCAACATCAAGCATCTGTGCGTCCATCTACACCACCGTCAATGCTAGCAATAAACGAAACATCAGAGGAGTTGCCAACAGCCCCTCTTCCTCCACAAAATAAACCTGCGTCAGGTGATATGGAACTTGCCGATATTTTGGGTGACGTGTTTGAAGACGGCGTTGAATATAGAGCGCCAAATTAATGTGGGGTAGAAATGTTAGGCAGTTTGTTAGAAGTATAGAAATATAGGAGTAAAAACATGGCAATGGATATGCATAAAATGCTAAAGCAAGTGCAAAAAATGCAAGCAGATATGGAAAAAGCGCAAGACGAAATTGCACAGCAACAATTTGAGGCTTCTGCTGGGGGCGGTGCTGTGAAGGTAGTTGTTGGTGGTGATTTGCGTGTGTTGTCGGTTGAAATTGATAAGGAAGCTGCAACTCCCGAAGATGTAGACATGCTGCAAGACATGGTTAAAGCTGCTACAAATGATGCTCTGCAACAGGCGCAAGATGCAACAAATGATCGCATGGGCGCTTTGGCAGGTGGGCTAAATATCCCAGGACTTATGTGAGATTCGTCACAATAAATCTTGAAGATTTATTGTGTGTGTTGGTGAGATGTGGCAGCAAGGTATGTTGGGCAGGTGTGGTCCGCAGACGCGTCGGGCGTGTATGTCAACTAGGCACAGCGGCAAGACCCGCAAGACCTACAAAATATACGCAGTATCTATCCAATAAATAACTAAACAACTAGACATAATCAAGCACGAGAAATTATTAGGTGGACACAAGTTAATGCAACAGTCGATGGCAATACAGCATCTTTTAGATGAGTTTGAAAAGCTTCCAGGTATTGGTCCCAAATCTGCACAGCGCATTGTATATTGGTTATTGAATAGCAGCAAAGAAGATGCCACGGAGTTAGCAAATGCAATTATAAATGTTAAGAACACGGTGCATTTTTGTTCTAAGTGCTTTAATTATGCCGAAAATGACTTGTGCGATATATGTGGTGATGACAGGCGCGACCATTCCACTATATGTGTGGTTTGTGAGCCGCGTGACATTACGGCTATCGAACGAACTCATGAATATAGCGGAGTATATCATGTGCTTGGAGGGGCAATTTCTCCTATGGACGGAATTGCTCCAGACGATCTTACTATCTCGGATTTGCTTAGGCGCTTGGCGGGAGACGACGTTCGAGAAGTAATTATGGCAACCAATCCCAACGTAGAGGGCGAAACAACAGCAATATATTTAGCTAAACTTATCAAGCCCCTAGGCGTAAAAGTAACGCGACTAGCAAGCGGACTTCCTGTTGGTGGAGACCTTGAATATGCTGATGAGATTACATTGGGTCGCGCAATAGAGGCACGCCGCGAGATTTAATATTTAACAGCCGATGTAAAAAATATGCTTTTATCAGGTTAACATCTAAAAATATATGACTCTAAAGTAATTTTTAAATTCCATAAGATGAAGTGGAATTTCTAGTCTTAGTGCTATAAGCTTTTAGCTTTTTTGGTAACCTCCCCCTTATAATACCGTTAACAGAATTACTTAAACGGGTGGGGGTTCAGA
>CAVLCC010000036.1:0-21193 GCA_963661535.1 Senegalimassilia sp.
ACCAAGCTCAAATAGATGAGGATATATCACTTTTGCATGAGGGCGAGTCTTCTACAAGCAAAACATCAGACGGACTATCTTATAGCGAAGTAAGAGACAAGTACCTAAACTGGATGCAAAACGACAACTACCATCTCTACACCTTGTGGAACGGAACAGACGCAGGAGATGGAGAAAACAGATGGGTTGAGTTTAGAATTATTCAAGTTGGTGAACACGACGATGATGACTCAGCTGTAACTTTTATGGCAACCCACTCACTGCCCGCGGCTAAGTATATGAAATTGCAATTGACCAATTGGTATTGCTGGAACGATTGCGATATGCGTAAGGAAACTTTGAACGGTAGTGATGGATACGCAATGACTGGTTTTGCAGATTTAGCAGATTCAGTTAAAACAGTTACAAAAATGTCACCAGTTCACGTTTATAACGGCGGAAAATATGACATAACTATCTGGCCAAGTTTTGATAAATTCTGGCTCTTATCATATAGCGAGATAACAGGATCAACTTATTATGCATCAAAACCTGGCAGTTCTGGAATTGATTTTAGAGAAGAAGGAACTCAATACGCTTGGTTTAAGAATAAGCTAACAGACACATCTGTAGAATCTCTGCTTCAAGAAAACGCAGCTATTTCAGGAATAAAAACTACTCGAAGTGGTGATTTACCAGAAGTACCAATACCAAAATATAGCGGTTACGATGCGTGGTGGCTTCGTACTCCAAATTTAGGCGATTCTGGCAGTTATGGAATTATTGGTCCAAATGGTTGTTTTAAAAAGTTTTTAGCTCATGAATCGTGTGGGGTTGTCCCAGCTTTTGCAATGTAGATACACAGGTTAAACCAAACCTACATAAAGTGGCGAATAGGAAACTCCCCCTTGCGACCTATTTGCCACTTTCATTATTTGCAACAAGTTCACCTATGCTCTTGCCGTCTACCTCCAAAAAAATTGTGTTGCAATTAGTTAGAAACACATATATGAGATAAAATTATAAATAAATCCAAAAAATACAAATAACTTTTATTCTCACAGCGCATTGTTAGTACTATTTGCATTATTAACGCAGTTAAACAAATTAAACAAATTACAACTCATATTTGCAGGCAATTAGAAAGGCACCTATGAATCAACAAGAAGCACAGGCGTTTACGCAATATTTTATTGAGAACAATACGATAGATTCGAGCTACTACGATAAATATGACGTAAAGCGTGGGCTCCGTAATTCAGACGGAACCGGAGTTTTAGCGGGCATTACAAACATAAGCAATGTTCATGGTTATGTTGTGGACGAGGGCGACAAAAAACCAGCGCCTGGCAAACTTACGTTTAGGGGTTATGACATCAATGACCTTGTAAATCGCTATGTTGATAGTGGCAAATTTGGCTTTGAGGAGATTTGTTATCTTTTGATGATGGGTGATCTTCCAACACCTGAGCAGTCGGAGAGGCTCAAATATAAGATAGAAGAAAGCCGCGAGCTTCCAAATGGCTTTACAGCTGAGCATATAATGAACACTCCGAGCACAAATATTATGAACCAGCTCCAACGAAGTGTTGCAATTTTGTATGCTTATGACCCCGACAATCCAGATGCAATTACGCCTCAACATGAGTTTGCTGTTGCGCTTTCGCTTTTATCGCGCCTGCCGAGAATTGCGGTTTTGGGATATTATGCCAAGCGTTCCTATCATTATGGTGAGTCGATGATTATGCACCGCCATTTGCAGGGATATTCAACGGCTGAGACATTTCTTTCGATGTTGCGTCCTAGCAGGGAGTTTACGCATGATGAGGCAGTGATGCTCGACATTATGATGATGATTCATGCTGAACATGGAGGGGGCAATAATTCAACCTTTACATGCCGTTCTCTTACGTCTTCTGGAACTGATGCCTACTCTGCATACGCAGGAGCTATTGGAGCGCTTAAGGGATTTCGTCACGGTGGCGCCAATATCAAAGTTGTGCAAATGTTCGACGACATAAAAGAGCACGTCAAAAACTGCACCGATGAGGGTCAAGTTGCAGACTATCTCCGCAAAATTTTAGCAGGCCAAGCCTTTGACGGCGCAGGACTTATATATGGAATGGGACATGCAGTCTACACCCTGTCGGACCCTCGCGCTGAGATATGCAGACTGCAAGCACACAGACTGCTGCACGGCACAGAAAGCGAAGCTGACCTTGCGCTTTTAGAAAAAGTGGCGCAGCTAACGCCTGAGCTTATCTCTAAAAAAGGTGTAGAGAAAGTTGTGTGTCCAAACGTTGATATGTTTAGTGGAATGGTTTATCGCGCACTGGGTATTCCTGACGATTTGTTCACCCCGCTTTTTGCATGCTCTCGAATGGCAGGTTGGGCAGCTCATAGGTTTGAAGAAATGGTATCCGGCAAGCGCATAATGCGTCCGGCTTATAAGTCAATTTCTACCGAGACGCGTTGCTAGACTAGCTTGAGATTACTTATTTTCTCGCCGTTGATGGAGCGCAAAAGCCCATATTCAGCGAACTGCAAAGCATGTCGAATTATTTGCCATAAGTTGGTGGTAGTATATTCAAGCTTAATTTGCTTTGGTCGGAAACCAAGGCGTGTCTATAAGGAGTTATAAAAATGAAAAAAGACATCCATCCAGAATACGTGGAGTGTACCGTTAAGTGCTCTTGCGGAAATACGTTTACAACGCGTTCTACTAAGTCCGAGCTTCGCATTGATTTGTGCAACAAATGCCACCCATTCTTCACAGGTCAACAAAAATTTGTTGATACAGGCGGACGCGTACAACGCTTCTCCGATAAATATGGTTCAGCTTCTGCTGCTGTTTTGGAGCGCGAAGAAGCAAAGAAAGCCGCAAAGGCGCAAAAAGCTGCTGCTGCTGAGGCAGAGGCAAAAGCTGCACGTGAGGCAAAAGCTGCTGCTAAGGCTAAGAAAGCCGAGGAGTATGCAAAGAAAGCTGCTGAAGAAGAGGCTGCTGCTGCAGCTGCAGCGCAAAAAGCTGCTGCTGAGGCTCCAGAGGCACCAGCAGAGGGAGAGGCAGCTGAGGCTGCTGCTGAAGCTACCGAGACAACAGAAGCTCCTGCAGAAAATGCTGAGGCACCTGCTGCTGAGGAAGCTTCCGAGTAGGAAAGCTTGCGTTAGCAGACTTTCATACATGAGAGTTGATTAAATAATAGCCGCGATGAGGTAAACAAAACCTGTCGCGGCTATTCGTGTATATGTTATGCATCTTACCGGTTGTGCCGCAATAAAATCTTAAATAGGTCTTTTAGACACGAGAGCGCAGGCACATGTTTTGTTTTATCAAATACTAAAGGATGGTTTGCTATGAATGTTGAGCTTTTATATCACACCCAAGACCCCGAAAGGGTTGTGGCAACAGCTGCAAGACTTTGCTACTCCGCAGTTGGGGCAGCAGAGTTAAATCAAAAAATGTCGGACGAGGGTGTTCGCAAAATCCTATCAACTATTTTGGCTTCTGGACACCATTCAACCTTAGAGCACGCTTCTTATACATTTGCTATAGACGGAGTAAGCCGTGCGCTAACTCACCAACTTGTGAGGCACCGTCTCGCTAGTTTTAACCAGCAATCTCAACGTTATGTGCGTTTTGATGAGGCTCCAAATGTTGTTGTTCCTCAAACAATTAGTCAAGATGCAGAGTCTAAGAAAATTTTTGATGAAGCAATGAACGCAACATATGAGGCTTATAGCAAGCTAGTTGAGCTGGGAGTTCCGGCGGAGGATGCTCGCTATGTTTTGCCAAATGCATGTGAGACCAAAATTGTTGTGACCATGAATATAAGAGAGCTTCTGCACTTTTTTGAGGTTAGATGCTGCAATAGGGCACAGTGGGAAATTCGCGAGTTAGCAAGCAGAATGCTCGAGCTGGTTAAGCCTACGGCTCCGTATATTTTCTTAGATGCGGGGGCTCCATGCATTAGGACTGGGTGTCCTGAGGGACGCATGTCTTGCGGGCATCCGTTTGAAAAGGTCTCGAGAAGCTAGCGGCGTTGCGTGTTTGACGAGTGTGTTGAATAAGCTAGAGTCAATTTATCGAACTCTTGAATTTGATTATTAGATTTAGAAAGAGAATTTTTAACAAAGTATGTCTAAGCAGCAAATGAGTGATATAAAACGAGCTGAAGATACAACCGGAGTTTTGCGTCAAACTCACATAGGGGGTCAGGCTCTCATTGAGGGCGTTATGATGCGAGGCAAATATAATTGGGCGGCAGCCATCAGGCAACCCGATGGCAGCATTTATATAGAGGAGCACGATGTTGCCACAAGACCAGACAAACATGGTTGGTTATATTGGCCTGTAATTAGAGGTTGTAGGGCTTTGGTTGAGTCGCTTATGTTGGGATATAAGGCTTTGGGCATTGCCGCAGATCATGCTTTTGATTTTGATGATGAAGAAGATAGTGAAGACTCAGCGGATTCGGTTAAAGCTGATGCTAACGCAGTTAGCGATGATTATAGTGAAAGCAATCTCAACAGCGAATCTTTATCCACTAACATTGAAGCACCAACTAGTGTTTGTGTTCAAGACTCTATTGAATGTACCAAAGATGACCCTGTGTCTAATCTAACTGGGCAAGCTAACTGCGACGAAGGAGAGGTTAGTTCGGACTCTGACCAAGTAGTCACCCAAGACCAAGACCAGAACAAAAACCAAATCGAAGACGAAGACTCCGAGAGCAAAGGAGTCTTTGTTATAGGAACCATTTTGGGAGTTGCACTTGGAGTAGCCGCTTTTATTATGCTTCCTGCATTTGTGACTAATCTAGTTATGGGCGATTATAATTCAAACCCCATCGCTTGGAACATTGTTGACGGAATTGCTAGAGTTGCAATATTTATTCTGTATGTTTGGGCAATTTCTTTTATGCAAGACATAAAGAGGCTCTTTATGTATCACGGTGCTGAGCACAAAACTATACATTGCTACGAACATGGGCTTGAGCTCACGCCTCAAAATGCTGCACAATTTACGACCTTGCACGTGAGGTGCGGCACTGCCTTTTTAATCATGACTCTAATTTTGGCTATAATTGTATTTTCGTTTGCTCCAATAAAAGAGATTTGTGTAGCCTTTGGATTAGGAGAGGGGCTAGGACAATTTGGAATAATTGTGCTGTCTCGAATTGTTTTAATTCCTCTTGTTGCTGGTTTGGGTTATGAAGTTACAGTAAAATGGGCGGGAGCTCATCCTGAGAAAAAGCTAGTTAAACTTGTTCTTTGGCCGGGATTGCAAATGCAAAAGCTAACTACTTCAGAACCTGACGAGTCGATGCTCGAATGTGCCATAGCATCTATGAAAGCAGTGCTTGAGCGCGAAGAAGCCGAAGAGGCCAAAGCTGCTGGCGCGGCTGTCGAAGCAGGAGAAGCAAGAGAAGCCGACGAAGCCGGCGAAAAGGAAGCCGTAAAAGTCATAGCTCCACAAAAACCCGTTATAGTGGATAGCTTTAGTGCTTCGGCATAAGCGACTTCTTTATATAGAAAAACCCGTGTTGGTTTTCTAACCAAAGATAACTATCCGATATAACTTGGATTTTAGGACTTTTTACCTCTAATCCGCAGAGAGGGTTATTGTGGTGTTGTTTAGTCCAACAGTGTTTTGATACTCCACATTTTTTATTGCATTGCGAAGAGTGTGAATGCCAATTGCCTCTTTAGAGTTAGATGCAGAAGAAGTGGTGTCGAAGTTGACGGGATTAAATGGATGTGCGTTGTCGCGCACGTGGAGCTCCAGTATATCATCTTGCTTTAAGGTGATGCGCACATCTATTGCAGGTTTTTTGATGCGGCTAAAACCATGCTTTACGGTGTTGGTAACAAGCTCCTCGGTGCCAAGGGTTGCAAGGTAGGCGCGGCGATTGTCAATTCCTCGAGATATGCACCACTCACCAACCATGTTCGCACAATCGGTAGCACCAGCAAGGGTTGGCTCACATTCAAAGTTCTCAGATGCAACCCAAGTAGACTGAAAACTTGCAGGGAAGTGCATCATTTTTTCGAGAAAGTCGGTGTGCGTCGTCCCCTTAGACTCTGCTTTTCTGGCTTTGCCAAAACGTGCAAACACAAGTTGTAGAGCCAAAGTTATAACAGATCCAATTGGAAATGATAGCCAGATAGCATTTACGCCTAAAGCCCAAACTCCACAAAGCGCAAACAACATGCCTACAAGTCCAGCTTCGCATACTGCAAGAGCGCTTGCGCCACTCACGTTTCCAGAAGCCTGAAAGTAGCTGGAGAACACCTGGTTTAAGATGCTGAAAGGCTCGCGCGTAATAAAGATACGCACTGCTATTACGCCAAGGGCAAGTTCGGCTCCTGTAAAGCCAAAGAGTCCAACGACGGCAGGCGCAAAGGCACAAACTGCAATCACCAAAATCACCGTCATCACAATACCCATTCTTATGGCGATGCGAAGCGTGTTTTTTAAAGCGAGCTTGTCCTCTTCGCCATAGAAAATGCCACACATAAGAGTTGCGGTTTGACCAAGACCAATAGAAAGCGACGACGTAAATGTGTTTACTGAGGACAGCATAGACAGCACGGCGACAGCCTCACCCGCAGCAACAGCTAACAATAGATGATTAAATGCAAAGGTGCGAAGCATGACGGTAACGCGAGTAAGAGAGTCGGGCAAACCTGTTTTTAGAATACCCCCTAGTTCTTTTAAGTGCGTTAGGGGATTAACAAGATGGAGGGTGTTTTTCTTGGAGAAAAAATGCGTGCAGCATATGACCACAGCGATGCAGTAAGAACAAGCCGTTGCAAGTCCCATGCCGTGAAGTCCTGCATCGAGAACACAAACTGCAGCAAGGTTTAGACTAACGTCGCATACGCTCATAATTATGATTGCTATAATGCCCAGTTGGGGGGCGTTGTCTAGGCGAAGAAATCCCATTAGCAGCTGCAAGACAAGAATAGGAAGCGCACCTGTGCATATTCCGCTTAAAAAAGCTGTTGTGTTGGCGTGAAGGTCGCCTTCTCGTGCGCCCATGAATGTGGCAATGTCGCTTGAAAAGGCGGTGCAACAAACACTGAGCACAGCTCCTGCAACAAGTGCTGCTAAAAGAGAGACACTAAAAAGCATGTTTACGCGGCTTGCATCGCGAGTTCCCATCGCACGAGCGCTTAGAGCCACAGCACCAGTTTCGATAATTCCAGCAAAACCAGAAAACAGCATGAACACAGGAAGCGACATACCAATTGCAGCCACAGCATCGGGGCCTATGAGGTTGCCTGCTATCACGTTGTCGATCATCATGCCAAGGGTGGCAGAAAGCGTGATTAGAACCGAGAGACAAAGGTATTTGCTAAATGCTCCTCGCAGCAAAGAGTTGGTTTTGGACGCGTCATTGGTGCGGCTCATGCGGTTAGTGCGACTGGTGCGGTCGTTGCGGCTCATGCAGCTAGTGCGACTGTCGCAGTCGGTATGGTCAGCGTGATCTGTGCGGCTTTTACGGCTCATCCGTTAATTATCCTCAATGTCGGTATCGATAAGCGCAAAGAAAAAGCGTTCCTTTTGGTCGGTGTCGATTATGTGCACGGGCTTAATTTGGTTGATAGCCTTTCCGTGAGCCATGCGCATTTCTGTCCAAAGCAGGTTGGTTTCGTCTTGCAGCACGCGTGCAATAGTAATTCCGAGTTCCGAGTCGTCAATCATCATATTAACGTCAAAACTCGCTTTTCTTAGCTCCTCATTAGCAACACAAGAAAGCTCGCTAACGCTAATTTTGGAGTGGTCGGCGTGATAGAACTCAAAGAGAAATTCGTAGCGAGGGGGCACGGTATTGGGGTTAGGATACAAGCTAAAGTCAACAAGATCTAGACCCATGCGCTCAGCTACGGCATCAGCAACTTTGCGAAGGACCACCTCGGTGACCTTCTCGCCACAAAGATTAACAGTTTGGTCGAGGCGATAGAGAAATTCAATCGTTGGCATTTTGCCCATGTGACCCACAACGTGGATTGCGTCGCGCATTTTGTAGCGATAAAAACCCGAGGCGGTGGTGATGATAACCTCATAGTCTTTGCCAACTTGCATGTCTTCAACATCGAGAGTGTTGTTGTAGTCGGGATTATCAACGTCTACAAATTCAAAATAAACCGAGCGTGGAAGCATAACACTTGCGGGGTTGTCCATCTCAAAGGGGATAGAGAAAACACCCTCAGAGGCATTGTAGCCTGTGTACATGATATGAACGTCGTTTCCAATGAAGCGGCGCAGACGCGTGGTGTAGGGGGTAAAGCCGCCACCAGCTACGCTGCGAATAACCGTGAGATTTGGCCACATAGCAGGCGTGATAGGCTCATCAAAGCCGCGCTCAAAGATGGCACGCAGCTCAGATGCACGCTCAGGGTTAGGAGCAAGCTTTGCCTCAACGCTAGCGCGAATGTCATCTGGCATTTGAATAGAAGGATCGATAGTGCCTGTCTCAATGTCGTGCTCAAGCATCTCCCAGTTATCTTCTAGATAGCGCATAATGTCGAGGAGGCGAGTTATAAATACAACGCTAATGTCGACAATGTCGGGCTCTTCAATGGCAAAACGGGTGTGAAGATAACGTGAGTCGGTGGCGCTAGTGGCAAAAATTGCCTCCTCGGGGCTTGTGGTGGTGGCAGACAAAAACTGGCGATTTTCCATGGTTGCCTTGCAAGAAAGTGCGCCGTAGGTGGCTCCGCCCTTCAAAGTTTCAAGACTCGCCTGCATACATGTGAACATGCGTCCGCCGCTTAGAACATCGCCGGTAGCTTTGTATGTTTTATAAAAAGTGTAGGCACCAGCGTATGCCATAAGGTTGTCTTGCATTCGCTTGGTGTAGGGGATACCCTTGGGATTTCCCATTGTGCCCGAGGTCTCATTAAAGTGGATAATCTCATCTGCTGCCACGATGCCAGTTTTGCCAGTCTCCATAACTTCGTAGATATACTCGGCGTAATCGTCATAGGTGGTGAGGGGGACGTTTTTCTTAAAGTCGTCTACCGTATTTATGTTTGCAAAATTGTGCTTGCGGCCAAAAGGAGTATTTTCGTTAGCCCTCAGAAATTCAAAAAGGAGTTGCTCTTGCACTTCGCGAGGGTGCTCAACGTCGCTCATTAACTGCGCCTCAACTTGCTCGCCAGCCTTATATTGCTGGTCGAACATGGCGCGTCTTAGGGTGGCAACGTCAATCTTTGCATCACTTGGCATGTTTGCCTCCTAGCTCTCTATGGTAATAAAATCAGTAAAACCAGTTGCATCAAGCACGTCTGCAATGTAGACGTTAGGTGACCTTAAAACAACCTTGCCATCAACCTTAACAAGTTCTTTGTATGCAAAGAGAAACACTCTAAGACCTGCGCTCGACACATATTGAGTGTTTGCAAGATCAATTACAAGATCTTGCACTCCGTCTAAGTTCTCGCGCAAAAACGCCTCCAGCTCCGGAGAGGTGTTTGTATCGAGCCTGCCCTCAACTGTCACAGTTAACTGGGTGTCTTTTAATTCATGTGTTAGTTCCACTTTTTCCTCCTCGTGTTAATTCTGTACTCCAATTATACAAAACGTTTTACCATTCTTAAGATGTTGCAGTCGTTAGCGTAGGTGTAACTAATATCATTTGTGAACTTTTGAACAAGCAAAATCCCAAGACCACCCACACGGTTTTTGTCATCAGGGTCTGCTTTGCTTGTTTTTTGTTGGAGGGGGTTAAATTCTCGACCCTTATCGATGAAAGTTAAGTCTAAGGCGTTGTTCTTCTCATCAATTGTAGCAATAACTTTAATAGGCTTGCAAGCCTTCGCATCTTCAAAACCGTAAGAGCAAATGTTAGTGAACACCTCTTCTGCAACCAGCATAAGTTCGCTTATGAATTTAAGACTGGCGCCAGCATTTTCACAAACATCGGCAAGGAAAGTGTTGAGCTCATCTAAGTGCTTAACATCTGCATCTATGCTTGCCTTTTTGATTGACGTATTCCAACTAAATCCAATGGCTGTGATGTCGTCGGCTTGGGGAGAACTTCCTGCGAAATCTTTGACACTAGAGATGAGTCTAGCTATCTTGATATCCATGCTAGAGGCAAAAGAGTTATTGCTATTGAGAGAGTCAAGCATGCGAACATCACCATAGAGTTCGTCTTGTTCGTTGGTATCTTCTGTGATGCCATCGGTGTAGAGCAAAATGGAGTCGCCCTCGCTAAAGTCAATTGTGTGAACAGTGTATTTAACGCCCTTCATAGCACCAAGCACAAGTCCATGTTTTGCTTTTGCAATCTCAGCGGTGCCTCCGTGTGGCATTAAGACAGGGTCATTGTGACCTGCGTTTACGAAGTGCAGCTCGCATTTTGCAGTGTCTAGCACGCACGCAAAGACGGTTACAAAAAGGCAGGCACTGTTGCGTGAGCAAAGTTGATTATTAGATCGCGTAATGGCAACGCCAAGGTCAGGCGCATTTGAGATATTTTGGCGAATAGTGCTCTGCGCACGCATCATAAAAAGCGCGGCAGGCACACCTTTGCCAGAAACGTCTCCAATAATAAAACCAACCCTGTTATCGTCAACTTTAAAGGCATCGTAGAAGTCGCCTCCAACCTCACGACAGGGATACATAACGGCGGCAATGTCGAGGCCAAAGCGCTTCTCGAGCTTCTCAAAGCTCGTGGGAACAGAGCTCATCTGAATTTGTTTTGCAATTTCGAGCTCAGCAATAGCGTGCTGTTCATGCGCCACCATTTCGCATATTTTGCTATTAAGATCTCCTAGGTCAGAGCGCATTTTATTGGTAGAGTTAACAAGATCTACTACCTCGCGTATCAGTTTTTTGTCACTAAAGTCTTCGGGAGGCAAAGTGACGCTTAAATTTGCATAAGGGTCTGCATAGGGGTCTTCGTTTGTATGATTTATGTAAGCATCTTCTGCAATTTCTTGGAGTTCTCCAACAAAATTTCTTTGATAGCTAGACAGAAGTTCAATGGGGTGAACCAAGCGCTTCTCCAAAAAGTATAGAAATGCAAACATGGGGATAAACACAGGAAGCGCAAGCAATGCGGTTTTGTTATATATTACGCGAATTGCAAGACGTATGTTTTGGGTTCCAACCTCGCTAATAGCAACAAACAAAGTATCTAGCAGCAAAATAATGACTACGCAAATGGTAAATGCAATGGCTATACGCTGGGTTAAGTTCGCATCTTTTTGCCGTTTGTAGGGCACGTGAATCCAAGGTGGGGGTGTGGGCACAAGTGCTGAGCGCTCAAGTGCGTAGAGCAAGGGGAGTCCCACGTATAGCAGCATCCAAATGTTGTTTAGTGTGCGAAGGGTGAACTCAACCGAAACTGGATTAGTGCTTGTTGTTCCCAAAACATATAGGTTAAAAAAATTAACTACAAAACCGTCAATAGTTACAAGCAGCATGTAGAGAGCAATTTTTATTGAGGAGTCTAGGCGAGGGTAGGGAGCATCGCTTTTGCGATAGATAAAATACCATATCCATCGGGGCAGACCGTTATAGATTACTTGCGTAAGAAAATAGGGTATGAGGAGTGGAATAAAGCTTTCAACTCGCATAAAGTCTGCTACAAAATTGGCAGTTGCGCATCCTAGAATAGCTGGAATTCCAAAGAACAAACCAAGAACTGGACCTAGCGCAGAGACAGGACGAATTTGCACAATGCCACTTACGTTAGGCAAATTTTGGAAGAAAACGCACAGCGGCAAATACACAGCAAAACATGCAACAAAAACAAGTATGGGATGAAGCTTGATTGTTTTTAGTGAACCCACGTTGTCCTCACTTTAACAGGCTGTTTTGATGTTAGGCATTGCTAGGCATTATCAGATATTACTCTAGATGTTACTAGACATTGCTAGACTTAACAACCTTAAAATGAAAACATAAAAAACTCACAATAAACTCTATAGTAGGCTTATCAACCGGCTAATCAATAATTTAGAGTCGCCTTGTTAGTTAAGGTTGATAAGCTCTTAGTAGTATTGTTACTATCATCACAACCCGAACAAGCGGAGTAGCTTTTCCCAAAAGTTCAAAGGTGCTTCTTCCACAACATCTTCTATAGTGGCTTCAGCCTTTTCGATTGCTGTGGTTTTGATAACAAATTGAACAGAGTCCACATTGGTATTCTTTTCAGAAACAAACGACACCACTTCGCCATCGCCGCCGGTGATAGAAGAGGTCATAGAATCAATCTCATCACTGATTTGCGTATCCATATCCGACGTTTTATTGGCAAACTCTGAGGTTCCTTTTGCAAGGTCTAAGGTACCACTATATAGATTGCCTGCCGCATTATTGAGTTCGCCCATAGAAAGCTGAAGCGTACCAGTATTGCTATAAAGTGCGTCCATGTTGAGTTTTAGATTCTTGGCACCGGCTGCTGCATCACTAACTGCGCTGGTATAGTCGAGCAGTCCTTGGTAAAAAGCGCCGTAGTTGTCAAGTTGACCTTTGAGTTCTGATACCTGCTTCGCTGCGTCGCTAACCGTGGCAACAGCTGCATTTATTTGAGATGTAACTTCGTCTGAGGCCATTAGTTGTTCAATGTAGGCATCTCGAATTTGCGTTTTTTGCTCGTCAGTCATAGAAGAAACAGCGCCTTGCAAAATCTGCTCTTTTTGCTCGTCTGTTAGCTGTGCGATAGCACCATTGAGTATTTGAGTCTTTTGTTCCTCAGTCATGTTTGCAACAGCTTGTGCAACGGCGACCTGTCCCTCTATAGACTGCAAATAGTCGTTTGCTTGTTCGTCCGTATAACCCCCCTCAACAAGCTGCTCATAAATTGCTTGCGCTGCTACTTGTGCATAGAGGTTATCTGCCTGCGAAGAGATATACTCCATATAGATTGAATTTGCTTGCTCGTCTACATAAGCGCGATATAGTGTGTCTGCTTGTGCCTCAACTTGTGCTGTAACTTTTTGCAATGCAGCTTGATAGGCTTGGCTATATACGCTATCGGCATCTAGTTTTGCTAAGAGATCCATCAAAACATTGGAATAGTTGGAGGGAGTAAGCAAAACGGACTCCAAGCCATTTGCTTCTAGCTGTGCGTTTAGGGCAGTAGCTGATGCGGTGCAAAGTCCCTCGTATGCGGTATAAGCTGCGCCGGTTAGCTGGTCATTTTTTGATGCAATGCTCGACAAGCCAGAATAAAGCTCGCCTGCTCCACTTGCCAAAGCCCCTACTCCAGAATTTAGTTCGCCGGTCTTGTCTGCGAGTGTGCTTGTGGCGCTATATAGCTGCCCTGTTGCATTGCGCACTTCGCCTGCGCCGCCGTTAATGTTTGCGATAGCAGAAATAATTTCGTCTACCTTGCTCATAAGTTCGGCATCGTCAATGTCAAAATTCATGTTGAGACGAACGCCGTTAATGGCAACAGCATCCATTTCAAAATCCGATACGTTTGCATGTATCACCGTATCAATTCCCTTGCCTGGCAAAATTGTGTAGGTGAGCTGCTTGTCGCTTCCAACATTGGCTGTGGTGGCACCACTAGATGTGATATTTTTGCAAAGATTAGTATCTAGCGTAAACGCAGCTTGGAGCGCATATTTGTCGTAGAAGTCGCCTTTGCAATTCTCATTTTTGCTAACGTTAAAACGAATTTCTAAAGCACCACTTTTGCCAGCAATATCAGAGGCAGAATATTCTTTTCCATCCAAAAAATACCGGATAGAAATGTTCCACGGGGTAGAGGTACTCTTCATGGTTCCCTGATAGTAGACCTTATCTGTAACCGACGATAAGGTAACTTGGTCGCCGTTTTGGGTGATTTTATCGTTCGTGTTTAGCATCTTTACATCTTTATAATCACCGTAGTCAACTATGTTGCCGCCTGCAAAGATATTAACGGCTTCCATGTCTGTTACTTTGCCTGAGGCATCGGTCATAGCGTAGATGACCTCTTCCTTTTTTGAAGGGGTAGCATCTGCAAGTGCTGGAGCAACCGAGGATCCCAAAAGCAGAGCAGATAGTGCCACAGACACTGTGGATGCTGCAATTTTTTGAACAAGTTTCATTGTGAATAAACCTCCTTGGATTTTTTGGTTTTTATGATTAACTTATCGAACAGATACAGCAGACCCGGCAAGACGAACAGCACAATTGCAAGCGAGCACAAAGTGCCTTTGCCGAGGAAGTATCCCAGTTGAGAGAGCAGCCCGTGGCTTGAGAAGATACCGAGCAAAAATCCCACTACTGTTAGCACGCTTGCCGAGGTCAGCACCGACACCGCTACTGCAGAGACTGTCTGTATAACTGCGTCTTTTTTCGCGTAGGTCTGCCGCATCTCTTTGTAGCGATCTGTAAATAAAATGGCGTAGTCTACCGTAGCACCTAGCTGAATGGAGCTAATAATTAGATAGGCAATGTAGAAAATTGTTTGGTCGCTAAAGTATGGAATTGACAAATTGATCCAGATGGCCGTCTCTATGGATAGCACCAAAATAATTGGCAGAATAATGGATTTCATAGTTATTAGCAGCACAAGAAATACCGCGCCGATTGCAATTAGGTTAACCTTGACCATGTCTGATGTAACAGTGTTCATCAAGTCGTAGGTAGATACACCCTCACCAGCCAAATACCATGAACTAGGATAGTATTGCTCGGCGGTGTCTCGAATGTTTTCTACCAAAGTAAATGTTTCTTTGCCTTCATAGGCGGCGTCTACTGTAAGCACCATGCGCGTGTAGTTCTTGCTATTTAGCTTGGAGAGAGTGCCACTGTCGAGGTATTGCTCTGGAATGGTTTCACCCACTGTATCCACATAAGACAAAATGCTTGTGACTTGCGGAATTTGGTGCAGAACTTCTGACAACTCGGATTGCGTGGCAGTACTATCTTTGGGAACCATGAGCACATAGGTGTCTTGCTTGTCAAAGGTGTTTTCGATTTTTTTTGTGTCTGAGCCCAGTTGGGTGCTAGATCCAAAGATGTGCGATGCGCCATAATAGAAGCTGTTGGCATTAGATGCTAGATAGCATGGGACAATTAAAATTGCAAAAACAATGACCATCGGCATCATAATTTGAGTGACAAATTTTCCAAAGTGCTGAAAACTAGGCATAAACGAGCGGTGCTGCGTTTTATCAATGAGCTTATAAGTGCGAAGTATTAGGGCGGGCATAAATGTAAACACAGTGATAAGGCTTAGAGCCACGCCTTTTGCGAGTGCCAGACCGAGATTGGGTCCAATTTGGAACTGCATTAGACACAGCGCCAGAAAGCCGATGACAGTGGTTAGCCCGCTAGATAAAATGGAGGTCGTAGACATTGTAAGAGCCTGCACCATGGCTTCTTTGGTGTTGCTGGTTGTTTGGCGACACTCAGCAAAACGATGTAGCAAAAACACAGAGTAGTCTAGCGACACCGCAAGTTGCAAGATGTTGCCCGCTGCATTGGTAACAAAAGAGATCTCGCCAAACATTAAGTTGCTGCCTGCGTTTATGACCACAGCGATACCAAGACTCGCGAGCACCAAAAGAGGCTCTGAAAATGACGTTGTTGTAAGTATTAGTATCAGCAACACAAATGCCACAGCAATGATAGCAATGGTCGTGATCTCGTTAACAGTGCTCGTTGTAGCTACCGCTGTGGTTACAGCACTGCCGGTCATGGCATTGCCGTCTCCAATGATATCGCGAATTGCGCTCACTGCTTCAATGCGTTTATCCTCTGAGATTGTTATGGAAAACAAAGCACTGCCGTTTTTGTAGTAGCTTTCAACTGTATCTTGATCTTGCATCTCTAGTGGAACGGTTACGCTTGCTACATCGTCGAGCCAGGTTACGTCGGTTACACCGTCTACTTCCAGCAGCTTTTGTTTGTATTCTAGAGCCTTAGGAACAGAAACATTTTGCACCATCACTCGTGCATTTGGTATACCGCCTTCGTATTCTTGCTCCATTAAGTCGAGCGCTTGAGTAGAAGCACTCTCAGGCGGCAGATAATCGTTCATGTCGTAGTTGACCGCAACAAACTGCTTGCAGATTGCGCAGACAACAAACATTGTTAGAAAAATAGCAATGATTAGTTTTTGATGATTCACTATGTGTCTATAAAACTTTTCCATTACTGTTAAACACCTCTCTTTTGAGCTCCTTTCGTTAACGTTTCTTGGTAACACAACTTATTGGTCTTGCGTTTCTTGGTAATGCTTCTTTTTGTCTGTTGAACTTTTTATTAAATGCCCTTCATTAAACAGATGTTCAATTTCATACACCTGTTGACTTTTGCCTGCGAGCACAATATAATTCAGCCATCAAATTTGCACAACCAACAATTTTTAGAGATTTGTACAAAATCAAACACTTGCTCTAGAATTGACGGACATTGGAGAAAAAAATGAAGGCAAAATCAGGAAAAAAAGCCGAATACCGAAGCGCAATCCGCTCGCGTCGCATGATACGCGAAGCATATTTGGAGCTTCTTAAAGAAAAGGATTTGTCAAAAATCACAGTAACCGATATCGTTACTCGCGCCGATCTTAACCGTGCGACTTTTTATGCCCACTATCCAGATGTTCGTGGAGTTACCGAAGAAATTGAAAATGAGATTATAGCCAAGATGCTAGATGTGCTCAAAGAATTTGAGTTCACAAATTTCTTTAGCAATCCTACGCCGCTGTTGTTGCATCTAAGCAGGTATTTGGAGGAAGACGCAGATTTTTATCGAACTCTCATCAAGGCCAATGGCTCCGAAATTTTTATGGAGAAACTCAAAAAAGTATTCACCGACTACATGCTAAACGACAGTGATATTCCTGATGATATGCGTCACTCAAAAATGGTTAGCCTGAGAGTTTGTTATTTTGCTGGAGGGGTTGTTAATCTCTATAAGCAGTGGTTTCGTGGCGACCTAGACTGCACTCTCAACGACATAGCAATGGAAGTTAGCAAGCTACTGCATAGGGAGGATCAGGAGCTGTTTTTAGAGTAGTGTGCTGCGTAAGTGCTTGCGGAGTAGAACACAGTTTGCCGATGAGCATTTGGTAATTCTATTGAAGAAAAATGCGTGTATCCGCAAAAATTTGCAATAGGAAGTTGTAAAACACTCTTGCACAAAGTATAATCCTATTGAAGAAAAATGCGTCAAGCAAAAGACAATTAGCAATGCGACCATTACTAGGTATATCGAATATCTGTGTGATGCATTTTTAATTGACAGCGCCTTTCGTTATGATGTTAAAGGAAAAAAGTACATCGGCACCCCAGTTAAATACTATTTTACTGATATGGGACTCCGTAATGCACGGCTGAACTTTCGTCAGCTGGAGGAAACCCACACGATGGAGAACATTATTTTTAATGAGCTAAAAATCAGAGGCTTTAATGTAGATGTTGGCGTTGTGGTAGTCAATGGTAGTAAGGACGGACATAGTGTTCGCAAGCAGTATGAAATAGATTTTGTATGCAACAAAGGTTCAAAGCGTTACTATATTCAGTCGGCTTATGCTATCCCAGATCAGTCAAAAATGGAGCAAGAACAGCGCTCCTTGATGATGACCGGTGATGCCTTCAAGAAAATTATTGTTACTAAAGACGCACCAGCACCGTACTATAACGACAGCGGTGTATTAGTTATGAGCATCTTTGATTTTATGTTAAATCCCGATAGCCTAGAACAGTAAGCAGTGAAGTTGTCCGAATTGCGCAAAATCAAAATTTGAAGGGGGCACAGCGGTAACGTTTACTTTAGAAAAGGGATTGAACACAACAATTAAATTTTAACTTTCTTATAAATTTTGCTTGACTCTGCCCTTAGGGGATAGTTTAGGATATCTATTGTTGAAAAAGAAAAGCAAGCTTAAGGAGGAACTAACATGGGCTTATGGGTGCAACAGTTATGGCATCCATGGGCACTTTTAGAGTGTAGTAGTTACAACAGCCATGGGGGTTAACAACGCCCGTGGTACAATACATTTTTCTAACTACAAAAGGGAAGGATTAAGCACAAGCACAAGAAAGGATAAGCCATGTGCAAACCTATGAAGCCTAGCTTGATTTGCGGTTGTATGTCAGCGCTGCTGCTGGCATGGGTTCTGCTTTTTGCAGTGCCAACCTTTGCGCACGCGCAACAAGCTACAAAAGACATCGATTCGACGATGACAGTAACGATGCAGCAAACGTCTAACAGCGTGGCTGCTACGAGTAACACAACAGCATCAAATAACAAGAGTTCGTCTACTTCTTCAGGAAAAACTCCCTCTACAGGAGACGCTGCGCCTTTTGCAATTCTAGGAGTAATTGTGTTGTGTGTCGGTGGTACTTATTGCCTGTATAAGAGCAAAAAGCTCTCTTCAGCAGCTCAAGGCACAGAAGCGAGCAAAAGCTCGCGTGGCACCCATGTGCGACCTAAGGATCAAAACGGCACAACGAAGCGAGTGATGTCGGTAGCTATAGCCACCATACTTGCAGCTAGTTTTGCTTTGGCAGCTTTGTCTCTAAGGCAAGTGCACAAGATGAGAGTGAAGATTCCGATGTGGAGTGCTCAGCAGATGTGGTGATCGATGAGGAGGGCAACGTATTGTCGGCAGAGTTAAGCCTCACCAACAACTCCGACTACACCATCGACCTTCTTAATATCACCGTCCCAGAGGAACTTAGCAACAGCGACTGGGAGGCACTTATTGAATATGGCGTTTGGGACGAGGACGGCTGGCACGATTATTACAGCTGGTTTGAAGACTACGACTGGGACGAGGCCGAGCTTTCTAGCAGTGACCTAACCACTGCAAGCTCCGACGCAAACGCAAGCACAAGCGTGCAGACGGCTTCCGACGTTATGACCGAAGTAAATCCAGGAGCCACAGCAACAGGCACTTGGAGCGGCACAACGGTGCCCTCCGACGTGGTATCAACTGTAAAGTCCAATGGAAGTGCTACGCTCAACTTCAAAACAAGCGTCATCTCTTACTCAGATCTACAACCTCTTCCCGATGTGAGCATCGACGAAAGTTACACTTACACTGGCAGTGAGATAATTCCAACAATTACTGGTCTTTCCAATTTAAAAGAAGGCACCGATTATACCGTTGAATATAAAGACAACGTTAACGCAGGAACCGCAAGCGCAATAATTACAGGCAAGGGCTACTACAGAGGCACAAAAACACTTACGTTTACCATTGCTCCAAAAGAAGTTACAATCACTTGGAGCGGTGAAAAATACACCTATAACGCCCAACCGCAAGGTCCAACAGCTGCCATCTCTGGTACAGTTGGGGATGATGCGCTTAACGCGGATGTTAGATATTCGAGAAATTCTAGCAAAATTGTTTATGAGAAACCACCAACTGACGTAGGTGTGCATTTTGCTGAGGTAGTGGGGCTTAGTGCCGCTACAGCTGGCACAAATATTGCCAACTACAAGCTTCCTTCCTCAGGTAAATCAACAATCTTTTTCATTCAAGATGACTACTTCATTATTGTTTATCACGGCAATGGCGGCTCGATATCAAAATATCAGGACACTTACGTTCAGTACTGCCCAATTAATTCGGCGGGCACGCTAGAGACCAATCATTTTAAAAACGACGGAAAAACCTTTGCATTTTGGACAGTGGGCTCTTTAATCTCTGGCGAGCTTACACCCAGCACATTAACGTGTGAGGACGGTTACACTTTCAATGCGTCAGGCGACAAAATTGTAACTTCAACCACAATGGGCACAGCAATTCACCTCTATGCTTATTGGAAAGACGACAATGTTGGCAACTTCTGGATTAACAAAGCCAATGCAGCAGATCCGCAATCTGGCGCGATATATACAGAAGCCGACGTTAAAAGAGAAAAGAGAAGCACGAATTTTTGGAGAAATGTCTACAACTCCGACCAGCGTCTATATACCTACTGGAATGGAGACGACGCCATTGCGTTTGGCGACCGCTTTGCTGAGTTTAGAGTCATCCAAGTGGGAGAGCATATGAACTTTACCTACACTCCGTACGATACGGATACAGGCGACGGCTCGACTGTAACCTTTGCAGCGACCCACTCGCTTCCTACAGCTCAGCAGATGAATACTGGTGGAACTAACAGAGGTGGTTGGGGTTCGTCTTATATGCGAAACACCGTGTTTGGTGAAGGCGGCTATGTCCAAACTGGCTTATCTGGACTTGCGGACGAAGTCACGCCTGTAGAAAAGTCAGCATGGCAGGGCTACCACAAAAACTGGAGCGGTGGTATTACTACCGACAAGTTCTGGTTGCTATCTTTTACGGAATTTGGTGCCGACAGGGGATCTACGTACTCTGCTAACTACTTTTGGGAAGGCCGACAGTACGACTGGTTTGCTTCAAAGATACCAGCACCACAAACTGCGAGCAAAGCTAACGCCGCTTTTGAAGGCATGGGCAAAACTCGTTCGGGACTGAACTTCATCGGAGAGGATTGTTATTGGAGGGACACATCAGTTTGGTGGCTTCGTTCGCCTAGTTATTCGTATGATAATAGATTCGCCGAAGTGAACAACAAGGGTCAAGCACTCGACAGTTGCCTAGCCTATGATCGGCACGGTGTTGTTCCTGCTTTCGCTTTCTAGCTTTGCAAACATAAATAAGCTTGCAAAACCTTTAAGAAGTCGGAAGAAGTAGGAAGAAATCGGAACCGAAGCCCCCAATGGAATCTCTCTAGAAACCTGCCTGCTGCCTTCCATTCGAACCTGTCGGAATTTCCGACAGGTTGGATGCCTCGTCTAATTCGACCTCTTCATAGATGTGTCGTATGAGCTCAACTATGTTTGTTCGAGACGAATGGAAGAGGTCTGCCATCTGCGCGCTTGCGAACATCCAGACAGTTTCATCGACAAAGCGAACATCAATTTTTGTATCTGTCGCTTTGTCGATTGATAAATAACAATTCTGCTAACCCAAAACCTACGCAAACGAAGACGACCCGCCGCCAACTCCAAAATACTTCTCAAAGAAGGCACTTAACCTGTCAATAACTCTTTGCTTTTTCTGAGCACGGTCGCCCCCACCAAATCTAGAAATGGGTGGCATGAGATTGTCGATGTCGGTTCCAACAGTCTTAATCTCTCCATCACGAAATGCATTTTCAATAAACTTGCGAGTTTCTTCTGACTTCAAATTCTCATCAGCAATAATCGCATTAAGCTCGCTCTCGCGCTGTTTTGCAACGTATTCGTGCCATTCGTTTATAACATCATCTATGT
>CAVLCC010000037.1:0-19381 GCA_963661535.1 Senegalimassilia sp.
AGAAGTTTGTAATATTAGTTGATGGAAAGTTTGCGAACCTGAGGCTTTTCTTCAACATGCTTTGGCATATCTAGAGTTAGAACGCCATTTTCATATTTGGCATTGATATTTTCGATGTCGATGTTGCTAACATCAAAGCTTCTGCTATATGAGCCAAATGAGCGCTCACGGCGGATATAGTTGCCATCGTCATCTTTCTCATCGTTTTCGCTTTTGCGAACAGCTTTGATTGAAAGGATATCTCCATCTATAGAAACATCAATATCCTCTTTTTTAAAGCCTGGAAGATCAGCCTTAAGCTCAATGCCGTCTCCAGTGTCTTTAATGTCGGTCTTAAACGAAATTGCAGACGAACCTCCTTGATTTATAAGGCTTTTCTCTAGCTCATCAAATAACGCAAATGGATTGTAAGACCTTCTACTTAGTGGCATAATTTCATACATTACAAATCACTCCTTTAAATAAAATTTGTTATACTAATAACTGACTAAGTCAGATAATAATACAAATAGTTGACTAAGTCAAGTACTTTTTGGAGAAAATATGAGTCAATTTCTTATAGATTATATAACTGCATTACATGAAGACTTTGAGTCTTACTGTTTAGTCAAACTTGATGGGTGTGGAATCACGCATGCACAAGTTGCATTTATTGTATATATTGGCAATCATCCAAATTGTTCGCCATCTGAGCTTGCTGCTCAAGTTAGTGCGGACAGCGGATATACAGCGCGCTCAATCAAAAAGCTTGTGGAGTCTGGACTTGCTCTAAAAGAACAACAAGAAAACGACAGACGCGCTTATTCATTAAAGCTCACAGAACTGGGTTTAAATGTATTTGATAGATGCAATGAACTTCATCAACAATGGGAACAACAAATTACTGAAACTCTTGAAAAAGATGAACTTGATTCATTAATGTCTATATTGAGTAAGTTGGGATTTTAGTAATTGCTAACTTTTTAAAACAAGCCATAAAAGCTAGGTTTTAAAAAATAATATAAAAACATCATAATATATCTTATGTAAAGTTATGAATATATACAAAATATAAGGCTCACTAGTAAGTTTATTAAACCAACTAATGAGCCCTATCTTGCAACTACATTATATAAATCAACTTGCAACTCTAAAACGTAGTTTAGAAGTCGTTATTAAAATATTCCTTGCACCTACACTATATATTAACTAGTTGCGCTAAACGCACACTAAACAAATTACTTAGCAACTATATTAACAAGCTTGCCAGGAATATAAATTTCTTTCTTTATATCTTTGCCGTCAATTATCTCAGCAATAAGTTCTTTAGCATTATACAAAACATCATCTTGTGCAGCATCTGGAGCTATATTCATACGAGCTTTAATCTTTCCATTTACTTGCACAACAATCTCAACCTCATCTTGTTTTGCAAGCTCTGGATTAAACTCGGGCCAAGCTGCGTCATTTACAGAACAATCGTTTCCCAATATATCATGCCAAAGTTCTTCAGCCATATGAGGCTCAATTGGAGAAATTAGTAATACAATGGTTTGAGCAACGTCTCTACAAAGATCCATATCACGCATATCAGCAGGAACTTTTAGATACCCATATGCGCAATTAACCAGCTCCATTAGTGCAGAAATTGCGGTATTAAAACCAAAGCGCTCCATGTCGCTAGAAACTTTTCCAATAACACGGTGCATCTCGCGAAGCAAGTTTTTGTTTTCTTTATCAACAGCATTATCGTCGATCTGCTCTTGTTGTTTTGCTTGAGGCAAGTCGTCTTTTTCGCCATTTAGAATATGAACGAGTCTCCAAACCCTATTCGTAAATCTCCACATGCCCTCTAAGCCATCATTTGACCACATAAGATCTTTATCGGGCGGAGCCATAAACAATATGTATGCGCGCACTGTGTCGGTGCCATAGCGCTCAATCATGTCTTCTGGAGCAATTACATTGCCAAGGGATTTAGACATTGTTCGACCTTGCTCGTCTTTAACCATGCCTTGACATAGCAAGTTAGTAAAAGGCTCGTCAAAATCTAGCAAATCCAAATCGCGCAAAACCTTGGTAAAAAATCTGCTATACAACAGGTGCAAAATTGCATGCTCAATGCCACCTATATATTGATCTACAGGCATATAGCGATTCACTAAATCTTTATCAAATGGCAACTTTTGATTATGAGGATCTGTATAGCGCATATAATACCAGCTAGAACATGTAAATGTATCCATGGTGTCAGTCTCGCGTTTTGCATCCCCTCCACATTTAGGACAAGTGCAATTTACAAACTCCTCATGAGCCGCTAGAGTCTCCCCTGCACTCAAATCGATATTTTCTGGAAGCATTACTGGCAAGTCTTCTTCTGGCACAGGCACAACTCCGCATTTATCGCAATGAATTGCAGGAATTGGATTGCCCCAATAGCGCTGGCGAGAAATGAGCCAGTCTCTTAGCCTATATTGAACACTGAGCTTGCCTTTGCCACTAGCTTCTAAATCGGCAATTATTGCATCTACGGCTTCAGAATGTTTGCCTCCAACAAGCCCAGTATATTTGCCAGATTGAACTAGTATGCCTTGCGCCTCATAAGACTTATCCCAGTCAACACTTGTTACCTTGCGCTCTTTTACACCGTTAAGCTCATCAAACAATGGGTCATTTTTATCTAGAATAATTGGGATAATTGGCAGGTCGTATTTGCGTGCAAATTCAAAGTCGCGCTGATCTCCGCAAGGGACTGCCATAACAGCACCAGTGCCGTAGTCAGATATAACATAGTCTGCAACCCAAACAGGAACCTTTTCACCATTAACTGGATTTATAACATATCTGCCTATAAAAGCTCCGTGCTTCTCGTGGTCGCCTTGAGCACGCTCAACAGCACTAATCTTTTTGGCACCCTCAACTACTTCTTTTACGCTAGCTTCATACTCGGTGCCTGCAACCATATCTAGCAGACCATCATAATCTGGAGCTAGCAAAAAGAAGCTGCAGCCAAACAAAGTATCGGGTCTTGTGGTAAATACGGTAATGTCTTTATCTGTGGGATTGCCATCTGTGTCACAGAGTGTAAAGTCAACCTCTGCACCTTCAGATCTTCCGATCCAGTTTGCTTGCATTTGTTTTACGCGCTCAGGCCAACCAGGAAGCATACCTAGATCATCTAGAAGCTCTTGAGCATACTCGGTGATCTTAAAATACCACTGAGTTAAGTCGCGCTTTTCGACCTCACTGTTGCATCTCCAGCAGCGCCCCTCGATTACTTGCTCATTTGCCAAAACTGTTTTGCAATCAGGACACCAATTTACAGGAGAATTTCTGCGCTCAACTAGTCCCTTTTCCCAGAACTTTTCAAAAATCCACTGCCCCCACTTATAATATTGTGGGTCACATGCAACAACAGTTCTGTTCCAATCATAAGAAAATCCCATGCGCTTAAAGCTCGACTTTTGTGTTTCTATGTTTGCATAAGTCCACTTTGCAGGGTGACTTTTGTGCTTAATAGCAGCATTTTCTGCAGGAAGTCCAAACGCATCCCACCCCATTGGATGCAAAACATCAAAGCCATTCATCTTAGAATATCTAGCAATTACATCGCCAATCGTATAATTGCGAACATGCCCCATATGAATGTCTCCCGATGGATATGGAAACATCTCAAGAACATATTTTTTGGGCTTAGATGAATCTTGCTTTACTTCAAATGCGTTAGTTTCTTCCCAAAATTTTTGCCACTTTTCTTCTAGCTTTTTGGGGTCATATTCTTCAATCACTGTGCATTTTCTCCAAACTTATTTTGATTATCTATATGAGCCACCAGAGGCAGATACAGAGTCTTTTAGCAAAACATCGTGAGAACCACCCTCAACAATAGATGTTGAACTAATGAGAGTGATCTTTGCTTTCTTCTGAAATTCTGGAATTGTGATTGCGCCGCAGCTACACATTGTGGCTTTCAATTTCGCAAGCGTTACACCCACATTTTCTTTTAGAGAACCAGCATAAGGAACATATGAGTCAACACCCTCTTCAAAAGCCATTCCAGAGCTTTGTCCAATGTCGTAGCGCTGCCAATTTCTAGCACGAGCAGAACCCTCGCCCCAATACTCTTTCATGTAGCTTCCGTTAACATTTACACGTGCTGTTGGACTTTCGTCAAAACGAGCAAAATAACGACCCAACATCAAGAAGTCTGCGCCCATAGCCAAAGCTAGAGTCATATGGTGGTCATATACCATTCCGCCATCAGAACACACAGGCACATAAATTCCAGTTTCTTCAAAATATTTGTCACGCTCACGGCAAACATCAATAATAGATGTGGCCTGACCTCGACCAATTCCCTTTTGCTCACGCGTAATACAAATTGAGCCGCCGCCAATGCCAACTTTAACAAAGTCAGCGCCCAGCTCTGCTAAAAATCTAAACCCTTCGGCATCTACAACGTTGCCAGCGCCCACATAAACGCTATCACCATACTTGGCTCTAATCCAGCTCATAGTGCGCTTTTGCCACTCTGTAAAGCCCTCTGATGAGTCGATACACATAACATCTACGCCAGCATTAACTAAAGCTGGAACTCTATCTTCGTAGTCGCGAGTGTTAATGCCTGCGCCAACCATGTAACGTTTGTGCGCATCTAACAGCTCATTGGGGTTTTCTTTATGAGAATCATAATCTTTTCTAAAGACCATATATAAGAGGTTGTCGTTGTCGTCCACAATTGGAAGAGCGTTTAGTTTGTTGTCCCAAATGATGTCGTTTGCAACTTTGAGAGTTGTGTCTCTGTTAGCAACAATCAAGTTTGCCCTAGGAGTCATAAACTCGCTTACTTTGGTATCTAGAGACATACGCGAAAGTCTATAGTCTCTACTAGTAACAATTCCTACAATCTTTCCATGAGCCGATCCGTCTTCTGTTACAGGCATTGTGGAGTGTCCCGATTTTTGTTTGAGTTCCACAACATCTTTTAGCGTCATATTTGGAGAGATATTTGAGTCGCTCTCAACAAAACCCGCCTTGTAGTCTTTAACTTTTGAGACCATAGCAGCTTCAGACTCGATGGTTTGCGAGCCATATATAAATGACAAACCACCCTCAGTTGCTAGGGCAACTGCCATTTTGTCGTCTGATACAGATTGCATAATTGCAGATACCATAGGGATAGAGAGGCTCAATGCAGCCTCTTGTCCCCTCTTAAATTTAACCAAAGGAGTTTTTAGACTCACCTTTTCTGGAATACACTCCGAAGAAGAATATCCTGGTACCAAAAGATATTCGTTAAAAGTATGTGCTGTTTCCTCATAAAAGTAAGCCATTTTTTCCTCCTTAAAAATTAATTTTTATATAATTAAATTAAACCAAACTTAGCCAACTAATCTTATTAGTTGTGGATCGCTAATAATTACGTCTGTTTGCATAACCGATTTAATTGCACCCTGAACATTTTTTTCTAATGCATCATGTGTTATTACAACCAAATCTGTAGTTCTGCCATCTCCGCCTCGCTGAACTACAGACATGATTGAAATTTTATGTTTTGAGAAACACTGGGCAATTGTTGCAAATACTCCAGGTTCATCTAGAACAGGTATGCGAATGTAGTATTGTGTGTGTAGATTTTCTATAGGCATCATTTGAACTGTGTCTGTGCATGTGCAGCCTCTAAATGTGGTTACACCGTCAGAGATTAGCTTTGCGGTTTCAATCACATCGCCCATAACAGCTGATGCAGCAGGACCTGCGCCTGCACCCTCTCCAAAAAACATTGCTTCGCCAACAAAGTCTCCAACAAGATAGATTGCATTAAACACACCATTAACAGTAGCAAGCTGGTGAGTAAGTGGAATCATTGCCGGATGAACCCTTATGTCTATCCCCTCATCAGTTCGATTAGCAATTGCTAGGAGCTTAACTGCATATCCCATCTCTTGAGCATATTCTAGATCCATAGGGTGGATTGAAGTAATGCCTTCTGTGTGAACCTCATCAATGGTTATGCGTGTGTTGTATGCAATAGAGGCTAAGATTGCGATTTTGGCAGCAGCGTCATAACCCTCAACATCAGCCGATGGATTTGCTTCTGCAAAACCTTTGCGTTGTGCCTCTCGCAAAGCGTCGCTATAGTCGAGATTATCTTCACCAATTCTTGTAAGCATGTAGTTGGTGGTTCCGTTAACTATGCCCATAACGCTTGTGATTGAGTTGGGAGTTAGCGAGTGTTTCATAGGACCTATGATTGGAATTCCCCCACCAACCGATGCTCCAAATAAAACCGAAACGCAATTTTTTTCAGCCGCGTCAAAAACATCGTGTCCACAGCTTGCCATTAGAGCCTTATTTGCTGTAACTACGTGTTTGCCTGCATTTAGAGCAGCTAACACATAATCTTTTGCAGTTGTGGTGCCGCCTATAAGTTCAATTACAATATCGATTCTGTCATCTTCAAAAATTTGCTGTGCATCATCAACAAAAATGTCTGAAATACCTAGCTTTTCAGCAGATTCTCTTCTTCTAGATGTGCATGCCACAAGTTGCAAATCTATGCCATGATGTTTAACTAGATCATCGTGGTGACGATTGATAATCTCAACTACTCCCCCACCAACTGTTCCTAATCCAATAAGTGCTAAATTAACAGGACGCATCCTAAACTCCAAACTAAAATCTAAATTTTGCTGCTCGCATAAATTTGCATATTTTGCATGTACACATATATGCATATATAAAACTGACCAGAAAAATTCTTAGTCAACTTCACACATCATAAGGTCGTCATAAGTTTGTGCTCTAAGCACTGGTCTATACTTGCCGTCTTTAACAAATGTAACTCCAGGCTTTGGAACCGAATTATAATTAGAAGCCATGCTATAACAATATGCTCCAGTTGCAAATATACAAATCGTATCGCCCTCCTCGCATGGCTGTAGCGATGCATTCTCTATCAAAATGTCTCCCGACTCACAATGTTTTCCAACAATTGTATAAACATCAGTGCGAGGGTAAAATCCTTTGTTTGCAATAATTGCTTCGTACTCAGCTTCGTATAATGCGGTTCTAATGTTGTCGCTCATACCTCCATCAACTGGAACATAAGTTCTAATTCCATCTACAACTTTTGGAGCACCTGCTCTATAGCATGTAATGCCCGCATTTCCAACAATAGAGCGGCCTGGCTCAATAGCAATTAGAGGCATAGGAAAATCAACTTTTTCGCAATACGAGCGCATTTTAGAGCATATGAGCTTTGTGTATTCTTCAATTGAAGGGGGCTCATCAGATGCGGTATAAGCAATTCCTAGACCTCCGCCTAGGTCAATCTCAGTTGCCACATAGTTGAGCTCATCTCGCATCTTGCATGCAAAGTCTATGATTACTTCAACCTCTTTTTCGTATGGTTCAAGGTTAAAGATTTGAGAACCAATGTGTGTCATAAATCCAACAAGCTCTAAGTGTTCAGACTCCAAAATTGCCTTGGTTGCCTCAACTGCTTCTCCGCTTGCAATGCTTACACCAAACTTTGAGTCTTCGGTTGCAGTTTGCAAATATGTGTGGGTATCAGCATGAATTCCTGCACGCAAACGCAACATAACACGAGGAGATGCATCAAAAAGGTCTGCTGTAAGATCAATCTTTGAAACCTCTTCTAGATTATCAACAACAATAATGCCAACACCGGATGTGATAGCTAGAGCAATTTCGTCTTCCGATTTATTGTTGCCATGAAAAACAATTCGCTCCATCGGAAATCCAGCAGCCTCAGCAATAGCAATCTCGCCGCCACTGCAAACCAGCAGGTTGCACTCTTCTTCTTCTACAATCTTAGACATTGCTTTGCAAAAAAATGCTTTTGCGGCATAGCTAACTCTAAATTTATCTGTGTTGGCTTTCATGCCCTCGCGATACTCACGCAGCTTGGTATGTATGTGCTCCTCATCCATAATAAAAAGAGGGGAAGTTGTTGTTTTTGGAAGCTTAGAAACGTTTACGCCGCCAACCCAAAGATGTTTTTCGTGAATATCCGAGCTATCAATCTTAGAAGTTAGAGGCCAAACCCTGTTAAGTGATTCGGCTTTTAGTCCGTCGCCTTTTGTGGGTGCTGCAATCTCGTGTGACATCTTAATATCCTTTCAAACTCAAAAAACATTTGAGCTAGTTTATAAATCCAATTTGCATGTGCAAATGCAATTTTTTTCTGCTATTACTTTACGTTGTTATGCGGCATAAATCGTTATCATAAATGCCATTCGGTTTCTACATTCTCAAAGGTGCGCTTACTCCTAATATGCCCAACGCACATGCAATTACATTTTTTGTTGCATCTGCCAAATAGAGCCTAGCATCCGAAAGCTGCGGTTGGTCATCTATAACAATTTGACAGTTTTTATAAAAATGATGAAATGTCGCTGCAAGCGACTCAGCATAATGTGTGAGTCTATAAGGAGCATAGTCGCGGGCTGCATTTTCTATAATCTCTTCAAACTCAGAAATTTTGCGTGCTAAATTGAGTTCAGCTGGATCTGTGAGCAAAGTTAGGTCTGGATTGGTTGGAATATCACGCGCTGCCCTGCGCTCTATTGAGCATATCCTTGCGTGGGCATATTGAACATAATAAACTGGATTTGATGAGTCTTGACTAACAGCGGTTTCAATATCAAAGTCGATTGCCTGATCCGTTGATTTTGAAAGCATAATGTATTTTGTTGCGTCAGGTCCAACATCTTCAATTAACTCTTCAAATGTAACCATCTCGCCTGTTCTTTTAGACATTCTCACTTGCTCTCCACCGCGTAGCAAATTTACAAGCTGACCTAACAAAACATCTAGCTTGCCACCGTTGTCTAGCGCTTGCATAGCACTTTGCATACGACAAACATATCCATGGTGATCTGCGCCCCATATGTCAATTACTCTATCAAAACCGCGAGCAAATTTGTTGTAATGATATGCAATATCTGGAGTGAAATATGTATAGAGCCCGTCTGATTTAATTAAAACTCTATCTTTGTCGTCTCCAAATTCTGTTGTCTTAAACCAAAGGGCATCTTCTTTTGTATATGTATAGCCTTTGTTATCTAGCTTGTCTAAAACATTGTCGATTTGCGATTTTCCGCTTTCGTCCTTTTGATACAAAGAGCGTTCCGAAAACCATACGTCGAACTCAACACCAATGCTTTTTAGTACGCTTTTCATGTGCTCTAGCATCATTTGATAGCCGAGCTCTTCAAAAGCGTTTTGCCTGTTAGTGGCATCTTCGTCTAGCCACTTTTTGCCATCTTTATCCAAAATGCGTTTTGCAATATCGCTAACATATGATCCGCCATATCCACCCTCAGGGATTTGCGCATCTATATCACACAGCTGGAGATATCTTGCTTCAATTGATAGTGCAAAATTATGCATTTGAGAACCGGCATCATTTATATAAAATTCGCGTTCTACTTTCCAGCCGGCGTGTTCTAACAGATTACCCAAGGCGTTACCTAGGGCTGCCCACCTGCCATGTCCCACATGCATAGGTCCAGTTGGATTAGCACTAACAAACTCAATTTGCACGCTTTTCCCATTGGCAATATCGCATTTACCAAAATCAAAACCTTGCTCTTTTGCGTCGCGCACTACGTCATATAGAGCATTATTTGAAAGTGTGAGATTTATAAATCCAGGACCTACTATCTCAATAGATTCAACCAAATCCCCTGTTTTTATATGAGATGCAATAATATTTGCAATTTCGCGAGGATTCATATGAGCTTCTTTTGCTAGTTTTAGAGCTGCGCTCGATGCCCAATCTCCATGCTCCTTATCGCGGGGACGCTCAACGCTTGGATCCGGCTCACTTTCAATTGCAAGCTCTCCGTTCGAAATTGATTCCAAGATTGCATTTTTTACTAGAGACTCAATCTTATGAAGCATCTCATATCCCCCAATGTTTGTTTGAATACATGTGTATCAAATTTAGATTTTTCCGTTCATAGCGTACCTAGCGTATGGCACATATGTTCATTAAGTATAATGTCATAAATTCACAAATAAATGTTGCGTAATGCAGTTGGAAGCAAAGTGCTTTAAAAAATTAAGGCAAATTGGCTTTTAGGTTTTTAATTAAGTTTTAACAAAATGGTTTATAAGGCGGTAAGAATGTTTTCTGTTGAAGCAATTGTTTGGCTTGTTTTATCTATAATTTTTGTGGCCATAGAGCTCATTGCCAATGCATATATTTTGCCCTTTGCAATTGCCGCAGGTGCTGCATTAGTTGCTAGCTTATTTGGAACACCATTGATAGTGCAAATTATAATTTTTGGAATTGTTATTTTGCTTGCATACCTTTTCTTTAAGCCCAATAAGCAGCAAAAAATTTCAAAGCGTATTCAGCATAAAATTGAAAATTCTGACTACCTAGACGATATCAAATAACAATAGGTAAGAAAAAACGATTTTGAATTTTGCTTACCTATTATCTTAAATTACAGTTGCATATCTAAACGCTTGCGATTAATTTTTTACTCAATTCCCACTAAATCAATAAGTTCTTGCCTTAGCTTGTGAGACAAGCAAGTATTTCCTCCATAGAATGCAAAATGATCTATATTGTCTTTATTTTGCGTAACGCTTTGCAAAATAGATGAGCTCGCATCTGAATCATCAACAATCAGCAATGGGGAGCCTAGTTGACCTTGTAAAAATCCCGCAGATAGAGCATCGGGGAAATTCCAAGCGTATGCAAATCCAACGCGCTTCCAAGTCAGCACTCCTTCATCAACAGCATACTGTGCAATAAGCGAACTTGTTTCTTGTCTATTTGCTCCGCCTAATCTTGTGCATTCAATTCCTAAGGCGCTAATTACTTTTTCCGCCTTTTGGGGTATTATGCCCTCGCCTCCAACGATTATCACTTTTTCAAATTGTCCATCTTTTAGACGTTGTCTTGTTGTTGCGCTAAGTGATCCATCGCCCTCGGCCAAAAAAACAGGCGAAGTTGTTTTATATGCATAAGGAGAAACTGAAAGTGCATCTGCATACCCTGTGCTTGAGGCAATAATCGCGGTATTAGACCAGCTGTCTTTTGCATAGTCATATATTGCCTCTGCAGTTTTTATTCTCGTAGAACCATAAATTCTAACTATCTCAGTTTCTGTATTTAAGCCTTGGATTTCATCTTCGACATCTTGTGAAATTGCACTGGTTCCACCAACAATGATAATTTTTTGAGGGTTAACTTTGCTTATCTGTTGGGCAGTAGAAGAAGGCAAACTCTTTGAATTTGTAAGCACAATTGGAACATTTAGAGCACCTGCTAGAGAAGATGCCGACAAAGCATCTGGATAATTTTCTCCACTTGCAACAATTATGGTGTCGCTGCTTTCTCGCAAAAATTTGGCATTTATTTCGTACAAATCTACGGCTTTTGTATTTGTATCATATCTAGTTTTACCTTCTATTTTTGTTATGGCTTCGTGGTAGAGTCCTCTAAATACAGATGAATCAACACCCTCAACGCGAACATTATCTAAAGTGCCATACGGATGTATTTTGTAATAATAAACAGTATTTGGAGTTGCGGTTGTGTCCACATAGGTTATTTGATTGTCCGAATCTAGTTCAATTTGATCTGAGATAAGTGTGTCGATTATTTCGTATGTTCCATCTTCGCTATCTGATCTATTAATTTCATATCCTGTAGCAGCAGAAACTGGTTCCCAAAAAAACTGAGTTCCACTTGTATTTCTGGCCGTTGATTTAATGATACTAGATATCTGGAGTTCAGTTATATCTATCAAAATTCGACCATAGATTAAAGGATTGTCTGAAGCAGTTGCACTAACCTTAACTGTTCCAGTTCCAAGAGCTGTTAAAAGTCCGTTTTCATCAATTCTTGCAATTTCTGGATTATCTACAGCCCAGTTCCAAGAACTAACTTCTTGCGTCTCATCAACTGGCTCTGCATTTATTTGGATTGTTTCGGATATTGAAATTTGAGATTTATCAGACGTTAAATGCGCCTTAGATACATATTGCAAGGCAGCAGGTGCATTAACTTTACCATACCCATAATAGTCGTCCCTACCCTCTTCTCCTAGGTCTGTTGCAGTGTTATAAAGAGCTTCTTTAACTTCATCAACAGTCAGATTTGGATTTAGTGAATACAGAAGTGCGCATACACCTGAAACAATAGGACAAGCCATAGAAGTGCCAGATAGCCTTGCATATTTGTTATCTTTATACCATGTTGACCATATATAACAACCAGGTGCGGCTATATCTTTATACTCATTGTAATCACTCCAAGTTGCACGCTCATCATTGCTGTCAATTGCTACAACCGAAACACATGCTTCATAATCTGCTGGATAGCTAGGGATTGTATAGGGATTTCCTTCATCGTCTCCATTTCCACCTGCACATACAGTAATGATATTTTTATCTTGTGCCTCTTGAATTAAGTTATACAAAATTGAATCATCCATTTCGTATCCGCCAAGACTCATGTTTATCACATGCAAATCGTCAAGATCTAGGCCTAATAAATAGTTATAAGCTTCAATTAAAGTAACGTCATTGGTTCTTGGAGCTAGACCAGTAGCAGTCTCGGTTAAATAAAAAACTTGTATAGGCAAGATTTTTGCATTATAAGAAATGCCAGCAATTCCAGTGCCGTTATTTGCAGTACCTGCAACAATTCCTGCAACATGCGAGCCATGATAAAAGTCTTCTCCAGGATTTTGAGTTAACTTTTCTTTTGCGACTGCATCATAAGCATGTTCAGTATCAATTTGATCTTTTAGATCTTTATGATCGAAGTTTATGCCCGTATCCAAAACAGCCACAGTAACAGAATTGTTGCATCTAGAATAATCCCACGATTCAAATGCTCCAACAGATTCTAGCCACCACTGATTCCATCCGCCATCTCTCCCTTGAGTTTGATATGTATCTTCTGTGATATTTGCTATTGGGTCGTCTACTTTGGTCGACTGCAATTGAAGTTCATCTTCAGCAGTTTCATCACTTGAATTTGTAATTTCGTCTATGCTATCTACAACACAAATGTCTTCGCTTTGAGTTTCTGGAAGAGAATATGTGTAGTTGGGCTGTGCGTATACAACGCCCGGTTTTTGCTCAATTTCAATTACTGCATCTGCAACTGTTTGATTATCTTCGAGCTCTACTAAGACAGCTTTGCCCATGTCTTGTGGCATGTCTTCAGAAATAGTTTGAGTATTGGCTACATCTAAATTATCAATTGATTGATCTTGTGCTTTTTGCGAAATGTCTTTTTCATAAACAACCAAAACCTCTCCTTGCGTATATGCACCTTGCTCAGCTTGAGATTCTAGTTGGTCGTGTTGTTCTTGAAGTTCAGCTTCGCTAAATTGGTTTGTTGAAAGTGTATCATCGGCATAATAACTACTGTTATCATTTATGTTATTTGCATATGCACCATATGGGATACAACCCATAATCATAGTTGTGGCAATTATCATGTTAAGTATTTTATGAGATTTCATTTTGTATATCCAAACTCCCGTTTTAATTGTTAAACTCATACAAGGATAGCATTTTTTAAAACTACTTTGTGGTGCAAACATACAGACGAAAACTGTTTGGCTATAAATCTTAGGATAAATCTCAAACGTAGATTAATGCAAATATAGCAACTTATCTTCTAGATAAAGTTTTGCAACTTTTAGCGTTCCTTCTATCCAACCTTCTTTAAATCCAGGAACTGGGTCTGAATCAGAATGACTCGCAAGCCAACCCGTAAGCTGCAACCGCCTCATCATAATAAATGTTGCAATCATTTTTATATCTTTGCAATCTAGAGATGATTGTTTTGTATATCCCTCTAGCCATGCACAAGCAAGTTCGTAGATATTTGCGTCATCTTCTATAAAGCTTAGAGAACATGCGATGTCATACATATACCAGCTAAATGCGCTGTCATCAAAATCAATAATGAAAACATCTGTATCAGTTTGAATTAGATTTGCAAATCTTATATCTGAATGTATTAGTCCAAAATTATCTTTGCTACAACCATAGTCTGAGATATGTTGGTCTATAGTGTTTTTTGCCTCATCTAAAAGTTCAATTTCTGGTTTGATAAAACCCTCAAAATATTTCCAAGAGCCCCACTTTGCCTTGTCTCCAATAGTAGACTCACAATTCCATTTGGGTCTGTCTAAGGTTGCAGCCTCGCCCCAACTCTTGCAAAAATTATGTAAAATTGCGGTTTTATATCCGAGCTCATTAAATAGAGGGATTGAGTCTTTTAGGTCACTAAATTCAGGAGTTATGCCTGCAATATATTCAAACATACAACATATAAATTTTTGTCCGCTATCGAGCTCAACCGTCTCTGCCATATTGCCCGACCGTGAACCAATAGGCTTTGCAACTAAGAGATTTGTTTTGCAAGATAGTGCATCTATCCACTTGAGCTCAGATTTAATTTGGTTTAGAGTGTGGTACTTAACTCGGCTAATTCTCAAAATTGAAGTTGTGTTATTTGAAGTTACCTTATATGTATGGTTTTCTGAGTAATGAATTAACTTAATATACGCATTGTCAAACCACAGGCTTGCAGCCATATTGGCAGCTTTGTCATAATCTTGATTTTCCAAATATACCATCTCCGTAAAAGACATTTGTGCAACTTGAGTGCATTGTATATCTTTATTGTGTATGTAATTTAATTTTAATACTCTCATAAACTTATAAAAATATCTAAAAAGTTTTTGATAAAGTAAAAAGGATACCGATAATGCAGCTTTTAACTAACAAATCTTAGAGGAGATTTTGCACATGTTTTTGGATATGTATGACGTGATTGTAATAGGAGCGGGTGCTTCGGGCTCTATGGCTGCAATTTCTGCACTTTATAAGGGTTCAAGCGTGCTTTTGTGCGAGGCTGACGAAAAGTTGCACAGAAAACTACTTGCTACTGGAAATGGTAGATGCAATCTCTCTAACTCAATTATCGAAAAAGACTGGCTTGAGAATAAAAAACCTGATTTAGGTGATTCACGCCTCTGTGCTAGTTTGGCATATCGCAATTTTGACTTTGCCAAACATGCTCTACTAAAAATGGGGTGCAATGATACACGCAAATATTTTAAGATACTTGGTTTAGAAACTTTTGAAGATAATGAGGGCAGAATTTATCCCATTACAAATAAAGCAAGAACTGTTTCTAATATTTTGAGCTCAAGATTTTTTTATAAGTATTGTGGAAATATGATTCATCTTGAAAAATACACGGAGATTATAGAAATAAGTAGTCATAATAAAATTTGGACATGTCGATCGAGTGATGGAAAATTATTTCACTCTAAAAGTGTGATATTAGCCACTGGAGGAGCATTTGGGCTTGCGAAGAATCTAGGACTTAATGTGTTAGAGGCCAAACCTGTTTTAGGTCCTGTGTTTACGAATAATTCGCTTTCAAAAAAACTAAATGGAATAAGAACAAGGTGTGTGGCAACACTAAAAAGAAAAGGCAAGAAAATACTTAGTTTGCCAGGTGAGGTTCTTTTTAGAAAATATGGTCTTAGCGGTATAGTTATATTTGAACTCTCTCGATTTGTAGAATGTGGAGATGTAATTTCTCTAGATATTATGCCTTGGTTTACGCACGAAGAGCTTGCAGATAATATTAACGAGAGAATAACGGGAGCTCTATGCGATCCAGACTTAGCAGTTTCTTGCGAAGATACGCTTGAAGGCTTGTTGCAAACAGAAGTTAGCGATGCTTTGCTTGAAGAGATAGGTGCAGATCCATACGATTTTGTGCTTAAGTTTAATAGCGAAAAAATGGTAGATCTTCTTAAAAATCTTGAGTTTGAGGTCACCAAGGGGGTAAACCACGAGGGGGCACAATGTATGCGCGGAGGAATTGCAGTATCTGAGATTGATCCGCAAACAATGTCTATGGCAAGCTCAAAATATCCTAACCTTTTTGCATGTGGCGAGATTATTAATGTTGATGGAACGTGCGGTGGATTTAATTTGCAATGGGCTTGGTCATCAGGTTATTTAGCGGGAAAATCTGCCGCTATAGCTGCTCAAAATTTTGATGAAGAAGAAGAGACTTAAAAAATGATTCAGATATCCAACATAGAGATGCCACTAGACTGGGGATTAGACATGAAGATGTCTTCTTTAAAGATAAAGGCGTCAAAAATGCTAAATGTGCAAGTTGAAGATTTTAAGACGTTTGAGATTTATAGACGTGGTGTAGATGCGAGGCATAAGTCTAATGTTCACTTCGTTGTTAGCGTGCTTGCAAGTTTGAGCCAAGAGGCAGAGCAAAGAATATGCGCAGCAAATAAAAATGTTAAATCCTACGAAATTGCCCATAACGAGGCTTATCAAAAAGACATATTTTTAGCAGTTGCAAGGCAAAAGTCTCTTGGCGAAATTTGTAGACCTGTAGTTGTTGGAAGCGGTCCTGCAGGTCTTTTTTGCGCATATGTATTGGCAAGAGCAGGACTTGCTCCAATTATTCTAGAGCGTGGCGGAGACATAGATAGCAGAACAAAATCAATCAATAAGTTTATTGCTTCTAGGGTTTTGGATCCGGAGTGCAACATTGAATTTGGAGAGGGCGGAGCTGGCACTTTTTCTGACGGCAAGCTTGCAACTGGGATTTCTGGCAAGTATGTTAGGTATGTTTTAGAAATTTTTGCTCAGCATGGAGCTCCCTCAGAAATTTTGTGGCAAGCAAAACCTCACATTGGAACCGACAAACTTCCACAAGTTGTTAAGTCTATTAGGCAAGATATTATCGACCATGGTGGCACGTTTGAGTTTTTTACCAAGTTTAGCTCGTTTGATGAGGAAAATGGCAAGATTAAATGTGCACATGCGTCTGCGCCTAACAGTAGAAAGCTAAAATTTGATACCTCTGCAATTGTTTTGGCAACAGGTCACAGTGCTAGAGATACTTATGAGATGTTGGCAAAAAGCAAGGTTGCAATTGTGCCTAAGCCATTTTCTATCGGAGTTAGAATTGAGCATCTCCAAGCAAATATCAACAAGGCACAGTATGGAAAATTTGCTAATCACCAAGCATTGGCAGCTGCAGATTACAAGCTGTCTTGTCACTTAAAATCAGGTCGTTCGGTTTATACATTTTGCATGTGTCCTGGTGGAGAAGTTGTTGCAGCAGCTAGCGAAAAAGATAGCGTTGTTGTTAATGGGATGAGCCGCTTTGCAAGAGATGGAATAAATGCCAACTCCGCACTTTTGGTTAATGTTGAACCAAGTGATTTTGGCTCCTCCTCCCCTTTGGCTGGAATTGAATTTCAACGTATTTGGGAAAAACGTGCGTTTGAGCTTGGGGGATCAACATATAAGGCACCTGCACAATTGGTTGGTGACTTTTTATCTTGCAGATTTTCCAATAAGCTAGGCAAGGTTAAGCCAACTTATCCACTAGGTGTTGAGCTTGGAGAAATTGATGGTTGTTTGCCAGCATTTGCTGTGCAAGCTCTAAGAGAAGCGTTGACTTTGTTTGGCAAGAAAATCCGTGGCTTTGACGACCCACACGCAGTTTTAACAGGAATTGAAACCACATCTTCTGCACCGGTAAGGATATTGCGCAACAAGGAGACGAGGCAAGCTAATATTGAGGGTATTTTTCCGTGTGGAGAGGGTTCTGGATATGCTGGAGGAATTACATCATCAGCTGTTGATGGAATACGAACAGCACTTGCCATTATTGAATATCTAACAGATTGTGATTTAAGCTGCTAGATACGACAGCAGTTGTGCGTCTAAAAATAAACAAAGGAGGTCTCAATAAATCTGAGACCCCCTAAATTATCACGCAAATTTTAAACCTAGCATTTATGTGCAAGCGCACAAACTTTGAGCCGCATCTTTAGCGCAACACCACTAGCCTATCTTCCAACCTTATTTAGCATCCGCCCAAGTAGGTCCATAAGACACAGATACGCTCATAGGAACCATTAAACTAACAATATTTTCCATTTCTTCTTTAACAATTTCAGATAGCTTTTCTATCTCATTTGCAGGACAACTAAAATCAAGTTCGTCATGGACTTGCAACAACATTTTAGACTCTAGGTTTTCTTTCTTTAGTCTTTTATCAACTGCAACCATAGCCATCTTAATAATGTCTGCAGCACTGCCTTGCATTGGGTGGTTAATAGCAACACGCTCAGCTGCCTGTCTGATATTTTTGTTAGTAGCATGCACATCTGGGACAAATCTCAAGCGGCCAAACATCGTTTGAACATAACCATTTATATAAGCAAAATTTTTTAGCTCATCAATATAAGCTTGGACTGCAGGAAAAGCATCAAAATATCTATCAATCATCTCTTGAGCTTCGCCTACAGAAATTTGTAGAGACTGCGATAAACCAAATGCTTGCTGTCCATAGATAATTCCAAAATTTACAGCTTTTGCCCTAGACCTAAGCTCAGGAGTAACCTCATCAACATCTAGGTCAAAAATATTAGCAGCAGTTTGTCTATGAAAATCATTCCCCTGATTAAACGCATCTATTAAATCTACGTCTCCTGAGAGGTGGGCCAAAATTCTTAGCTCAATTTGCGAGTAGTCAGCAGATAAAAATACAGCGTCTCCATCTGTCTTATTCATCGACTCATAAGGCACAAATGCACCGCGTATTTGCTTGCCTAATTCTGTTCTAACAGGGATATTTTGCAAATTTGGATCTGACGAAGAAAGCCTTCCAGTAGCTGCAATAGTCTGATTAAAAGTTGTATGAACACGATTGTCGCCCAACAAATCACGCGGAAGCGTATCAAGATAGGTGCTTTTTATCTTAGAAAGCTCCCTGTATTCTATAACCAGCTTTGGAACAGGATGCATTTTGGATAGTTCTGATAATACAGTTGCATCCGTTGAGTATCCTGATCTGGTTTTCTTTTTTGGAGGCAACTCTAGGACCTCAAATAAAATATGCGAGAGTTGTTTTGGGGAAGCAATATTAAATTCCTCACCCACTATATCAAAAACGTGCTGCGACAAATCCTGCATCTTTGCGCCAATTTGGGCAGAAAGTTCTTTCATCTTAGCTGTATTGATTTCTAGTCCTGCTCGCTCTAGGCTAACCAACACAGGAACTAGAGGAAGCTCAATATCGCAATAACACTCATGCAGCTGTGCATCTATCAGATATCTGCCCAACTGTTCTTTTAACTCAAAGATAACCTCAGCTCTAGCTACTAAATCTTCATCGTCTAGGGGTGTTTCTGGTTGACCTCGTTTTGGCTTTTGATAAACTTTGAGCGTTCTTCTTCCATATTTTTTTGCAATGTTTTCTATTTTATAGTCTGATTTAGAAGAATCCAAAAGGTAGGCAGCTAAAGACACATCAAAGATATTCTTCATA
>CAVLCC010000038.1:0-18595 GCA_963661535.1 Senegalimassilia sp.
CACCGCACGCACCGCACGCACCGCACGCACCGCACGCACCGCGGTGCCCCCCCATTCTCTCCATGAAACTGAAAGAGTTCCTGCAAACTTTTCGTGCGGTTGGAACTGGTTAAGATTTGGTTTAGATTTGGTTTAGAGTTCGTTATACATTTTGGTAACATCGATGCTCCACAATGGCTTTGTTGGTAAAACAAGCAAGCTATTGGGAGCAAAAAATGAAGTCTAAATTTAATGTTGACAAAAAACTTGCAGCAGGGATTGTATGTGGTGTTATTGCTGCAATTATGATGTCTATATATTTGTCAGATGCTCGTGCTGAGGCACTTTCATATCGCGAAGACGCAATACGGCAATATGGCGGAGAAACTGTTCAGGTATGCGTAGCTAAACGCGATATCTCATCTGGCAAAACAATTTCTCAGCAAGATGTAGAGCTAAAAACATGGATAGCTGATCTTTTGCCAGAAAATGCTGCAACAAAAGTAGAAGAAATTGTAGGACAAACAGCTCAGCAAACAATTATGTCTAATGAGCCAATTTCAAAGTCAAAAGTTGGAGCTCAACATCTTGAGATTTCTGTTCCAGATGGACTATGTGCAGTGAGCGTTCCTTCTCAAGATGTGCAGTCGGTTGGAGGAACGCTAAAACCTGGGGATACAGTAAATGTTTATGCGGTTGGTGGCAATGTATCTCTTATAGGTCAAAACATTTTGGTTCTAGAAACTTCAAGTTCGGGGACTGAGTCTGAAAAAAATAGTAGCACTTTTGGAAGTGCAAGTTCTCGTTCATCGGTGACTTGGGTAACCCTCGCCGTTACACCCGACTCGGTAGAGCAGTTAATTGCTGCGTCAAAATCAGGAAATTTATATTTTGCCTTGCCATCAGAGTCCAAAGATATAGATGCAAATAATAATGCAAATAACACAAATAACTCTGCTAATAACATTGACGCATCTGTACAACAAAATTAATCAGACTACCACTAGAAAGGAGATAAGAGATGAGCACAATCCCTACTCAAGAATTTCAAAAAGCTGGAATTTGCGGAATAGAAATAGCCGAAGCAAAAGGGGACGTAATTAAATGCAGCTCTGGAGAAGCTTTTAGAAATTTGCTTTCAAAAGAACCTTATGATCGCAGTGCAATTATAGGAGCAAATATTGTAGATGTTGATCCGCTAAATTTAATTGCCGCCATAAAAAAGGATTGCTCATCTCGAAAGGTATTGGCACTCAATAGTGATTGGGGATTAAGCTTTTCGGATAATGCGGCTAAAGCGGGTATAGATAAATCAGTTGATAGTTCATATTTAGCACATACATTTGGAATTGTGTTGCCAGGGGAAGATGTTTGCGAGTCTAAACTAACCATACAACCTAACGCGCAAAACGGTTTATATTCTTCAAATTTCTTATCTACAAGTGAGCATCTTGGGGCATGTGTATGTGTTGTTTCGGGGAGGGGAGGAGTAGGTAAGTCAACAGTGTGTATTTTGCTAGCATTAAGTGCAATAACACACGATGTTAGCTGCGCTATTATCGACGCAGATTTGCAATTTGGCGACCTAGGGTTTTTATGTGAACGAGACAAATTGTTTCAAACAATGGGTTTTGGGGTAGGGCAACACAATCTAGATTTATCGGCTTTAGGCTCCGATGTAGTTCCAGTTATGTATTCGATAGAAAAGCCTGAATATTGCGAAGAACTTTCCTATGGAATGAAACAACTTTTATTTGAATGTCGCAAAAACTATGACTTAGTAGTAATTAATACATCAACAACTTGGTCTGATATGCATGCAGATTTTATAACTTGGTGCGATGGAATTTTATTAGTTATGGACCAAAAAAGCACATCAGTTAGAGGTGGAAGATCAGCTAAAGACTTATGTATGAGACTAGGCGCACCCACTTCAAAGATGTTCTATGTTATCAACGGATATTCTCGCGCAAACAAAATAAGCATAAATGACTGTGCTGCATTGCTTTGTGTAGAACCTGACACAATTTTAGAGCTTTTAGATGGCGGGGAGCAAATAGAAGAAGCAATGTCTTTGGGGATTCCATCTTCTCTAATAGGTTCTGGTAATCCATTGGTTGAGTCGTCAAACAAAGCATTTGAAAAACTATCTTCGAGGTTGGGTATAGAGATTGGCAAAGATGCGTCTTGTACAACTCAGCAAGGTAAGCGATGGTTATTTGGCAGAAAGGCGGGAGCACATGTCTTTGCTGGATAGAGTTGAGGGTGCTGACAATGTAGTCCTAAAGAGTAATGAGCGTAATAGAGAAGTTCGTAAGAATTTAAAAGAGGCACTTTTTGAGGAGATGTCGAGTGAGAAAATTGCGTCTTTAGCTGTTGGAGATTTGGAAGTTGCTTCTAAAGAAGTTAAGGGAGCGCTAGATATAGCACTAAAGTCTGACGAGTTTAAGGTTTTGGATAACGATTCTAAAATTAAGGTTTCGGGCGAGGTGTTTGATTTAGTTTTGGGTCTAGGTCCTCTGCAGCCTCTATTAAATGATTTGGCTATAACCGAGATTATGGTAAATGGTCTTGAAGATGTTTTTTATGAGAAAGAGGGCAAGATTTATAGAAGCGAAATAAATTTTGACGATGTTTCTCAAATGCGTGTAGTGATAGATAGAATTTTAGGACCTGTGGGGCGCAGGGTAGATGAGCTAAGTCCTATGGTGAGTGCAAGATTGCCAGGAGGACATCGCGCAAATATTGTTGTGCATCCAATCGCGCTTGATGGACCATATATAACGATTAGAAAATTTGGACGAAAGATGTTTACCTTAAGCGAGATGGTTGAGCGAAAAACAATAGATGCTTCTCTTGCCACTCTTTTGAAATGGGCAGTTTTGTTAAAGAAAAATATAGCTGTTTCTGGTGGAACAGGTAGCGGAAAGACAACGTTTTTAAACGCTCTATCTTGTGAAATTCCAAAAAACGAAAGAATTATTACTATTGAAGACTCGGCAGAGCTGCGTTTTGATTTTCACCCGCATGTTGTGCGAATGGAATCTAGAGCTAGAAACACAGAGGGAAAAGGCGAGATAACTATTAGAGATTTAGTAACTAATGCGCTGCGCATGCGTCCGGACAGAATTGTAGTTGGGGAATGTAGAGGCGCAGAGGCACTAGATATGCTTCAGGCAATGAATACAGGACACGACGGTTCCCTAACAACTCTGCATGCAAATTCCACACAAGAAGTGGCAAACAGACTAATTACTATGGTGCGATTTGGAATGAATATTTCAAAAGAAGTTGTAGAAGATCAAATTGCCTCTGCTCTAGATATTGTTGTTCACTTGCAGAGATGCTCAGATGGCAGTCGCAAGGTTGTTGAAGTTAGTGAGTGTAGAAAAAAAGAGGGTGGAGGAGTCCTTTTTGCTCCATGCGCCAAATGGGATAGTTCGATATGTAGGTATGTGTGGAATATGCCTAGTTGGTTAGATCGTGCAGTATCGGTAGGTTATCTAAACGATAAGGAGGTGGAAGTATGGAAGTCCAATCTGTTGTTGGAACAGCAAGCATAGTAATGACTGGGGTTAGTGCTTTTGTTTTAACGCCTGCTGTGATTAGCTGGTGGAACAAAATGCAAACTGCAGTAGAGGTGCGCTCACGAGTTCGCGGCAAGAAAAGAGATACTAAAGATTGCTCTTCATCTAAGGCAAGCCCTCTATCATGTTTGGCAAGACAAATAGAAGACATGCTAACCATGGCTATAGAAGAAGGTATTTCAATATTTTCTAAACCTCGCACAATTTTGCTTAGGTCATCTCTTGTCTCAAAATTGATTGATTCTTATGAATTTGTATTAGCATCTAAAGGTTTGTCTGCAACAACTAGTTCGATTTGCGAATGTGTTATTGGAGGGACAGTAATATTTGTTTTGTTAATTTGGCTAATGACTGGCTCCTTGTTATTTTCCCTGATTTTTGCAGGTGCAATACTAGGTGTTGGATATTCCTATGCACACGGCAAGCAAGATACGATGAAAGAATCTATTGCACAAACTTTGCCAGACACCCTAAATGCAATAGGTGTTTATTATGAGTCGGGACTTTCGTTGATGCAAGCATTTGAGCAGGCAGCTCTTGAAACTCCAGGTTCGTTTGGGAAAAAACTTGGAAAAGTATCTTCTGATATGAGGGCGGGAGTTAGCGCAGAAGAGGCTTTAGAGAATCTGCGAAAGTCGTCTGATACAAGGGCTCTGGCCTTTGTTACGGTTGCTCTAGAGGTTCAACAGCGCACAGGCGGTGCGCTAAAACCCTTATTGCAACATGCGGCAAAAAATGTATCGGATTCTTTTGAAATGAAGAGATTTTTAGAAGTTAAGACATCACAATCTAGATTTTCGGCAAAGATTGTTTCTATTATGCCTGTAATTTTATTTTTACTAATGGGAATTATAGAGCCTGGATATATAAATAATTTTCTTGGAACAGGGGCAGGAGTAACTATATTTTGTTTTGCAGTTGTTCTAGAAGTTATAGGTATTTTGGTAATTAGAAGAATATTAGGTCTAAATACTGGGGAGGTGTAGATGTGTTAGCACTCGTTTCTATTTTACTTTTTGCGTTATGTGCATTTGTTGTTTCGATGCATTTTATTGAAAAACAAACAGCTAAAAAAACTCAGCAAGAAATTGGAAGACGTATAGGCGTAGAGTCGTGTAAGCCAGATGGAACAATTGGCGAAGTGCGCTCTGTGGGTTCATTTATGACAGTTGATGCATCAGGCTCAGCAAGCATATCTGATGAAAAAGGATTATTAGAGACTCTTGTATTCGAGATTGCAAAGCATTTACCAAAGCGCAAAACTCCACGCTGTATAGATAGAGATTTGCCTGAGCTTATAGATGTTTTGGCTCTAGGTATGGAGGCGGGTCTTTCTTTTGAAAGCGCATTTGCAATTTATGCTAATAGATTTGATACCGCACTTGCTTGTGAGTGCAGACCTACTTCCGCCTTAATGACTTCGGGCATTATGTCTAGAGATGATGCTATGCAAGATCTTGCATCAAGGCTAGACAGCAATATGTTTTGGAGATTTGTGCGAATAACTTTAAGATCTGTGAAATTTGGAAGCAGACTTTTGCCAACTTTAGAAGGACTGTCAGACGAAGCAAGAAAGCAATACCGCAGTTCGATAGAAGAACAGGCATCAAAGGCGCCTACTAAAATGCTTGTTCCTACAGGAGTGCTGATATTGCCCGCAATGTTGCTTATTGTGTGTGGTCCATTTTTGTTGGAATTATTGCAGCAATTCTAGTTTTATGGGTTTTGTAAGTTTGGTTTTTTGTAAGTTTTAAAAAATGAAGGAGAAAAATTATGGGAGAACTAGCAGCAAAAACACAAATCGCATTGAGAATTAGACTTTATCTTATGGCAAAACGTTTGCGCGAACTTCGCAATAGCGAGAGTGGACAAGGCACAACGGAGTACGCAATTTTGGTTGGAGTTTTGGTAGTTATAGCAATTGTTGCAGTGACTTTATTCAAAGACAAGCTGCAAGAGCTTTGGACAGCAATTGCTGATGGAATTAACTCACTATGATCAAAATTTGCAAAGAAAAACCCAAGATATTTAATATCGTAGCTTTTGCAATAGCCATATTGATAACAGTATTTTTGCTAGTTATGTGGTTTGCAAAACAAACAAACAATACAAACATTAACGAAAGGATTGATAACATGCAGTCTATGCTTGTAGATGAGCTTGTTGACAAAAGTGATGTAGCAGATAGTGCAGGCGGTTATGGGGGTAGCGGAAATATTGACTTCGATGTTGCTTCTTCGATGGATTATGAAGATGATTTTGACGGCGAACCTATATCAATTCCAATTGAATGGACGTTTTTGGGGTGTGCTAGCACAAACAATGGCACAACATGGTCTTATGAAACTAATGAGGAGGTATCAAAGTGCGCTGAGACAGTTTTGCAATCTTTGGAGTCTACATGTGCGGTATTGATGGAGTCAGGTTACCTTGATATTACAAATCAATCGTGGGGTTGTGCAGCAGATATGAATGATGGCTCAACAGCAATGATGATAACAATAATTCCTAAAGACAAAAGCGACGAAAATTCGGTGCTTTTGGTCAAGGTGGTGGTTTTAAATGCTAGCAAAATTTCTCAAGACATGTTTTTGCAATGATGATTTGGGTCAAGCAACTGTGGAATTTGTTGTGGTTGCAATTGTATTTATCGCAATTGTTATTGGAATTGGGGCAATCGCTACAAAAATTTCTGAGGGACTCATTGTTGATAGTGCAATGCAAAATGCGCCAAATACGGTTGATTCTAAAGCATTTAAATACGTCATCATGTACTAGCTTTTCTGATGCAGGGCAGATGTGTGTAGAAGCTGCTTTTTTGATACCTGTTATTTTGATTTTGCTACTTGTGTTATTGCAGCCTGGAATTATTTTGTACGACAAAATGGTTATGCAGGCTGCGGCAGGTCAAGGTATAAGAATGCTGGCAGTGCTTGATGAAGATTCAGCTAAGTCTTGTGAAAATATGGTTTTGTCTCAGCTAGAAGCTGTTCCTAAAGTTCCAATATTTCGAAAGGGAGATTGGGATATTGAAATTGAAGGGAATGAAACAACTGGAAATGCCAAAATCTATGTTTCGATAGAGATTGAACCCTTGCCTTTAATGAGAGCTCCGTTGACCTTGGCAAACACGCTAAACAGCAAGGGCTGCATAGAGATAAATGTAGAGGTTAGTCAGTCTACTCAACCTGAGTGGGCAACCTCGCAAGGCTTAGATCCTCCAAGCTGTCCAAAGCAGTGGGACTAAAAAGACTCGTCGAGCAACTCATAAAAAGATCGAGAGTGCAACTTATAAAAAAAATTCAAGCATATAAATATAAATAAAGGAGGTGTATAGATTTGAAAAAAGAAGAAAAAAAATGCGATGGACTGCAATTCTTCGGTTATATCACAGATAATATTCATGCTGCCCATATTGCACCTAGCAATCTTAATAAATCAACAAGAAGAGATTTATTTGTAGATGATGAGGGCGGATATACAACTATAACAGTAGCTATGTCTTTGCTTTTGTCGGTTGTATTGCTTGTAAGTGCTGCTCAGGTTAAGTGGGTGCAAGGTGAAGCACCTAGTATTCAGTTTGTTGCAGATTCAGCTGCTCTCTCAGCAGAAAATGCAGTTGCAGATTTTTATACAATCTCAAGAGTTGCCGATGCAATAATCTTATCCGTCTCATTAGTGGCTCTAACTATGTATGGAACAGGCATTGTGTTGTGCTGCATACCAGGTGGAGCGGGTGCTGGTGCGGAGATTATGTCGCTTGCTGCAAGAGTAACATCTATAAGAGACAGAATTTCTGATTCAGCAAAACAAGCACTTAATAGTCTTCAAAAAGCACTTCCATATATATGCATGGTTAATGCAACAACAACAATATCAAAAAACGCAGAAGAGTCGCATGCAAATTATGTGGGAACTGCAATTCCTTTTCCCATGCAGGGAGATAGTATTTTTCCAGATCCCGAAGATATAACAGACGAAGCAAAAGAGTTTGAAGAAAACGGAAAAGAGATTTCTGAGAGTGTTGAAGAAGCTGAAGAGTATCTTCAAGCTATGAAGGACGCTAAAAATAAAGCTTACGAGTCAGATTGTGGAGCCAATCCGAATTATTGCATGTATCAAAGAGCATCTACTCTAGCCAACATGAATGGAGTTTCAAATCCTTATTATGCCTCTGTAGATAGCTGGTCATTTGAAGTTGCGCTAAAGCGTGCTCGTGCTTATTATGCTGCAAGACAAACATTTGATAGCTTAGACGGTTCAGATTCGGAAGCTAAAACCAGACTCGAATGTAGAAAGTTGTTTTACCAATACGCTTCAAAGACTCTAGAAGAGGGATATGTTAGAGGCGAGGGCGAAACATACGAAGCCTACTTTCCTACTCTGCCAAAAAATACAGATCAAATGAAGCAAACTTCTATGTATAGTGATGCTCATTGGTGGGCATCGTCTGATGGAAAACTTCACGGCACAAGTTCGTGCACAAAGTATTGTTCTGCAGGTGGTGCAGGTCGCGGTTCTTTAAAACAATTAGACTCTGGGCAATTTTCTAGTTGTGATGAATGTGGTTTATTGTCTTCGACCTTAGGCAAGATTGCTCTGCCATCTACATCTATAAACAACGGATTCGAATATCACTATAAGATTGTGACAGAACAAGCTGAAATTTATGAAGATAATTGCAAAAAAGCTGCTGAAGCCGAGAGAAAGGCCAAGGAACTCGCTGAGGAGTCGTTTGAAACATATGCCGATGCTATGAAAAAAGCATCAAGTAAGAGATATGATCCAAAACCTCCTGGAAGATATGGCTGCATTGCGGTTGTAACAGATACATCTAGTTATGATGCACCCAGCACACTTACTAGTTCACTGATGGGGACTTCTGCCTCTATTGGAACAAGAGTTGCAATATCTGGAGCAGCGCTAGGCGAGGATATTCCGCAAGATGGACAAAATCTTATATCGTCAATGTTAGATGGGCTATGCCAGGATGCAAAAGATAGTGGCTCGCAAAATTTGCTAGGAGAGGGAGCCGACAAATTAATGGACTTATGGGGGTGGGCTTTATCTTCTTATACTAACGGTTCTGAGTCTTTGGTTTCTGGTGTAGAAAGCACACTTAATTCAATTCCTGTGATAGGGGAGACTGGAGTTGGGACATGGGCAAAAAATGCATTCACAGATGTTATATCATCGCTTGGATTAGAACCCCCTAAGCTGTCTAGTCCTAAGCCTTTGACTATAAATACAAAATATATTTTGGAGCAAGATAATCAAGACTTAGCCCAAGCCTTGCAAAATGCACGAGACATAGCAAATATTAATCTGTCGCAAGACTCATTTGATTTTGAAACGCTTGGAAAAGTTATCGAGATCGATATTCCACAAAGTGAAGATATTCCACTTCCAGCATTAGACGAAATTCTTGAATATGTGGGAGGCGGGTGATGCGTCTATGCTTTTGAGTATGTTTGACATAAAAAACAATAGGGGACAAATGGCGGTTGAACTTGTGGTTTTAATTCCAGTTATTTTGATAGTTGCTGGGTTGCTTGCAAATTTGATTGGATATTTTGGACAGTGTGCTAGATTTGATAAGGTTTGTGCAGAGGCAGTTAGAGTTTATGGTGTATCTCCTGGATATGGAGAATATGGACAAAGTGCAACTGAATCTAATATAGCAAATGCGATAGAAGAAGCTTTTGCAGAAACAAATCATGCAAACACTTCAGTTACTTCAACAGATATAGGACTTATATCTGGAGACAAACGAGATTCTGACAATTTGGTTTTTTCTCTTGAACCCAAGTATAGAAAATATACATGTAGTCTTGAGTATAGTCCGCCATTTTTTTCTCTAGGTGTGTTTGGAACTTTATTTCCTGCTCTCAAATACGAAAAAAGTTTTGTTGTTGATCCGTATGAGCCAACTGGATGGATGTGATGGAGTTGATAAGCAATGAGCTAGATAAGAATGAGTTGGACAGGAATAAGTGTGGACAAAATGCGTATGAGAAGAGTTGTCGCGGGAGTAGTTGTTGCAAGCAAAATATGCGTATGGCGAGTAGAGTCGGACAAAATATATGTGGGAAGAGTAGACTTGAACAAAATTGCCTAGAGTCAGATTTGTATTATAAAAAATTTCTAGGGTCTTACAAGGTTGTATTTGCTACAAGTTTTTTTGAGAGATGCAAAGGATTTTTGGGAGTTAAACATGATGATGCTTATACAAAAGATAACCGCAGACAAAATTGTGTTTTGTGTCTTATTCCATGCAGATCAATCCATACATTTGGCATGAAATTTGATATTGATGTGTTGTTTGTAGATACAAAAGGTAAGGTATTGCACTCAGAGCGAAATTTAGGACGAAGGCATTTTCGTAGTTGCAAGAATGCGAGGTTCGTATTTGAAAGACCATCATCTCCAAATGCTACTTGGCCTTGTGTTGGAGACAGAATTGAAATGGTTGCAAACAAAGGAGATGATAGATTATGAAGGCTTGTCCATGCTGCAATAGTTTGACATTTGATGATATGGATACTTGCTTTGTATGTATGCATAAATTTGCAATGAGCGAAGCTGAAACAAAAAGCGCAAATGAAGACTTATCAAATGCGGTTGCTCTATCTTCTTTAGGGGATATAGTCGATGGTACAATTGACAGGCTTGTTGAATTACCCAAGTCAAACACTGATAGCAAAGATACAGAAGGTTCGTTGACTTATGCAAAAGAAAAAAGCAATATAGACAGCACAGATATATCAAACGAAGAAGATTTAGGTTTTGTTTCGTCAGGGGAGAAACCAGATATACAAGATTTATCTTGCCAATATATGGATAAAGTTGCAGACGAGTTATTGCTCGAAAATAATGAAGATACAGATGTATCTTGTAACAAATCAGAAGAATACATAAACAAGACCTCGTGGAATTATACAGATACGCTTTGCGCAGATGTTGTTGTTGAATCAAAGACTAGCTCTAAGGTTAATAAAAGTATGTCTTGGAATTTGGATATTGAGCTAGCAGGGTTTCCTGAATATAAGTGCAAACTATCAAACAATGGTCAGCGTTTAACTATTGGAAGAGCAACTAATAACGACATTATAGTTCCTGATTTAAAGGTATCAAGAAAACATGCAGAAATGTTTGTTTCACAAGATAAGCTCTGGATTGTTGATTGTGGATCTAAAAATATGACAATACTTGATGGAATTCCAGTAATGGGCACGCGTGAAATATCCAGCAACGCCACCATAAAAATTGGCTCTGCGAAAATTGGAATTATGCCTGAATAATACAAGCTTAAACAATGTAAGTCTGAATAGCACAAGCCTAAATAACGTAAGTCTTAGAACCTAGAGTAATGTAAAAAGACTCAATAAAATGTAAGCTTTTTAAGGCTTAAAGCAATATAAAAAAGCCTCAACAAAAAAGTTGAGGCTTTTAACATACAATCTAAAAACTATGTAGTAATAGAAACTACTCAGTTGGTCCGATGATGCCCTCACGGAATGCGCCGATGTACTCTAGACCCATCTCGTCGTTGCCGAGAAGAGCATTAGCAGCATACATGATTGCTCTAAAGTCACGGTTTAGAGGATCAACGATAGCGCTGTCCATTCCAGCTTGCATAGCCAAAACCAAGAATGCCATATTGATCATCTTGCGGTAAGGCATACCAAATGAAATGTTCGATAGACCAGAAGTTAGGTGAATGTCAGGATATTGCTTCTTTACCTCACGGCATACATCAGCAAAGCAAATTAGTGATTCCTCATTAGCACCTAGAGTCTCTACTAGTGGATCGATGTAGATGCGATCTGGAGCAATTTCTTCTTTCTCCATGCGCTCCATGATTTGTCCAAATACCTCTAGACGTCCCTCTGCATCCTCAGGAATACCATTGTTGTCGCAGAGAAGTGCAACTACGCCCCAGTTTGTGCCTTTGATAGCAGGAAGAACGACGTCGCATTTGTCGCCCTCCATAGAAACAGAGTTAACTAGACCCTCTTTGTTGCAGAGTTTCATTGCCTCAACAATAATCTCAGGGCTTGGGCTGTCAACACAAATTGGAAGATCTGACTCTTCTTGAATTAGGTTGATTAGCCACTCCTGATAACCTAGCTCGCCCTCGTTACGAGAAGCACAGCAGTCGATGAAGTCAGAACCAGCCTCGGTCTGAGCTTTTGCGAGATAACGAATGTATTGCTCGTCTTTTTCATCAATTGCTTTGCTGGTTTTAGGAATAGATCCATTGATTTTCTCAGCAATGACGTACATGCCTTCCATATTTCCTCCTGTTGTTAGAGTTGCCAAAACTTTCCAGCCTTAAAGATTATAAGACTAGTTTGCTATTTTGTGTACCAAAAATTGCAAACAAAATTAAGAAGTTCGCAATTTTTTCGCCGACTTAACCACATGACTCATCAAAACGCTAGTTGTTACGCTTCCAACACCGCCTGGAACAGGCGTGATTTGAGCCACCAGTGGTTCAACTTCTTCAAACAAAACATCTCCGCAAAGTTTTTGTTTTTCTTCGTTCCAACCAATTCCCACGTCTATAACTGTTTGTCCTTCGCAAAAATAATCTGCGCCGATCGTTTCCATTTTGCCAACAGCAACTATTACAATATCAGCCTTGCGCGTAATTGATTGTACATCAACAGTCTTGGTATGGCATATCGTAACAGTTGCATGCCTGTTAATGAGCATCATTGCAACTGGACGACCAACAACCATACTACGACCCAAAACAACAACGTTTTTACCGCGTGGGTCTATGTTGTAATAATCGAGAATATCTATGCAAGCCTCCGCTGTGCAAGGTGCAAATCCTTCTCCGCTATTAGAGAAAACACCCGCCATAGAACTTGGCGTAATGCCGTCTATATCTTTGTGAGGATCCATGGCTTTAATAATAGCCTTTTCGCACAAATCAAAAGGAAGCGGACGAAACATCAAAATCCCATGCACGCTGCTATCATCGTTGATTTTTGCAAACTCACTCTCGAGCTGCTCTTGTGAACAATTCTTAGGCAAACAAACACGCCTAACTTCAATGCCAATCTTTTGTGCTCGCTTTGTTGCCCCTCGCTCATACGACATATCGTCATCACGCTCACCAACTCGCAATATCGCAAGCGTAGGAACAATCCCCGCCGCCTTTAGTTGCTCGGTTTGCACTGCAAGTTTATCGTCTAAATCTAACGCTACGCTTTTGCCATCGAGTACCTTTGCCATAGTAACTTTTTTGCTCGCTATCCTTTAATCTTGTTCATAACCGTCTCATAAACCTTATCAGCCATAGGACAATATGTATCTAAAAGCGAAGAGGCTGCGCGCTCAAGTTTTGCAGCGTATTCGCGGTCTTTCATCAGTTGAGTATTAACAAAAACATTAAGAGCTGCACCTCGCATTGCTGTTTTGCAAAATACAGCACCAACACCCACGTCAGAAAGCGCAATTGCTGTTCCAATTTGTCCCATGCGTGCGTGCAGCTCAATTGCTCTTCCCAAAGTCCACATCATATCTATAGGAACAACACATGCAACTCGCAGCGCCTCTTCTAAAATGGTGTCGCGTGTTGGGTCGTCTTTTGGAATACCATATGCACGTGAGAGCGGCTCAAAAGCCTCGGCGTCTTCGTCTATTAGCTTGAGCAATTCAACCCTTATGTTTTCGCCCTCTTCAACGAGATATTTTGCCTCATCTTCTATCTCGGCATATTTGGGCTTTCCAATAGTGAGATTTCCAACCATATTAGATAGAGAAATTCCAATTGCCCCCACTAATGCGGAGGCTCCGCCCCCACCAGGAACTGGACTTTTAGACGCAAGAATTTTAGTAAACTCGCTAATGTCTGTATCTCTAAAGTTCATAAACTAGCCCCTGTCGTGCTCATTAAAGCCAAAAAGCCTTAAAAGAGCCCAGTAATTTTTCCATTTTCGTCAACATCAATGCGCTCAGCCGCAGGAGATTTTGGAAGTCCTGGCATAGTCATCATATCTCCTGTGAGAGCCACAATAAATCCTGCTCCCGCGCTAACTTTGAGCTCGCGAACAGCCAACCAAAAGTTTTTGGGAGCGCCCAAAAGCGTTGGATCATCAGAAAATGAGTATTGAGTTTTTGCCATACAAATTGGGAGATTGCCATATCCGTTTGCCTCGAGCTCAACAATTTGTTCTAGGGCATCTCCAACCAAGTTGATGCCGCCTGCATGATAAATTTTGGTTGCAATAGCGGTAAGCTTCTCTTCAATCGAAGCGTTGGTGTCATAAGAAAAAGCGAAATGGTTAGGCTCATCACACAAACGAACAACCTCACGAGCAAGGTTTTGACCTCCCTCTCCACCTTTTTCCCAAACTTGCGACAAAACAACGTTCACGCCCAGCTCGCGACACTTGTTTTCTACAAGTTCAAGCTCGGCTTGGGTATCAAGCGGAAACTCATTTAGAGCCACAACAGCAGGTAGACCAAACACTTTGGTGATGTTCTCAACATGCTGCAACAGATTAGGAAGCCCGCGCTCGAGTGCCTCAAGATCCTCATGACCCAGCTGATCAAGAGGAATCCCTCCATGCATTTTTAGTGCTCTAACAGTTGCTACAATAACAACTGCACTAGGACGAATCCCCGTTAGCCTACACATAATATCTATGAACTTTTCTGCACCAAGGTCTGCACCAAAGCCTGCTTCTGTAACAACGTAGTCGGCAAGTTTCATTGCAGTTTTTGTTGCAATAACAGAATTGCATCCGTGTGCGATGTTGGCAAAAGGTCCTCCATGCACAAAAGCGGGGGTGTGTTCTATGGTTTGCGCCAAGTTGGGCTTTATGGCATCTTTTAGTAAAGCCGCCATCGCTCCGTTTGCTTTGAGCTGTGCAGCAGTAACCGGCTTGCCCTCATAAGTATATGCAACAACAATATTGCCCAAGCGCTCTTTTAGATCCATAAGAGAGGTTGCAAGACAAAATATAGCCATAACCTCAGAAGCTACCGTGATATCAAACCCGTCTTCTCTAGGCATACCCTGCGAGTGACCGCCCATTCCATCAACCACGTTGCGAAGCTGACGATCATTCATATCCACAACGCGTTTCCAAGTGATGCGTCTAACGTCAATTCCCAGTTCATTTCCTTGATGAATGTGATTATCGAGCATAGCGGCTAGCAAGTTGTTTGCCGCCCCGATAGCATGAAAGTCGCCCGTAAAGTGCAAGTTAATATCTTCCATAGGAAGAATTTGGGAGTAACCGCCTCCCGTGGCTCCACCTTTGATTCCAAATACGGGACCTAGTGACGGCTCCCTAAGAGCAACCATCACATTTTTGCCTATGTAGTGCAACCCGTCACTCAAACCAACAGAGGTCGTTGTTTTGCCCTCTCCAGCAGGTGTTGGGGTAATGGCTGTGACCAATATTAGTTTGCCATCTGGATTGCCGCTCAAATCATCCATAATCTCGGTATTTACTTTGGCCTTATAATTGCCGTGCAAATCTAGATATTTTTGGTCGATTCCAGCCGCAGCCGCAATGTCGCGTATGTCGAGCATTTCGGCATTTTGAGCGATTTCGATATCAGACTTGATTTGCATATCTTTGCCTCCCCAACATTGGATGCGAATAATATAGCAACATAAATAAACTATACAAACAACACACAAATATATATTGCAACAAAAATAATAAGCCTAAAAGCAATATATTGTGAACTTTTTTAAATTTTGCCTTAAAAGAGATTATAAATTATTCGTTGAGCACATTTAACAATAAGCCATGCATTTGGACATTTAAAACACAAGTTAGAAAAAAGCATAACTTTGCCGTGAGAGGTGTGAGAGTTGTGAGTGGTTTGGGGAGCGCGTGAGGTGTGAGTGGAGTATGCAGTATTGTGGGGTGTGGGAGGTATGTGGCTCTTGCGAGGTGTGAGAGGTATGTGAAGTTTGAAGGGTGTGTGGGTCTTGAGGAATCTGAGAGACGTACGAGATCTACGCAGTGTGTGAGGCACGCAGCGCACGAGGAGAGTCTTGGGAGATGTGTGAGCCGCAAAAGTTGACACCTGAGAGGCGCGCAAGGCGTGTGCAGCGTGCGTGAGACATAAAAAACAAAAAAATTCGGGCGCAGCCAAGACAGACAGCTTAAGCGCATTTAAGAAGTTCACATAATAACTGCCCACAAACTGCGACAGAATATGTAAATAGCCGTTTGCGGATAAAAAATTGCGTTTTCTTATGCACAATTGCAGCTTGCAAACTTTGTTTAAATTCTTTTCTCTATAATTAAAAAACGGTGCCAATCAGCAGGGATTGGCATTCAAGTTTAAGGTCAACTAAACTTATATAGTTTTGGCGCATGTTTTGCGTGGGTTATATAGTGGGCTAGATATGGCAAGCTAGATAAGCCATTTACAAAAGAGCAAGCATCCAAAACAAGTTCAGTTAGATCTGGGTGACATTAGGCAGACTTCCTATAAAAAAGACTTTTTGTATAAGTTGCATGAGCCTTTAGAGGGAGTTTTTCTATTTTTTGCATGTGGAGAGGAGATGCAATGTCGCAATTGGTTGAGATCCGATGGCACGCTCGTGCTGGTCAGGGTGCGGTGACCGCTGCAAAGCTCGTTGCAGAAACAGCTTTGTTCCAAGGTCGCTACATGCAGGCTATGCCAGAGTATGGTCCGGAGAGAACAGGCGCACCACTAAAGGCATTCACTAGAGTATGTGATGATCCAATTGAGGTCCATAACAACATCATTGATCCTGATATTGTGGTTGTGCTAGACGACACACTGTTAGAAACCGTAGACGTTATGGAGGGCATCAAAGACGATGGCGTCGTAATTGTCAACACGGTAAAATCAGCTGATGAAATCAGAAAAATTCTCGGAGTCAAAGACAGCATAAGGGTCTCGGTGGTAAATGCCTCGGGCATCGCGCTCGACACCATCAAGAGAGATATTCCAAATACCCCAATCGTAGCTGCTCTATCTAGAGTCACAGGGGTTATTCCAATAGAAGCTCTAAAAGAAAACCTTGTAGCTTCGTTTGGCAAAAAGTTTTCTCAAGAAATTATCGACAGAAATATTCAGTCTGTTGACCGAGCATACGAGGAGGTGTCCTTGTAATGGCCAAATGGGATGTTTCTAATTTTGACAATTGGAAGAGCAACGAGTTTCCTGCTGGAGCAGTTGCACTTGAGGGTGGCAATTCAAGCGACTATATCACTGGCGGTTGGAGAACTTTCCGCCCAATATGGGATAAAGATAAATGCGTAAGTTGCCTATTTTGTTGGATTCATTGCCCAGACTCTTCAATTTTGGTTGAAAACGAAGAGATGACAGGCATTGATTATGATCACTGCAAGGGATGCGGCATTTGCGTAAATGAGTGCCCAAAAAATGCCCTTGAAATGAAAAACGAAGTCGAGGCAAAAGGAGGTCAAAATGGCTGAGGTTAAAGTTATCTCGAGCACAGGTAATGCTATGGTCTCTCAAGCTTATAGACAAGCAGAGCCCGACGTAGTTGCAGCATATCCAATTACTCCACAAACCACGATTATTGAGGGATTTGCAAAGTTTGTTGCCAACGGACAAGTTCGCACAGAGTTTGTAACCGTAGAGTCTGAGCATTCCGCAATGTCGGCTTGCGTTGGCGCCTCGGTTGCAGGTGCTAGAGTTGCAACAGCAACTTCTTCGCAAGGTCTTGCATATATGTGGGAAGAGTTATACATCGCAGCAGGCATGCGCTTGCCAATCGTTTTGGCAAATGCAAACCGTGCGCTTTCTGCACCAATTAATATTCACGGCGATCATTCCGACATCATGGGAGCACGCGACGCTGGCTGGATTATCCTTATGGCAGAAGATGCGCAAGAAGCATACGACAACACACTTATGGCATTTAGAATTGCCGAGGATCCACGTATTCAAAATCCTGTAATCACTTCTCTAGACGGATTTATTACAACGCATGCAATGGAGCGTTGCGAGCTTTTGGACGATGAGTCGGTTAAAGGATTTGTAGGAAGCTATACCGCAGCTCCGCATCCTTTGCTAGATACAAGCAACCCTGTTGCTCATGGTATGTTTGCAAATCTTGGCGGCACATATATGGAGCTCAAAAAATCACAAAGAGAGTTGATGCAAACTGCTCCTGCTGTAATCCAAGAAATTGGAAACGAGTGGGAAAAGGTTTGCGGACGTGCTTATAGCCCAATTGATACATTTGGTATGGAAGATGCCGAGTATGCAATTGTGGTTATTGGCTCTTCTGCAGGCAACGCCCGCCATGTTGCTCGAGACTTGCGAGCAAAAGGTCACAAAGTTGGCGTTGTGCGAGTAAGGCTATATCGTCCGTTCCCATCTAACGAGATTGCTGAGGCTTTAAAGAACTGCAAGGCTGTTGCAGTTTTGGATCGCGCTGAGGCTTTGGGTGCTCCATATGGTCCTTTGGGTGAGGATGTTGTTACATCTCTATATGCTCTAGATCATAGAGTTCCTGTAAAAGACTACATTTATGGTCTTGGCGGAGCAGACGTTACGATAGAAATCATAGAGCAGGTTTATAGCGAGCTTGAGAAGCTGGCCGCAGGACAGATTGATGGCAATCTGGCATACCTGGGCGCACGATAGGAAGGACAAGAGAAAATGGCTAATATTAAAGAACTCAGCGCCATTCCTGAGCGCCTAGCACCTGGTCATCGTCTTTGCGCTGGTTGTGGTGCTTCTGTTGCAGTTCGTCAAGTTTTGATGGGTGGCGGAGATACCGACATAGTATGTGGTTCAGCCACAGGCTGCTTGGAGGTTTCAACAACAGTTTATCCTTATTCTGCTTGGAAAGTTCCTTATGTGCACAACGCATTTGAGAATGCTGGCGCAACAATGTCTGGCGTTGAAGCTGCATTTAAAGGAATGAAAGCCACGGGCAAAATTCCTGCAGATAAAAAAATGAAGTTTGTTACCTTTGGTGGTGACGGTGGCACATACGATATAGGTTTGCAATCTCTATCGGGTGCTATGGAGCGCGGTCA
>CAVLCC010000039.1:0-17539 GCA_963661535.1 Senegalimassilia sp.
TAAAACTAGGAACTGTAGACAAACCTGTATATGATCGCAAAATCACTCTAACAAATGAACTTGTGAGTAATCAGTATATAAGTGATACAACAGATGTTCTAAATACAATAACCATAGATACCAAATATGTTACTTTTGATATGAATGGACACGGAACAGAAGTTGGAAACAAAAACGTTGCCAAAGGTTCTGCTCTATCAGATACAATTACAGAAGACAAAGCTAAAGAAGCTGCAGGCACAGTAGAAGGGCTAACCCTTGAGGGTTGGTATACAGACTCGAAGTGTTCTACATCTTCTAAATTTGATTTTTCAACTGCCATAAATCAAGACATAACTCTTTATGCAAATTGGATTCCTGCCGAAGACGGAGACGCCCTTACCTACTGGATATCGCCCGCTATGGCCACAACCACGGGCAACACAACCGCGACCGTCAACCAGTCAAACGACAACTACGAGAAAGAAGAGTGGAACGTCAAGAAGTCCTCGGCAGAAATCAAGGCTGATGTGGATGTCTTGGCCGATACTGCGCACGCCGTCTACAGCGCTTCCAAATATGACGAGGTTCTGGCCGAATACACCTCATTTATGAAAAACGACGACTACCACCTCTATACGAAGTACGGCTCGGGCACTTCGACCAACGACTACTTCGAGTTCCGCATCATCAACGTGGGTGAACACGACGGCGACGGCAGCGCGCTGACTTTCCAGGGCGTGCACGCTTTTACCGCGGCGCAGCAGCAGAATTCCGTCAGGACCAGCATAGGGGGCTGGAGTGCCACGCCGCTGCGTGAGACCATGCAGACCACCCTGCTAGATTCGCTGTCCGGCATCAAGGGCGATATCATGTCCGTTGAGAAGAAGGGCGCGGGCGGCCTGACCTCGACCGACGTTGTTTCTACTAACGATGCGCTGTGGATTGCCGCACTCACGGAGATTTTTGACAACAACGTGCGCACCGACGGCACTGGCATGTCCAACCCCGAAGAAGGCTCGCAGTACGCGTATTGGAAAGACGTTGCCGGTGTGAAGATTGCCAACGACACCAACGAGGCGCTCATCTCCGTGGGTCTGCAGCGCAACGGCACCACCACCACAAACGTGGGCAACGCGGGTTGGCGCATGTGGCTGCGCTCGGCGAACGTGCTGATGAACGGGGGCTTCCTCTGGGTGAACAGCTCGGGCGCTAGCTCGAAAAACGACCCCACCAATGCGCATTGCTACCTGCCCATCGTTCCGTGCTTCGCCTTCGGCGGCTCGCGTCTTGTTACATTCGACACTCAAGGTCATGGCACCGAGGTGGCCTCGCGCTACGTGCAGACCGGCCAGACGCTGGACGACCCCACCGACGAGGCGGGCACGAGCGAGGGCCTGCGTCTCGAAGGCTGGTACACCGACGCGCGCTGCTCCGAGGACGCGCGCTGGGACTTCACGCAGCCCGTGAACTCTGGTATGACACTCTACGCGAACTGGGTGCCCGACTCCGACGCGGACGTGTATTGGATCGGACCGGCCATGACAACGACCACGGGCAACACGGCCGACACCGCCAACCAATCGAACAGCAACTACGTGAAAGAGGAGTGGAACGTAAAGAAGAGCTCGGCCGAGATTCGCGCCGACGTGCAGACGATTCTGGCTGAGCAGGCGGCCGGTACCCTGGGGCAGGCGGGCACCGTGTCCAAGGAGTACCAGGACATGATGAACTCCGATGAATATCACCTGTACACGAAGTGGAAGGGCTCGACCGCCGATTACGCGGGCACAGAGCAGGAAAAGAACGCCTATGTGGAGTGCCGCATCCTGCAGGTGGGCGAACATGACGGCGGCGAAGCCCTGACCTTCCAGGTCACGCATGCCCTGTCCACCGCCTATCAGATGAACGCGACGACTACATCTGTCGGCGGATGGGACTCGTCGTTGCTGCGCAAGAACTTGCACGAGTCGGGTTATGTGAGCGCCGGGACGGGCGGGACGATTTGGAGCCAGTTCAACACCGGTTTCACCGACGATCTGGCTACTATTGCAAAGAAGGCCTGCGCAGGGTCGGCTTCCACGACTCTCACCACTTCAAACGACAAGATGTGGACGCTCTCGCTTGCGGAGTACTCGGGTTCTACCAACACCATGCTCGGCCAGCTCGAGGGCACCCAGTACGCCTACTACACGGGAAAGAGCATCAGCGCCACGGCGGCAAATCCCGCCCTCGAGATAAAAGACCGCGCGGGCACCACTCCCGCTTCCGCTTTGCGCGACGAGTGCATTTGCTGGATGCGTTCTCCTTCAACGAACTCCACTTGGCCGTCAGCTTTCGGCGTGGTGAAGGCTAAGGGCGCTTTGGAGTCTGGGGGCAACTATGTGCCCACCGCGAACTGGGGCGTCGTTCCCTCGTTTGCCTTCGGCGGCAATCTCGTGACCTTCGACCTACAAGGCCATGAGGCCACGGATGCCACCACGCCGTCTGCGCAGCTGGTGGACTCGGGCGGCAAAGCCACGCAGCCCACGACCCCAGTGGATGTCAACGGCGAGCTCACATTCGGCGGCTGGTACACCGACACCTCGTTTACCACCGCATGGAACTTCTCTACCGATACGGTGAGCGCGCCCACGACCCTTTACGCCTACTGGAAACCCAATACCGACAAGTACTGGATTGCGCCTGCCAGCCGCACGACCACGGGCAACACCGCTGCCGAGACGAACCAGTCCAACGCCTGGAACGCTACCACCAACCCGACTGGCTACAACGACGAGGAGAAAAACGTCGTTAAGTCGGCCGCCGAGATTCAAGCCGACGTGAAGGTCCTCAACGACAAGGCGCACGAGGTCTACTCGGCCGAGGAGTACACGAAGGTCTACAATCTCTACGCGAGCTACATGCAAAACGACTCCTATCACCTGTACTGCAAGTACGGCGGCGCGACGACGCAAAACGACGACGATTACCTGGAGTTCCGCATCATCGGCGTGGGCGAGCACTACGCCATCGGCGACAGCGCAGACGGCGCGACGCTGCAAAGCGACGGCAGCGTGCTGACCTTCAACGCGGTGGCCTCGATTCCGCTGGCATACCCCGTGAACCTAACTAACGTGAACACCGGCGGCTGGGGTTCCTCGGAGCTCTACCAGCAGATGAACAACGTCTCGGGCATGAGCACCATCTACTCGAAGTTCCCCGAGGCGCTGCAAGACGACGCCATGAGCGTGAAGAAGTTCTCTACCGCGGGCGGCGGCTCGAAGGCTTCGGACAGCGGCTCGGCGAACAAGTTCTGGAGCATATCGGTTACGGAGGCGACGGGATATACCGCCGACGGCTACAAGCTGGAAGGCGAGCAGTACGACTACTTCAAGGACATCGGCGTGACGGCGGTGGAAAGCGGCACGGTGGGCAGGCTCACGGCGCAGCCTGCGCTCGTCAACGCGGACAAGACGCGCAGCGGGGCCGACCCCTCCAACGGCGGCAACACGCACTACTCCTACGCGGCCCTGCGCTCGCCCGGCCTGAGCAACGCCACGGGCTGGTCGTGGCTCGAGGCTTCGGGGCAGGTCTACTACTACCATAGCGGTTCGAGCTACTACGACTCGGTGCTCCCGGCGTTCTCCTTCGGCGTGGGCTACACGGTGAAATTCGACGGCAACGGTGCCAATTCGGGCACTATGACTGATCAGACCGGCCGCACTCTGGGCGACGGCGTGGCCTTGACGGGCAACGGCTTCTACAAAGACGGCTACGGCTTTACCTCGTGGAACACGGCTGCCGACGGCTCCGGCACAAGCTACACCGACAAGCAGGTGGCAGACCTCGCTACGTCCGGTCAGAGCAGCGTCACGCTCTACGCGCAGTGGACGCCGCTGGAGGACTACTGGATTGCACCGGCCGCCAAGACGGTCACGAGCCAGACCGACACCGGCACGGTCAACGCCGCCTACACGAACCCCGAGACGGGAGTAGTGAAGACGCAGACCCAGATCCAAGAGGACGTGAAGGTCTTGAGCGACACGTCGCACACGTATTACACGGCGGCGCGCTATGCCGAGGTGCAGGCCGAGTACGCGGCGTACATGGACGGCGACTCCTACCACCTGTACACGAAGTACAACGGGGCGGGCGCCACATCGCGCGCGGCTAACGACTACATGGAGTTCCGTATCATTCAGATAGGCGCTCACGACGACGACGGCAGCGTCTTGACCTTCCAGGCCACAAATGCAATCCCTACGGCGTACGCTGTGAATTCCGACAAGACGGACACGAGCGGCTGGGGGAACAAGCCGCTGCGCACGAGCCTGAACGGCACCATACTGAACTCGCTCGGCGGGCTGGCCGACGACATCATGACCGTGAAGAAGAACACGGGCTCGGGCGCCGCCACCCAGACGCTGGAGACCTTCGATGAGACGCTGTGGATCGCGGCGCTAAGCGAGCTCTACGATGGCAACGGCAGCTCCATCGCAGGTGAGGGCACGCAGTACGATTTCTGGAAGAATCTCGGCATCACGCTGGGTGGCGCGACCACCGCGACGTCTACGACCGCGAATCCAGCGCTCACAAGCCTCGGTTATTTGCGCGATGGCACGAACTTCACGAGTTGGGCGGGGTGGCTGCGCTCGCCGCACAACACGACGGCGTCGGACTACCTCCATATCCACGGCACCGGCACCACGAACTCTTCGGATGCGCAAAACCTCAGCGCCCAGCTGCCCATCCTGCCCTGTTTCACCTTTGGCTGCGACGTGAAAGTGGACTTTAGCACAGGAGACGGTGCCAGCACGGTAGATACGCAGCTGCTGCACGCGGGGGTTCATGCTACGCAGCCGGACGACCCAACGCGCGATGGCTACGTGTTCAAGGGCTGGTACACGAAGGACGGCACCGACACGGGTGAGTGGGGCGACAAGTTCGACTTCTCCGGCGATACGATTACGGAAGATACCACGCTCTACGCCAAGTGGGACAGCGTGGTCAACTCCTACTGGCTAAACTATGCGGGAGCGGAAAACCCCGAGCAAAACGTGCTAAAGACGAAAAGTGACATTCAAGAGGATATTGCTACTCTGCAGTTAGGCTCAGGAGATGACTACGACCGCGTGCTAGCAGAATATACAAAGTATATGAATGGAAGCTCAAATACTCTAGCTTCTGAGGTACATCTCTATACAAAACTAGCCAATGGAATAAATACAACTGGAGACAGCAAAAACGACTACGCAGAGTGGCGCATTATCGGGCTTGGTGAACATGACGGCGATGGCACAACTATCACTTGGCAGATGACTCACGTTCTGCCGACCGCGCAGGCAATGAATGCTAGTGACACTAATGCTGGTGGCTACGCCTCAAGCGCACTGCACACAAAGATTGCACAAAATGGCGACATATACAATATGTTCAGCGATGAGTTCCTCGCTGATATCTTGAAGGTGGACAAGACGTCCAACACTGGTAGCAAGGCGGACGGCACCGCCACCACGAGCGACAAGCTGTGGATTGCCTCGGCAGAGGAACTTTACGGCACGAGCGCGGTGAGCTCAGGTGCCATCCTAAGCGACGGTGCTACGCAGTATAGCTACTACGCGGACAAGGGCGTAACGAAGAGTGACACCACCAACGAGTGCTTGGCCTACCGCACACGTGCCGGTGGAATACCAACTGGTCAAGACACAGACTACTCTCAATACCATGGAGGCACATCAGGCACAGAGACCTATGTGAGCTGGTGGCTGCGCAGCCCTAGCGCCTACAACGATAAGACCTACACGCGCGTCTATAACGACGGTCGCCTCGACCACAACCTCGCTACTGTGACCCGCGGCGTTGCACTCACATGCGCTATGGGAAGCGACCAGATCAAAGTTACATTTGATGCTAATTCTCCGAGCACTACAACAACAACTGCAATTGACGGTAACGCGCAAACTGGAGTATTTATAGACAGTGGAACTGCTCTAACTGCAGCTCAAATTCCAGCAGCAACAAAGGTTACTTCTAGTGCAAGCAACTATCAATTTGTGGGATGGAGTAAAGATAAAAATTGTGCTTTAGAAAATGCCCTAACTACTGCTGATATGGTAGAAGATGCTGAAGAAATTTCAGGCAGCACCACCTACTATGCAATTTGGAGCGAGGGCTCGGGGTACTGGATGGCCACAAAGGAATCGGAGGCCCTAGACGACGACAGCTTCACTACGGATACGAACTACCGCAGCGGTGCATGGGTTAAATACGATATGGCGTGCCTGCATGCTGGTTCAACAAACAGACACTACCAGACTGCGCTTAACCGCTGGAACGGGTACTATACAAACGACGACATCCGCCTCTATGCCACCTACAGCGGCGGCGAGAACGAGCCCGACTGCGACGGCAACACGAGCAAGAAGAACAAGTATCTGGAGTTTAGGCTTATAGAAGTGGCTCCCAGTGGGCACGACGGCGATGAATCAGTTGTAACGTTCATGGCCACCAACGTGCTGCCGACGTCGCACGTGATGAACTCAACTAGCACGAATGCGGGCGGATGGGGTGCCTCGGAGCTGCATGCCAAGCTGCAGGAGGGCGGCGAGCTCTTCGGCAAGTTCAACACCAGCTTCACGAGCACCATCCAAACAGTGACCAAGAAATACAACGAGGGTTCGGGGACGAGCACCACGTCGTATACCACTTGCCAAGACAAGTTCTGGGTGCTGTCGTTGTGCGAGATTAGCAGCGCAGAGACATTCCAGGGCGACACGGTGCCGATAAATGATGGTGCGCAATATGCTTGGCTTAAAACCAACATTGGCGACGCAGACACTTACGATTACGACGAAGGCACCCTCAACTTCTGGACCCGTGCAAGGGACAAGGATGCCGAGGAAGGCGGCGTGCCGGGCGGCCTCGACGAGGGCTGGACTGAACCTATTGCGTGGTGGTCGCGGACTCCGCACTATGGGTATTGGAAATCAGTGTTCTACGACTGCATCGGTAACGGAGACTACGACGCGAATAACAATCTGATATGTGTGCTTCCCTGCTTCTGCTTCTAAGACGCAGCTGCCTAGGTAGGCAACTAATCACGCTGATGCATTTCTGTGCGAATTCGATGCGTCATTTGATTTAGGAGGAAGTGTTCATGCAAATAACGCTCTGGGTGTTGTTTTAGTTTTTGCTTTTTAGTTTATTGTGTCTGCAATTAGGTAGGGAGAAAATAAAACGTATACAAAAAAGGGCAACCGTCCAATAAATAAAACCGCCTGCAAGGTGAGTTTGTGTGGTGTGTATTGCACAAACTCACATTCGCGGGTATACTAGCAATTCGCGTGCAACGAGGCATGCAATAAATGATTCATATTAGGAGCATTGTTTTGAATATTGTACTTCTTCTTTTAATTATTGCTTGGCTCATCTCAGGGGTGGGTCTTGTTGTTATGATTATGCTACACTCTGGCAAAGGAACAGGAGTGGGCGATATTTTGGCTGCTAGTTTTAACAACAGCATGACTGGAACCTCGATTGTAGAAAAGAACTTAGACAGAATTACTGTTATTTTGGCAATCATTTTCTTTGCTACTATTTTTGCAATGATGGTTGTTTATCCGCATAATTAATAGCTAAGTAGTGGCTTGTTTTAAGTATTGCGTTTGTTAGGCAATTCCTAGGTTTGCCTCTAGGTGCAATAACACACTTAAGGCAGGCAGCAAATATAAATGTCGGTGTGGCGGAACGGCAGACGCGCTAGCTTGAGGGGCTAGTGTCCGCAAGGACGTGGGGGTTCAAATCCCCCCACCGACACCAGTCCAAAAGTTAAGCACTCCCATAGTTGAGAGTGCTTTTTTAATGCGTCGATAAATATATACTAGCTTTTGCGCTAAACCGTTTATGATGAGACCCAAACTTAAACTGGTTGCTCGCTCCTCTTAACCCTCTAGCTTCTCAACTACTTCTTTAAGTTTGCTAACTATTGAGATAGACTGCGGACACACATCCTCACACTGTCCACATTCAACACAATCAGAACCTTTGCCGTTTCCGCTATTGCTGATTGCAAATCCATATCCAATTTTTGCAGCATTTAGATCGTCGTATACTAAATAGTCGTTATAAGCATCAAAAAGTGTAGGTATTGGAATATTTTGTGGGCAATCTTTGGTGCAATATCTGCAGTCGGTGCATGGTATGCGAGGAATATCTGCAAGAATTTTTTGAACCTTAGAAATAGCTTGCTGTTCTTTGTCGCTAAAGCCTGCCGTGTAGTTTTTAGAAACTATATCAATGTTGTCTTGCATTTGCTCTAGTGTGCTCATGCCCGAAAGCACAGTAATCAAGTTAGGCATAGACCTTGCAAAGCGTATTCCCCAAGATGCCATCGAGCTATCGGGAGCAACCTTTTTGAAAGTTTTTTCTGCAGCAGGGGGAAGCTTGCATAGCTTTCCACCGCGCAAGGGCTCCATGATAATGACCGGCTTGTTGTGCTTAACTGCCACCTCAAGGTTTGCACGAGCCTCAACTACAGGATCATCCCAATCCGCATAGTTAATTTGCAGCTGCACAAATTCCATTTCGGGATGCTGGGTTAGCACCTCGTCCAAAAAATCTGGATGATCATGAAAGCTAAACCCAACGTGCTTTATAAGCCCTTTTTGTTTTAGCTCTTGCACAAAGTCCCAAATTTTAAAGTTGTCAAAAGACTTAATGCGGTTTTTCTCAATATTGTGGAGCAAGTAGTAGTCAAAGTATTGTGCCCCAGTGCGCTCAAGAGATGTATAAAACATTTGTTGAGCCTCTTCAGTGGTTTTTGCATCAGCCCAAGCTGGAAGTTTCGTTGCCAAAAGATACGACTCGCGTGGATATCTTTCAACCAAGGCTTCTCGCGTTGCATCCTCTGATCCCGGATAGCAATATGCGGTATCAAAATAATAAAACCCGCTCTTTAAAAACAGGTCTACCATCTCTTTTGTTTTTTCAATATCGATGGGTTTTTCCATTGAATCGTCAACATGAGGCAACCTCATCAAACCAAAACCCAACTTAGGTACATCTTCGCCCAAAAATGTCATGCCGCCCTCCTCCGTATGGCATAGATATTTTTTAAAACAGTAACTTTAATTATATGCGAATAATTGTTTGTTTACATAGATAATCAAGATGACTGATAACATGAAAGCAATTTGATAATGCGAGCGTTGATGTAAGGCTTTTGCCTGTCGGAATACAAGCGAAGTGTTGTGCGGTATGCATGTGTCAAAATAATGTTAACAATATTTTGGAAGCGAGCATGAATGTTTAAAAAACATAAAGCTATACACAATGCAAATAAAACAAGCAATGGTGTGAGCAAGGGTTCAGAATCGCTAGACGCAAGCGAGCACCTGCAAATCACTCGGCGTGAGTTTGTTATTGGAAGCGCGGGGGTTACACTTGCAATTCTAGGTTCTACGGCAATTTTGTCGGGCTGTTCTTCAGATAACAGCAACACAATAGAACCAGAACAAATTGAGGTTTCAGAAGACCAAGTTGTAAACTCGTCAGATTTTACAGAGGTCGACATTTCGTCGTGCGCATCCGAGGTCTCAGATCAAGAGCTGCCTATGGGCTGCGTTGGAACCATGGATGGAAACGATGTAGCAGTTATGATCTACCCAGGGGATACTCCCGATATCTTAACGCAGATGGGGCTTCTCTCCGTTGCAGGCGGAGGGCTTAGCACAGTGCTTGACCGCGCAGAAAATCACGACAGCGGTTTTGTAATCTACGACGCAAGCTGCAACGACAACATAATCGTTTGGGCAGAGTCTAACCTCTTTGACGAGAGATGGCGCTTATATATCGCACCGGTGCATTCGGCTTCTTCTATAGGAAATCCAATAATGGTAGATGAGGGCACGTCAGATTTTGACGTCCCCGTTATGTGCGTAAGCCAAGACAAGGCATTTTGGAGCGTAATGCCAACTACAACGGGAGCGGCGGCCAACTCAGACTCTTACCTAAAGTGTGCGAGCCTCACCAATACCACTCCGCAAATTGTCTACACTTCAAGCGGGCGAATGATTGCTAGCCCGCAGGCTTCTGGCGGAGTTGTGACCATTGTCCCTCGAGCTCAAACCAAAAGCACCCGATATCAAATGACGGCCATTGACGCCAACACATTTGATGTGATAGCGGCACAAATTCTGCCCAGCTCAATGCGTGCGTACGACGCAATTTATATTGATGGCTCATTTGTTTTTAGCATTGAGCAGTCATACAGTTATGGAGGGGGAATTTCTAAATTTGGAACTTATGCAAAACTAGCGGACAACCGTTATATGCGCTTTAATAGAACGCCTATGGATACGCCTGCAAAATGCGGAAAATACCTTGCTGTAAAGAGCAGCAAGAGCGTGGTTTGCCTCGACCTAGAGGCGCAAAGTTACTTTGTAATTCCTGCTTATTCAGGCTGTGAGAGCTACGGGGATTTTTTGCTTTCAACAGGGGAGTCTAGTCGCATAGTTACTTATACGTCGGTTCCATCAGGAGATGGCTCAGGCAATGGAGCCACACGTGTTAGAACCTATACAATGTAGTGACCTACCGTGACATGCCGCAATATGAAGCGACTTGCCCAATGACCTGCTGCAAGCTACCACGATGAATTTTGGTCTATTTGAATTGCATTCAAACACAAATAAAGAATTATAATTTTGATGTAGTTAAAAACTTAAATTTCCAAATGTTAGAGAGATAAAGAGAGATTAGAAGTAAGTATGAGTCGTATCCAAAATACAGCAAAAAACATTTATGAAGATTACAAGATTTTGCTTCGCAGCGTGCCAGCTTCTACAGTCACAATTTTTATAGTTAGCGTAATTGTTATGAACCTTATGGCTAACAAAGAGCTGTTTTCGCTGCCATATTTGGCTCTAGACTGCGGCTTTGCTGTGAGCTGGGTTTCGTTTTTGTGTATGGATATGATTTGCAAGCGTTTTGGTGCTGCGGCTTCAATTAAGATTTCTATTATGGCACTAGGCATAAACCTAGGAGTATGTTTGTTGCTCAAGGTTTTGAGCATGACTCCTGGAATGTGGGGAGCTTATTACGACACGGGAATGACCCAAGCAAACGACGTGCTTAATTCAACCATAGGTGGCACTTGGTATGTTGTTATTGGCAGCTCAATAGCCATGCTTGTTTCGTCGGTTTTAAATTCTGTGCTAAACCAAGCAATTGGTCGTCATTCTAAAAAAGACACATTTGGATCCTTTGCGCTGCGCTCATATGTTTCGACTATCATTGCGCAATTTGTGGATAACTTGATATTTGCAATACTGGTCTCACACGTATTTTTTGGCTGGTCCTGGATTCAAGTTCTTACGTGTTCTTGCACGGCGGCTGTAGCTGAGCTTTTGTGCGAGATGTTGTTAAGCCCAGTTGGATATAGAGTAGTTAGAGGTTGGGAGAGAGAAAACGTAGGAGTCCCTTATTTAAACAGAATTGCATCTTCTACTTCTTCTGCTGCTCGTCAATAGTCCGGCAAGCAAAACGAGATTTTGAGCGTTCAGGCTAAGCACATTCTACTCGCTCAGAAAATTTGTTCAAAAAAATATTTGAACAAATTCAACCTTACCGTTTTATGCTGTACGTTTTGCAAAAATCCACAGTATTTTAGTCTTTTATAACTTATGCTACTTATATATAGATAATTATGTATTTTTTATGTATTTATAGCACAAAGTTTTGACAAAAATGACTTTTTTTAGGATGGACTTAAAAATGGAAAACGGAAAATTTACACAAGAAGAAATTGAGTATCTAAATTCCTTGGACGCTGTTACAGAAGTTCACAACAATCAAATAATTTATTCCACTGCATTTAAGAAATCTTTTGTTAGAAAATATAGACGAGGAAAAAAGCCAACTAAGATATTTGCAGAAGCCGGTCTTACGTCTAAGATGATTGGACATAAAAGAATAGACAAGGCATCATCAAGGTGGCTTGAGGCAGCAGCTAAAGGATCACTTGGAATGTTTGATGCTCCTGTAATAAGTCATAGAAAGAAAGTTGAAAAGCTTGCTCAAAAGAGAGACGAAGCGATTGCCAATGAAGATCTAAAACAGGCAGATAAATACGAAAAGCTCTATCAACAAGCAACAGCTAAAGATAAAGAAGAATAAAAAGTAGCCGTTAAGTTTAATTTTTAATTTGATGCATTAAAGCTTGCACGTTTGAGTCTTGTTAAGTAGCAACGGTTCAGCTACGCTTAGCATTCTCAGTGCTTTCTTGTGTTGAATTGTGCGTGAAATTAAGAATGTTAGCTATGCAATAGTTCGACCCAAAGAGATATTGCTATAATATCTAGATGTTTTTTGAGCATTCTAAATAGCACAGCTGCAGACAGATTTATAATTGCTAGATAAGGGGTGGGGCAAATGTATATGCATATTTTTAGCTGCAGGGTATTTACGCGAGAGCTTTCTTATTTTATTGCAAAGAGCAAAAATATTGTTGATGTTACTTATTTGCCACAGGGTTTGCACGAGTCTCCACAGCTTTTAAAATCTGAGCTCAACGCAGCAATCAAAAAGTTCCACGACCAGGTCGAAAACTGGCAGCGCCGCCGCAAACCCGATTACCTTGCATTATGCTTTGGACTTTGCTCCGAAAGTATAGTTGGTGTTGAGGCAATAGATATTCCAATTGTGGTTCCTAGGGTCGATGACTGCATTGGCGTTTACCTAGGCTCCGAACAGCGCTATTTAGAATGTTTTGAAAAATATAAGGGAACATACTGGGCTTTCCCGAGTTGGGTAGAGTCTACTCCTAGCACAGATGACAACTACCTCGATATTATGCGTGCAAAATATATGGAGCGTCACGATGACGAGGACGTTGTTGATGCGCTTATGGAGCTTGAAGAAGAGATGACTTCTAACTATCAAAATGTGGGTTATATTACCTCGCCTTTAGCTGTAGATCCAAAGGGCAGCTTAGAACATGCTCAACACTATGCTAAGCGCAATGGTTGGAACTTGATAGAACTTGAGGGAGACCTATCGCTTATGCAGCAGTTAGTTGATGGACCTTGGGATGAAGATAAGTTTTTGATTGTTCCTCCAAAACATAAGATTGAAGCAACACACGATATTACGAAGGTTCGTGCGGTTAAGAGCTAGGCTGATTAAGAGTTAGGCTGAATTTTCTGCTCAAGTTAATCTTTAAAGCGCCCTGCGTTTAATACTCTGTGCCTACTACGCATATTTTACGCATATTTTACGCCTTAGACTTTGCGCCTTGTGCACTGCGTCGTTTAGCCATCACCCGCCATCCAGCAAACATTGCCAAGCTTATAACGCTTACGCCAACTCCAGCAGCAAGTCCAGGAGTTGTGTATGTGAGCTCTATTGTGTGTTCGCCCTTATCTACGCTCAGACCGCAAAGCCCCGTGTAGTAGCACTCAACTTCAACGGGATTCCCATCTATAGTTGCGCTCCAGCCCTCATCATATGGAATTGAAAGCAGCAACTTTTGGCCCTGCTCCATATTGCACGACAAAACTACATGCCCATCTTCAAAACTCTGCACTTCTGCAGGAGTTTGAACTTGAGAATATAGCTGTTCAAAGGCACTCATATTAAGGCTTTCTGCGACGATAGTTGTTGTTTCTCCTAGGGTGTCGTCGTGGTCAGGCAAACCATTGCAATCTGCCCAAAGAGCTCTTTTTGCTCCCCGTTCGCAATCTTGATAGTTGGAGTTTAGAGCAAGCGTGACAGTAATTGTTTCTCCAGTCTCATATGTGCCAACGTAGCGAGCTCCTCCCCAAAATGAACTGTTAACTTGCCCCACCCATGAGCCATTGATTGTGAGGTCACACACGGGACGCAAAACACTAATGCTAACTGTAGGAAATTGCAAATACAAAGGACCGCTTTGCGTGGTTGTGATGGTCCAAGTTCTATATGTGTCGGAGGGGATTCCTCCGGTTGTTTCAACCTGAGCTGGCTGGTATAAAGAGATCGATGAGTCGCCCGATCCTGTTACATCGCTATACATAGCTTCTTGGTTTTCAAAAGGGTTAGAGCCAAATTCTGGCGTTCCACTTCCTGCTATCGCATAGGCAAATGGGAGCGTATATTTGTTGTTGTATAGCTGGTAGTTTTGGTTTTGCTCCATATGAATACCGGTAGGCTCAAGTCCTGGAGTTTGTTGGGACGAAATCATGCAGTCTACTCCCAAAAGGCTGTCTGCAACTACCATGGGCGAGTTATAGTAGAACCCATAGATATTATTTTTTGAAGTATAACCTAGAGCTGTAAAAAGCTTTGTTGTTGAGGAGCCTTGCGTAGAGGTGTATTCACCCATCGATTGGTATCGACCAAACGAGGCTGGATCTGCAACATAGTTCCACGCATCTCCGGTATAAGAAATACCTGCTTCTCCAATTCTTATAGGAGCGTTATCGCTTGTCTCAATGTTTTCTAACATAGAACCCATAGAGTCAAGATAATCACTCCATGCAGTTGTGTTATTTGTATAGTGTTCAAACACAATACATGTATGTATGCCGTGTTCTGCCATTGCAATTATAAGCAAGAGAACGATACATACGTGCCCAGCGCGACTAAGCTTAGTGCAAAAACTAGCAAACCAAGTGCGGATTTTGGCGAGCAATTTGTTGCTGCTGGGGTTGTGAGCAACATCACCCTCGTCCCCAACCTTCATAGTCCTTATATGGAGTAGGAAAGCGACCAAGACTATTAAGCCAAATTCCGAAAAAATCCATATAAAACTAATAGGCGTAGTTTTTGCATAATAGATGAGGTTCATAAGTCCAAGTGCAATTAGCAGTCCAAATAGAAAGGCAGACTTAGCAATGACGCAAAGGTTATCTTTGCGCTCAAGCTTAAACAGGCTCATGTAACCCTCAACTGCAAGTATTACCACAACAAAGTCAAACACAAATGCGTATCTAAAATAAAATGAGGTTGCTATTTTAAATGAGCTCCACAAAATATCGAGGGGGTATAGATAAAATGCCGAAAGCAAAAAGAGTGCAAGTGCTCCTAGACCAATTTTAACTTTGCGCGAAACCTTGCGATTAAAAAACAAGCACAAAGCAAGTATTGGAGCAATTGAGGTCATAAACACTCCAGGTGACATGTTGTCACTTGCATATGCAACACAATACTGAACTGCAAAACTAGCTGGATTTGCATGCAGGTATGCATAATATGACGAACTCATGTCGGTGTTGGCTCCCGACATTAACCCAATAATTGCTGGCAAAAAGAGAGCCATAGTTGCACCTAAGGCTAAAAACATGGTTGCTGCAAAACGCAAGCCTCTCCTAACAAAAATGCGCAAAGATAATCCGCTCATATAAGCACAAACCAAAAAGTAGCACGCTGCAAACAAACAGCACATAAATCCTACGTACCAGTTAAATACCACCACGCATGCAACGCTAACGAACAGTGGCCACAGACGCTTGTTCTGCGCAGCATACCATGTTCCAAGCGCAACTAGTGGCAGCACAATTGCGCCGTCTATCCACATTATGTTGGAGCATTGCATTACTGAGTATCCATTGAGCGCATATGCCATAGACAAAATTACGCTTATGGTGCCTGACCCGTAGCGTTTTCGCAAAAATATGTAGCATGTTAGACCTGCAAAGGGCAGCTTAACTAGCGTTATTAAGGATAGTAGCTGCGAGGAATCCATTGGGCTAAAAAATGCAGCCAGCAAATTGAATGGGCTAGTTAGGTAGTAAGCAATTAGTGATATAGTGCTTTCTCCTATACCTTGAGTTGCGGAGTATAGAAGCGAGCCACCGTCTTGCAAAACTCCTGAGAGCCATGAAAAAAATCCAATGTATTGATAGTTCTCGTCCCAAATAACAACACTTGTTGTGCCAAACGGATAGATGCCTCGCATTGCAAACACAACAACCAAAATTAGAGCCGGAAGTGCTATAGACAAAATGTATTCGTATTTTTTTGACTTTAACATTTAGAGATGAGCTCCTTGTGTTTTTGGTATGAGCACTGGCAGTTCGTTTTGGTAGGCAAGGTCAAAGGCTTTGAGAGCCTGAGCCTCTAGGTTGCGATTTGTGGAGGTGCTAAAATCCACAAAGCCTAGCAGGTTTGGATTTAGACACTCAGATGGGCTATCAACAATTCCTGGATGAAAGAGCAGCTCAAGGTTGAGGTTTCGCGAGTTGGCGTCGGCAACCAGTTTGCTAAATACTGCTTCGACATTGGCTGCGCTCATCTCTCCAGAAAAAAGTACTCCGCAAAAAGCGGCAGTTGGTTGAATGTTGGGGTGTGCTTTTATGTTTTGTTTCCATAGGCGACCTAGCAGAAGTCGCTTGGCTAGATTAACAGGTCGTATGCGCTTAAACACAGAGGGTGTTTTGAAAGGTGCAAAGCTCTCAAGTGGAACTCGCATATATTCTAGGTTGCATCCGCTGCGTGCAATTGATTCTAGGAGTGCGTCAAACACAACGGGAATTGCATGTGTGTGCTGGTGACTGTCAACGCGCAGTGCATTTTGCATTTGTGGAAACCTGCTGGTCATTTTTTTGAGCTGCGCATCAATTTCTATTTCTATTTGGTGTTGGAGTTGCGCTCTGTCTTTTGAACTAGATTGCTTTAGCAATCCCATAAAGCCCAGACAAAACATTCCATTTTCATCAACTAGCAGGCTTACGTCTTTAGGGTTTGCAACGCAATGTCCCTCAACTAGATTTATGTGCAAGCCAATATGAAGGCATTGTTTATGTTGTATGTGTTCATCGGTTTGATTTTGGGCGATTTGTGCAAGTTTGTTTTCTAACAGGTCGGCACATTCATCAAAACATGGACTATTGGCAAACATGCTTAGTGAGTTTAGTAGTGCGGATTGTTTGAAATCGTTAGAGTGTGTGCCAGATTCTGAGCCTGACTCATCGCCTTTATTATTCGTGCTGCTATTGCAGCATTGCAATATCCGTTTTGATTGACTGATAGTTATCCCGTAGTCATCAGCGTGAAATATGAGCTGCATCAAAAAACTTTCATAAATAATTTGGTGTTTGCAAGCCTTAGCATCCACCGAGTTTGTTGCCTTATGTTGATTATAGCAATTGAACAACTATTACCTTCAATATATTAGATAAAATGCATACAATAAAGAAGGATTTTGTTTTGAAGTTACTTTGAAGTTACCTTAAGCTTTTGAGTTTATGTTTTTAGATTAGAATATTTAAGGCACTGAAAGCATATTTAGTTGCAGTTAAGTGCAGCTAGATGCAACTAAGCAGAAATTTTTGCGGTGTTTAGAAGAACTTTAGAACTCATGCAATTTGGAGTAATCTAAACTTGTGTTAGATAGATGAGTGATAAAAGAGGGCGAAGGAAGAAATTGAGCATGGACCTGTCGATAATCATTCCTTGTTTTAATGAAGTTGGAAATCTTGAGCTACTGCTAAAGTCTATAGAAGATACATTTGGTGGTGTTACTTCTGTAAAAGATTTAAACGCAGAAGGGGAGGGCGCAGCTGATTTTGGCAATTCTTATGATAGCTCACGACCTCTTAGT
>CAVLCC010000039.1:17549-18569 GCA_963661535.1 Senegalimassilia sp.
TTTGTAAACGATGGCAGCTCGGATGGAACCTCTAAATATCTAGCACACGTAAACATGCCTCCAAGTTGTTCTAGGTGCGTGCTAGTGGATTTTTCGCGCAACTTTGGCAAAGAGGCGGCGCTGTTTGCAGGACTTGAGCATTGTGATGCCGACTGTGTTGCCTTCATGGACTCAGACATGCAGCAGCCACCATCTGTTCTTCTCGATATGTATAAGATGCTCTTGGCAAATCCGGAGGCAGATTGTGTTGCAGCCTTTCAGGAGCAGCGCAAAGAAAATCCTGTTTTGAACTTCTTTAAACGATGCTTCTATAAGTTTTTTAATAAAGTATCCAACATAGAGCTGGTTCCGAATGCGTCTGATTTTAGGGTGTTTAGGCGTGAGGTTGCGAATGCTTTGGCTTCTATGCCAGAGTATTTTAGGTTTTCTAAAGGAATGTTTTCGTGGGTCGGATTTAAAACTCTTCCATATCCTTATACGCCTGCACCACGCGCAAGCGGACAAACCAAGTGGAGCTTTAGAAAACTATGGCGCTACGGCATTGATGGAATGTTGTCTTTTACGACCTTTCCGCTAAAAATTGCAAGCGTCATTGGTTCAATAGCTGCACTTGTTGGACTCATACTCGTAATTGCTGTGATTATAGAATTTTTTATCACATCAACTATGCCCTCGGGATACCCAACTGTCGTTTGCCTCATCTTAATTTTTGGTGGAATGATTTTGGGTGCCCTAGGCATTATAGGCGAATACATCGCGCGCATATATATAGAGACAAAGCGGCGTCCAATGTATATTGCAAAGTCTGTAAAAACGCTTTTGGGCGATGATGGCGACGAGAGTTAATCGCAAGTGGGTGCGCAGCAGCTATGCCTTAGGCGATAGTGGGCTGGTTGGTGAGTTGTTGGATAAGGCTGGCGGCGGATTGGCTTGTAAGCAGATGTTCATCGAACAGAGAATCAACTCCGCACCAACAGCGAGATAACACTGCGCCAACAGTAGACGGCATGTGTTCGTGTC
>CAVLCC010000040.1:0-1815 GCA_963661535.1 Senegalimassilia sp.
GCACCATTACCATCATCGCCACCAAACAACTAACAATAAAAAATTTGAGTCTACTTCTAGTATTCATAAATATCACTTCTTTCTAGTTCTGTAAGTTCTTTTTCTTGCGTATCTAATCATAATATTTAAACTTTACTTTGCATAGCATCTATTGTTTCTAATGTTTCAATTGATAATAATTATGCTGTCTTATATAGAGCGGCACATGTATTGCAATAATGTTATAGTTTATAATCTCGTATATAAAAAAAGACGGCGTTAGTTTTTAAGTGATTTATATAAATTTTGTGATTTTAGAATTGAATTTTTGAAAGTTTCTAAACCGAGGAGGAAACGTTAAATGTTTTGTAGTAAATGTGGATGTCTACTTCAAGATGGCGTATCGTTTTGCAGTAACTGTGGAAATAATGTAACTGATCAAATACCAGTTGGCACTCAAGGAGATGCCCAACCTGAGTTTAATTCTCCTACTCATATGCAGGATGTGCAATCGAATGAACAGCCGAACGTACAATCAAATGTTCAGCAACCTCAGTGCCAGCCTGATACGAAGCAAGCACAGTACCAGCAACAGCAATATCAATCTGATGGCCAGCAAACACAGTCTCAGTATCAACAATCTAGTGCTCAACAACCTCTGTATCAGCCTATTAATCAGCAGCCGCAATATCAACCGTATAATCAGCAACCCAAAAAGAACTACACTCTAGGCATCATCATTGGTGTGATTGCCGCACTTGCATTAATAGGTGCAATTTTTGGTATTTTTCAATTAGGAAAATGTACCATGACAATAAACTCGCAAGATAGCTCATCTAAAGGTGATTCTGTAATAAGTGCAGAAGCTAGTCAGTATGTAGGGAAGTGGACATATGATGCTTCTAGTTATCTCGGAGATAACTCATCTTCTTTAGAAGATTTATATAATTTTGGCGATTTGTGCACATTGGAATTGTATGACAATGGAACATATAGACTCGATTTGATGGGTGAGTCGATGATTGTCCCTTCATCATCAACTAAATGGGAAACCACATCATCAGGTATTTCGCTTAGCTATGATAAACAAAAGTATGATCTCAAATATGATAAGTCTAAAGACAGGTTCACTTTTGAATACGAAGGCACAGAATTGGTATTAAAGCGTTCTAGCGATGCCAAGACAAATACGGTTACTTTATAGCCTGATTGCATAACAAAAGACAATGCTTATAAAATTCACCGAACGTTTTTGATGTGCAGTTTTTGCTCAAAATTTATAAAAACTTTTCCCGCTCCCCGAAGGCGAACGGCGAGGCAAAATTTTCATTTTCAAAAACCAAAAAATCGAAATGTGCATCTAGCTGGGAAAATGTTGCAAAAAAGCATAAATTACCGTTCACGCCAGTAGATACGCCCGAAGGCGTGTGCATGTTTGACTAGGTCTCAAAAAACGTGTAATATGCCCAAATGTCCGAGCGCAAAAAATTGGACAGCAACTTGAAAAGTTTTTTAAGCAAGTTCCTAAGTTGGGAGTGTGCCCGAGTGGTTAAAGGGGACGGGCTGTAAACCCGTTGACTATGTCTACCATGGTTCGAATCCATGCGCTCCCACCATTTTTATGCCCGGATAGCTCAGTCGGTAGAGCACTTCGTTGGTAACGAAGAGGTCACCGGTTCAAGTCCGGTTTCGGGCTCCATTAAGCAAAAACAGGCACTTAAATAAATATGCAAAAGTGCTTTAGCGTTAGTAAACAATAGGTTTTTACTTATTTGAGCCTATGACGAGCAAAAAATGGCGGCGTAGCTCAGTTGGTCAGAGCGCACGGTTCATACC
>CAVLCC010000040.1:1825-18557 GCA_963661535.1 Senegalimassilia sp.
GTTCATACCCGTGTTGTCACTGGTTCGAATCCAGTCGCCGCTACCATACTTGTATAAAACCAAGTTGTGCAAAACTAACGCAAATAAATATGGCGTTAATGTTGTTTGTAAACAATTGTTTATAAATGTCGGATTCGCAAAATTATAAGCGATAAGCAAAAATTATTAAGTTTGTTGGTAAATAGGTCTTCTTGAAGGAGGAACAAAATGGCGAAAGAGCATTTTGAGCGCACTAAGCCACATGTAAACATCGGTACTATTGGTCACGTAGACCATGGTAAAACAACCCTAACTGCTGCAATTTCAAAGACATTGTCAAGCAATGACGGTTCACACGGAACAGCACATGCAGACTTTACTGCATTTGAAGACATCGATAAAGCTCCAGAGGAGCGCGAGCGTGGTATTACCATCTCTATTGCTCACATTGAGTATGAGACAGACAAGCGTCACTACGCACACGTTGACTGCCCAGGTCACGCTGACTACATCAAGAACATGATTACAGGTGCTGCACAAATGGACGGTGCAATTCTTGTAATTGCTGCAACCGACGGTCCTATGGCTCAAACTCGTGAGCACATTCTTCTAGCACGTCAGGTTGGCGTTCCTTACATCGTTGTATTTTTGAACAAATGCGACATGGTTGACGACGATGAGCTAATCGAGCTTGTTGAGATGGAGACTCGTGAGATTCTAAACGAGTACGACTTCCCAGGAGACGACATCCCAATAATTCGTGGTTCAGCTCTTAAAGCTCTTGAGGGTGAAGCTGAGTGGCAAGATAAGATCTGGGAGCTAATGGAGGCTGTTGACAGCTACATCCCAGAGCCTGACCGTGAGACAGACAAACCATTCCTAATGGCTATTGAGGACATCTTCACCATTACAGGACGTGGAACTGTTGCTACTGGTCGTGTTGAGCGTGGAACAATCCACATGAACGACGAGATCGAGATTGTTGGTATCAAAGAGACAACCAAGACTGTATGCACTGGTGTTGAGATGTTCCGCAAGATTCTTGACGAGGCACAAGCTGGCGACAACGTAGGTATTCTACTTCGTGGTACTAAGCGTGAGGATATCGTTCGTGGTCAAATTCTTTGCAAGCCTGGTTCAGTTACTCCACACCGCAAGTTCAAAGGTCAAGTTTACGTTCTTACTAAAGAAGAGGGCGGACGTCACACCCCATTTGTTGATGGCTATCGTCCACAGTTCTACTTCCGCACAACAGACGTTACTGGCGTTGTAAAACTTCCTGATGGTGTTGACATGGTTATGCCTGGCGACAACGTAGAGATCGAAGGTGACCTAATCGTACCAATCGCTATGGAAGAGGGTCTACGCTTTGCTATCCGCGAGGGTGGACGCACCGTTGGCTCAGGACGTGTTACTGAGATTATTGAGTAGATTTTAAATCTATCTTGTTTGATTTTTAAATTGAGAACCCGGTTTGATGCCGGGTTCTCTTTTGAGAAGTTATCTTTTAAATATACCTATTATCGTTTTATGTTTAACGGATAACTAAAAATGATTGACGCAAGCTGTTATATTTAGTAAATTTTAATATTGCACGCAGCGTTTATATTTTGTAAGTAGGAGGATTAATGCGTACTTTGGTCACCCTCGCATGCACAGATTGCAAGCGTCGTAATTATACGACCAAGAAAAATAAGCAGAACAACCCTGATCGTATCGAGTTTAAAAAATATTGCAAATGGTGCGGTCATCATACTCTGCATAAAGAGACTCGTTAAAGAGTTCTTTGTATATAGCACACGCCAGTAGTTCAATTGGTAGAGCAACGGTCTCCAAAACCGTAAGTTGAGGGTTCGAGTCCTTCCTGGCGTGCCAGTTTTATTTGTTAAGTTTTATTTATGATCGGAACTTGATATATGGCAAAGCAGACCCGAGCACAAAGAAAAAAACAAAAGCAGCATATGTCCCTGGCTCCAGCTAATGTAGAAAGCGTTGAGGAGAGCGGGGCTTTAGACGTTGATGAGACTTCTGAAGCTAGCACTGCTGATGTTGTAGCTGAAAATAAAGATGTTGAGTCGAGTGCAAAATCCGAAAAGCTTGATGCACGCGAAGCAAAAGAACAAGCAAAGCGTGTAGAACGCATGAAAAAAGCTACTGCAAGAGCAGAAGCTAAGAAAAACAAAAAGGAACGTAGAGGACCTAAGTTTTTCTGGAGAATTGTTGACTACATCAAAAATGTAAAAGTTGAGATGAAGCGCGTTGTGTGGCCTAGCCGCGTAGAGGTTGGTCGCATGAGTGCTGTTGTTATAGTTGCACTTGTTTTCTTTGGTGTTCTAATATATGTTGTAGATTCTATTGTTGTTCCTCTGCTCGATATGTATTCTACATTGGGAGGATAGCATCTAATGGGTAAGAGATGGTACGTTCTCCATACTTATGCCGGATACGAGGGCAAAGTTAAAGATAATCTCGGTCATCGCATTGAAGCAGAAGAGCTGCACGATGCAATTACTGATATTCAAATTCCAATGGAAGAAGTAACTGAGATTAAAGATGGTGGCAAAAGAGTTACATCTGAAAAGAAGGTATTTCCAGGATACGTTCTCGTTAAGATGGATCTTGATAACCATACTTGGAGTATTGTTCGCAATACTCCTGGAGTTACTGGATTTGTTGGAGCAGAAGGAAAACCAATTCCTCTAACCCGTGAAGAATACAAAAAAATTATGGGTAGCGGAAAAACAACCAATATTCCTAAAAAGATTAGTACCGATTTGTCGGTTGGTGAGGCAGTTAAAGTAACATCTGGACCTCTTGCAGAGTTTGATGGTGTTATTAGTGAGGTCTTGCCAGATGCTGGCAAAGTTAGAGTTATGGTTTCTATCTTTGGCAGAGAAACACCTGTTGAACTTGGATTTGACCAGGTAGCCAAAGACGAATAGTTAGTTATTTCTTAAGTCGACGATGTGCCCTGTGCAAATGTCTGCTTGTTCGGGGAAGCTTCTCACAGCGTTGCCTTTTTTCGCAGATAAGTAGAGTTTTTAGATCGCCTGCAAATTTTAAGCGGGCAAACGAGAAAAGGATGTGTGTATAAAGATGGCCGGTAAAAAGGTTACAGGCTTTATTAAGCTTCAAATTCCTGGTGGACAGGCAACACCAGCACCTCCAGTAGGTCCTGCTTTAGGTGCTAATGGCGTTAATATCATGCAATTTTGCCAAGCATTTAACGCTCAAACACAAGACAAACAAGGCACTGTTATTCCTGTTGAGATTACAGTATATGAAGACAAAACATTTGACTTTGTATGCAAAACTCCTCCAGCAGCATTTCTTATTAAAGAGGCTCTAGGCATTAAATCTGGATCTGGCGTTCCTCATCTAGATAAAGTAGGAGAGCTTACTCAAGACCAGCTACGTCAAATTGCAGAGATCAAAATGCCAGATCTTAATGCAAACGATATTGATGCAGCCATGAAAGTTGTTGCTGGAACAGCACGCTCAATGGGAGTAAGAGTTGAAGGAATTGCAGATACTGGTGTTTATGACACCCGTAAGCGCAAGAAATAATTGTTAGATAGTGGAAGGGTCGGCATGACCCGCAATTGACCACAAAGGAGAAAAACATGCCAAAGATCGGAAAGAACAGAAAAGCCGCAGCTTCAAAAGTTGATGCAAAAAAACTTTACACACCTGCTGAAGCTATTCAACTAATGGCAGATGCTAAATTTGCTAAGTTTGACGAGACTGTTGAACTTCATGTTCGTTTGGGCATTGACACACGTCAAGCTGACCAACAAGTAAGAGGTTCAATCTCACTTCCTAATGGAACAGGCAAAACTATGCGTGTTGCAGTATTTGCTGAGGGCGATAAAGCTCGCGAGGCTCAAGAAGCTGGAGCAGATATTGTTGGAAGCGACGACCTAGTTGCAGATATTCAAGGCGGAATGCTTGACTTTGATGCAACAGTTGCTACTCCAGATATGATGTCTAAGGTTGGACGTCTTGGCCGTATCCTAGGTCCACACAGCCTAATGCCAAATCCTAAGCTTGGAACAGTAACTAATGATGTTGCTAAGATTGTATCTGAGCTAAAGGCTGGACGTGTTGAATATCGTGCAGACAAATTTGGTATTGTTCATGTGCCAATTGGAAAGACCTCATTTAGCGTAGATGCTATTAAAGAAAACTACAACGCTCTAGTAAATGAGCTAATTAGGGTTAAACCTTCTTCAGCAAAGGGACGTTATGTAAAATCAGTTACTGTTGCTAGCACAATGGGACCTGGCATTCATATAGATCCTAACAACGCTGTAGAGAAATAATTTTAAATACCAGCAAGCTTATAATTTTTTGTATGAAGGCATCCTTGAACATTTTAAAGGGTGCCTTTAATTTTTATCTTACCTTTGAGTTTTGAACTTACAACTTTTGGCCTTAGCTTATAAGCACGGCTTACAAACACGTATATATCCACATGTATTTCAAAACATTTATCATTTCAATCTTTTTGCAATGGGTGTAAACTAAAAATGTCTTTAAAAGCGGTACAGAGAGACCGACAAGGCAGGCTCAAACAAAATATATATGAGGCAACCATAAAAGTTGCTTATAAATAAAGCATTGAAGCTTATAGCCTTTGTCGCGTATGCGCAGAGGTTATTTTTGTATATGGGCTGGCATTATGTGGTCGCGATGTGCACTCATAAGAAAAGAGGGTGCAAATGGAATGTGACGAAGTTGTCAAATCCGCCTGCATGGACGCAGACGAAATTGAGCGATCTTTATCGCGCATGGCTCACCAAATACTTGAGACTAATCATGGAGCCTCAAATATTGCGCTGGTGGGAATTCTTACACGTGGAGACCTTTTGGCTAAACGTCTTGTTGATAAGATTGAAAGCATCGAAGGCATCAAAGTTCCTTTTGGTCAGCTAGACATTAGCTTTTATCGAGATGATTATGTGACTCACTTAACTCCAGAGGTTTTATCTACAAATATTCCTTTTTCAATTGATAATAAAACCATTGTGCTTGTAGATGATGTTTTATATACAGGACGCACAATTAGAGCTGCACTAGATGCTTTAATGGATTTTGGTAGACCATCCAAGGTTCAACTTGCTGTTTTGGTTGATAGAGGTCATAGAGAGCTTCCAATTAGAGCGGACTTTGTTGGCAAAAATGTGCCCTCAGCAGCAGACGAAAATGTTCGTGTGTTTTTAGAAGAAGTTGACGGACATAGTGCAGTCGAAATTTTGGAAGTAGAAAATGGGCAGCGCATTGGAGCGGCTCCATTAGAAGATACAAACAGTGCTAGAGGTGAAAACTGATGGCATTTGCTCATAAAAACTTAATTGATCTAGCCGAGTATTCACGCGACGATATAATGACAATCTTGCAAACTGCCACAAGATTTAAAAGCGTTAACGAGCGCAAGATAAAAAAAGTTCCAACGTTGCGCGGCTTTACGGTTGTAAATATGTTTAATGAGCCGTCTACGCGCACACGTTCGTCTTTTGAAATCGCAGAAAAACGCCTCTCGTGTGACACTCTAAATTTTGGGGGTTCATCAACTTCAACTGTTAAAGGCGAAAGTCTAAGGGACACAGTGCAAACGCTTTGCTCTTATAAAGTGGATATGATTGTGGTAAGAGATCGCAATGCAGGAGTTCCGCGCAAAATCTCTCAAGTTGCAGATGTTCAGGTAATTGATGCAGGTGATGGCAAGCATAGGCATCCAACGCAAGCTCTGCTAGATTTGTTTTCGATATGGGAGCGCAAGATTTTGCGTGTTGATGATAGGAGTTCGGGCACTTCCACAAGCAATAGCCAAGACCTAGAAAGTCTTGCAAATGTAGATATTAACGCACCTTGGGGTCTTCAAGTTGGTGTTGTGGGAGATATTCGACACTCGCGTGTATGCGGATCTCTAATTCCAGTTCTAAAAACTATGGGTTGTGAGGTAACAATTATCGCTCCGGCAACACTTTTGCCTGCTCGCCCCGATATCCTAGGTGCTGACCATGTAACAAGCAAGTTTGACGAAGTGCTGCCCGAGCTAGACGTTGTATATATGCTGCGTATTCAGCGTGAGCGCTTGGAAGATGCGCCTTTCCCGAGCTTGAGAGAATATAACATGTTATATGGACTTAGCCGCGAGCGTGAGCATTTGATGAAACCAGATGCAATTATATGCCACCCAGGTCCTGTTAATCGTGGCGTTGAGCTAGACTCATATATGACAGATAACCCTTCGCGTTCCGTTATCCTAAACCAAGTTTATGCGGGTGTTTTGGTTAGAATGGCTACGCTTTATTTGCTGCTTGGAGGTGTAGAAGATGGACTTAATGCTTAAAAATGCGCATCTAGTCGATCCTCAAAATAATATTGATGAGATAGCAGATTTGTATGTGCACGATGGTCACATTGCACAAATAGGTAAAAATCTGGATAACCCTGCCAACTGCGCAGATATAGAAGAGGTAGACCTAAGCGGTAAGGTTTTGGTTCCAGGTCTTGTTGATATTCATGTGCATTTTAGAGATCCGGGTCAAGAGCACAAAGAAACAATTGAAAGCGGATCGAGAGCTGCTGCTCATGGTGGCATTACTGCGGTTTGCTGCATGCCTAATACAACTCCTGCAATCGATAATGCGGTTGGCGTTGAGTATGTTAAAAGCCGAGCTGAGCAAAGTGCAAAATGCCGCGTTTATGTGTGCGGAGCTTGCAGCAAAAATCGCGAGGGCAAGATTTTGTCTGAAATGGGAGACATGGTTGCACACGGTGTGGTTGCATTTTCAGATGATGGATCTGGAGTGCAAGACTCAGGCATGATGCGCCGCGTTATGGATTATGCATCGCAATTTGATCTTCCAGTAATGAGTCATTGCCAAGACAATGGACTTGTGGGCGAGGGGCAAGTAAACGAGGGAGTTGTGTCTACGCGTTTGGGTTTGGCAGGCTGGCCAAGTGAGGGCGAAGAGCTGCAAATTATGCGCGATATCGCGCTTTGCCGCCTCACAAAATGTCCCCTTCATATTCAACATATAACAACTGCACGCGGATTGCAGATGGTTAGAGAGGCTAAGGCAGAGGGACTTCCCGTTACATGCGAGGTTACTCCGCATCATCTATTTTTGTGTGAGGATGATATTGGCGATGATTACAACACGTCACTTAAAGTTAACCCGCCTTTGCGAACATACAAAGACTGCGAGGCACTAATTGAGGGCATCAAAGACAAAACGATTGATTGCATAGTCACAGATCATGCGCCTCATGCAGATTTTGAAAAAGACGAAGAGTTTGAAAATGCTCCATTTGGAATGACTGGGCTTGAGACCTCAGTTGGACTAGTGGTTAGTAACCTAGTAAACAAAGGCATAATTTCGTGGCAAGATATGGTAGAGCTTATGTCGGTTAGGCCTAGGCAAATAATTCGCACCCAAAAAGTTCAGCTTAAAGTGGGAAGCGTTGCCGACCTTAGCGTTATAGATCCAAAACTTGAGTGGACAGTGTCTGCACAAGACTTTGAATCAAAGTCGGCTAATTCTGGATTTATTGGAGCGCATTTGCAGGGACGCGCAACGCATGCGTATGTTGGAGGAATAGCGATCTTGAAAGACGGAAAGGTGGTTGCATAAAGTGGCAGATGGATTAACTTGCAACACTCAGCCAGCGATGCTGGTTTTAGAAGATGGAACATCATTTTTGGGGAGGTCGTGCGGAGCGCTAGGCGAGACCACTGGTGAAGTTTGCTTTAATACTTCGATGGTTGGTTATCAAGAGGTAATCTCGGATCCGTCATATGCAGGTCAAATTGTAACCATGACTTATCCTCACATTGGAAATTATGGCACAAACAAGGCGGATATGCAGTCGGGCGGAATGGCTTTGCGTGGTTTGGTTGTTCGTTCTATGTGTTATGAGCCATCAAACTTTAGAAGCGAGTCTAATTTGCCTGTGCTTCTCAAAAACAATAATATTGTGGCAATAGAGGGGGTAGATACCCGAAAGCTCACGCGTCATATCCGCGACAATGGAGCTATGCGAGGAATAATTTCAACTACAGACCTAGATGCAGAGTCTTTGCTATCAAAAGTAAAGGAGTCAGAGTCGATCGTTGATGTTAATCTAGCTGCAACAGTTGGAACCAAGCAAAGATATATGTTTGAAGACGACAGCTCCAACTACTTATTTGCAAGAGAGCTTGCTCCTAAGCCCAAGTATAAAGTTGCAGCAATTGATTGTGGAATTAAGCTTGGCATCTTGCGCGGACTTGTGCAGGCAGGCTGTGAGGTTGAGGTTGTTCCATGGGATACAGAGGCAAAAGATCTTTTGTCTGGTGAATACGATGGAATATTTTTCTCAAATGGTCCTGGAGATCCCAAGCCAGTTGATAAAACTATCGAGTGCGCACGTCAGTTGCTTGGCAAAATTCCGGTTTTTGGAATTTGTCTTGGCAACCAAATGATGGGAATTGCAGCTGGTGCAAATATAGAGAAGCTCAAATTTGGTCATCATGGTGGAAACCAGCCGGTTATGAACCTGCTCACCGGATGCGTTGAGATCACGTCGCAAAACCACGGGTTTGCAGTTGATTTTTCGTCTTTGGGACAGCTTATTCCTGAGCTTAGCGGAGGGCGAGCTGAGCATACACAAGACCTTCGAGAATATTCGCAGGCCCGCATAGCTCCTGTTGTTCAAAACGAAAAGTTTGGTCGCATTCAGCTAACTCATGTAAATCTAAATGATGGAACATTTGAGGGAATGGCATTTTTGGATATACCGGCATTTTCGGTTCAGTATCACCCAGAGGCTAGTCCAGGTCCTACAGATTCTAGTTATTTGTTTAGCGCATTTGGTAGGCTTATGGAAGGTAGGTCTGACTACCTAGATATAGATATATCGCAAGACAGACTAAGAGGATGGCACTCATAAGCTCTCATAAGACGCGCGGTGGTCGTGCGGTAGGCACACAATGAGCCTACCGATAAGCGTGAGATAAAGAACACGATGAGCATTACGCGATACACACAAGAGGGCAAAGATAAAGAAAGGCGGGCACAAATTGCCTCGTAGAGACGACATAAACAGAATTTTGGTTATTGGGTCTGGACCTATTGCAATAGGACAAGCTTGTGAGTTTGACTATTCTGGAACACAAGCTTGCAAAGTGTTGATGGAAGACGGCTTTGAGGTTATATTGGTTAACTCAAATCCAGCAACCATTATGACAGACCCACACATGGCTACACGCACATATATTGAGCCAATTACTCCTGCAGCTGTTGAGAAAGTCATTGAGCTCGAGCGTCCCGATGCATTGCTTCCAACACTGGGCGGTCAAACTGCTCTTAACTGTGCGGTTGAACTGGCGCAGTCGGGAGTGCTAGACAAATATGGTGTTGAGATGATCGGTTGCGATGTTGATGCCATCAATAAGGGCGAGGATCGCAAAGAATTTGCTCAAGCCATGGAAGAGATTGGTCTTGAGTGCGCTAGAAGCGGATATGCATACTCTGTTGAGGATGCAGTTGAGTTGTCTTCTAAGCTCGGTTTTCCGCTGGTGTTGCGCCCATCGTTTACTCTAGGAGGAGCAGGTGGAGGCATAGCTTATAACAAAAATGAGCTAATCGACATCATGAGGCAAGGACTCGACTTATCTCCTGCTGGAGAGGTGCTAGTTGAGGAGTCTATAATTGGATGGAAAGAATATGAGATGGAGGTCATGCGCGACCGCGCTGGCAATGCCATCATTATATGCTCCATAGAAAACTTTGATGCAATGGGTGTGCACACGGGAGACTCAATAACCGTTGCTCCCTCGCAAACTATGACAGATATTGAATATCAGCGCATGAGAGTTGCATCTTTGGCAATTTTAGAGAAGATTGGCGTGGAGACCGGCGGTTCAAACGTACAATTTGCAGTAAATCCGCGCGACGGACGCATGATTGTTATCGAGATGAACCCACGTGTTTCTAGATCTTCTGCTCTAGCTTCTAAGGCAACTGGCTTTCCGATTGCAAAGGCTGCTGCAAAGCTCGCGGTTGGCTACACTCTAGACGAAATTCAAAACGATATCACAAAAGCTACTCCAGCTTGTTTTGAGCCAACTATAGACTATGTGGTTGTAAAAGTTCCACGCTTTGCTTTTGAGAAATTTAAGGGAACAGACGAAACTCTAACAACTCGAATGAAAGCTGTTGGCGAGGTAATGGCTATTGGTCGCACATTTGATGAGGCTATGGAAAAAGCCATGCGCTCGCTTGAAAACAACCGCGACGGTCTAGGCGTTGATGGACGAGACAAGTTTGATGAAGGCGAATTTGTCTCTATGCTTGCTCGACCCACCGAGCACAGGATTTATTATATGATCGAGGGTCTTCGCCGTGGCATGAGCATAGAAGAAATTGCCGACCTCACAAAAATTGACCCATGGTTTTTAACACGCCTAGCACATATTGTGGCTGTAGAAAATCATGTGAAAACCAAAAAGCTTGACGAGATGTCAAAAGATGATATGAAGCTCGCTAAGCAAACTGGTTTATCTGATAGACAAGTTGCATATCTAACAGGTGAGTATGACAGAGATCACCTAGATTCTGCTGATGTTAGTGCTGCTGAGAAAAAGGTTAGAGCACGCAGGTCAGAGCTTGGTGTGATGCCAACATTTAAGACGGTCGACACCTGTGGCGCAGAGTTTGAATCGGTTACTAACTACTATTACAAAACATACGAAGACGAAGACGAGATTAGACCTTGCTCAAAAAAGAAGGTTATGATTTTAGGAGCGGGTCCAAACAGAATTGGTCAGGGCATTGAGTTTGACTATTGTTGTGTTCACGCTAGCTATGCATTTGCAGATATGGGCTGGGAGACCATCATGGTAAACTCAAATCCCGAAACCGTATCTACCGACTATGACACTTCTGACAGACTTTATTTTGAGCCACTAACCTTTGAAGATGTGATGGACATTGTAGAAAAAGAACATCCCAATGGAGTGGTGGTTACACTTGGCGGACAAACCCCTCTAAAGCTCGCAAATGCGCTCGAAAACGAGGGGGTTGAAATTTTAGGAACAAAGCCAGACGCAATTGATTTGGCTGAGGATCGCGAGAGATTTTCGGCTCTTCTAGACGAGATGGGAATTGCATACCCTCCAGCAGGTGTGGCTAATTCTTTTGAAGAGGCGGTAGATGTTGCTCATCGCATTGGATTTCCGCTGTTGGTTCGTCCTAGTTATGTGCTCGGCGGTCGTGGTATGACAATTGCCTATGATGCCGAGTCTCTAAAACAATACATGGCTCAAGCAGTTAGGGTTTCTCCAGATCACCCAGTGTATCTCGATAAGTTTTTGGAAAGCGCTGTAGAGCTCGATGTTGATGCTCTATGCGATGGCAATGAAGTATATATTGGAGGGGTTCTAGAGCATATCGAAGAAGCTGGTATTCACTCCGGAGACTCAGCATGCTGCACACCCCCATTTTCGATATCGCAAGAGATTGTGCGCACAATTCGCGACTACACACGCAAGCTCGCAATGGCAGTTGGTGTTCGCGGACTTATGAACATTCAGTTTGCGGTTAAAGACGAAACAATTTATGTTATTGAGGTTAATCCTAGAGCAAGCCGCACGGTTCCGTTTGTTTCAAAGGCAACAGGGGTGCCGCTTGCAAGGTGTGCTGCAATGATTATGGCAGGACACACAATTGAGTCTATGCAGCTTCCGCCCGACGACCGTGAACTAGACCACTACTCTGTTAAAGAGGCGGTCTTGCCATTTGGACGTTTTCCTGGTGCAGACTTTGTTTTGGGACCTGAGATGAAGTCTACGGGCGAGGTTATGGGCGTAGCTAGAGATTTTCCGGCTGCATATGCAAAGACTGCTTTGGCAATTGATTATTCGCTACCCACAAAGGGACGCGCATTTGTGTCTGTTTGTGACCGTGACAAGCGCAGCATAGTCTCACTTGCAAGAGATCTAAGCAAGCTCGGCTTTGAGCTGGTTAGCACTTCAGGAACTGCCAGGGTGCTAGAAGCTAGTGGAGTTCCTGTAACTGTTGTTAACAAGTATCACGAGGCAAGGCCAAACATCGGCGACATGATTGCTAATGGCGAAATACAACTCATCATCAACACTCCATATGGAGCCCACACCCGCTCTGATGGATATTTGCTGCGTGCCGATGCAGTACGCTACTCAATTTGCTATGAAACAACAATGTCTGCGGCATCAGCACTTGTGAGTGCAATTGAGACAGTGCAAACCAACGGCGTTGTGTCTAACAGAATGGAGCCAATTGCGCTTCAAGACTTGCAATATTGTGATCCAGCAGGAATTGATAATGAGGTGGAAATGTAAATGTGTTGTGACACACTAAAAGACGCAGGCGCAAGTGCAGATCCAGGTTGCATCTCCGCTGGTAATGATGCAAATCCCATGATGGAAGAAACCGCCACGGTGGTTTCAAACACTGAGCTTGCTCCAAATATTTATATGCTTAAGCTTGCTTCTAAGCAGATTGCTCACTCAGTTTTGCCTGGACAATTTGTGCATATACAGCTCCCCAATTTTAATGATCATATCTTGCGCAGACCGTTTTCGGTATGCAAATGGGAGGGGGAATATATATGGATAATGTATCAGGTCGTTGGTGTTGGTAGCAAGTATATGACCCAGCTTAAAACTGAACAAAAGCTAAGCGTGATAGGTCCTGTTGGTCGTGGATGGAACCCTCCTGCAAATGCCTCGCATGCGCTTTTAGTTTGTGGAGGCATGGGAGTGGCTCCGCAAACTATGCTTGCAAAAAAGCTCGTAGAGGCTGGAGCAAAAGTGGACTGCCTAGTTGGAGCAACAACGGCAAACAGACTTGTGGGGGCAGACACACTTCAAAGCTTTGAATCTAATATTCATATTGCCACAGACGATGGAACCCTAGGACACCACGGTTTTTGCACTGAGTTAATTGATGACTACTGCAAAGATGCAGATTATGTCTCTATATGTGGACCTGAACCAATGGAGCGCGTGGCAATACAAACTTTGAATGCTGCAATGGATACAAGCCCAAAAAAGAACTCTCAAATATGTGAAGTATCGCTTGAGCGGCGCATGGCATGTGGCATAGGAGCTTGCTTGTCGTGCGTGGTTGAGACAACACAAGGCAAGCGCCGTGCATGTGTGGATGGTCCTGTGTTTTATGCAAACGAGGTGGTGTGGTAATGGCTCAAGTTATAACCCCTGATATTTCGGTTAACATAGGCAGTCTCAATATGAAAAATCCAGTCACAACAGCGTCTGGAACGTTCGCGGCAGGCAAACCATATAGCGCGTTTTATGATATATCTTGCCTAGGAGCCGTTACAACTAAGGGCGTATCAGCTGTGCCTTGGGAGGGCAATGATAGCCCTCGCATAGCAGAAACACCATCTGGAATGCTTAACTCTATTGGTCTACAAAATCCAGGTGTTGAAGAATTTTGCAAAGGGGATCTAGCGTGGCTTAGAAAACAAAACGTTCCAATAATTGTAAACATAGCTGGGCATAGCATTTCTGATTATAAAAAGGTCATAGAGCGTCTCGAAGACGAAAGTTCCATAGACGCCTATGAGCTTAATATATCTTGTCCAAATGTAGATTGCGGAGGAATGACCTTTGGTGTGGATCCAAAAGCAACACACGAGGTAGTCTCTGAGGTTAGAAAACTCACGCACAGACCCCTAATTGCCAAGCTCACGCCAAATGTTACTGACATAACGGTTATTGCAAAAGCGGCACAAGAAGCGGGCGCAGATGCGGTTTCGTTGATAAACACTCTTTTGGGCATGGCGGTAGACCTCAAGAGGCGCAGAGCTGTAATGGCAAGGCGAGTAGGCGGTCTTTCTGGACCTGCCGTAAAACCTGTGGCTTTGCGTATGGTATATGAGGTGTCTCAAAGCGTATCTATTCCAATAATTGGAATGGGGGGTATATGCACTACAACCGATGCCCTAGAATTTATTCTAGCAGGAGCAACAGCAGTAGCCGTGGGCACCGCTAATTTTATAGATCCATGTGCCGCACAAAAGGTAGCTCAAGGCATCCTAGAATATTGCAAACAAAATAACATAGAGCGTATTGGTGATTTTAGAGGAACGCTTGCATAATTTTGTAGATAAGGTAGGACAACTAAATGACTAATAAAAACACAATGGCAGCAGAAAAAATAATTGTTGCACTAGATTGCGAGATGTCTAGAGCAATAGAGCTTGCAGATATGCTGCAAGGTCATGCATCGTGGATGAAAGTTGGAATGACACTTTATTATTCGCAAGGCTCAAAGGCGGTTCACGAGTTCAAAAAGCGTGGATATAATGTTTTTGTTGACCTAAAGCTCCACGATATTCCTCACCAAGTTAAAGGGGCAGCACGCTCTGTTACACTAACTGGAGCCGATATGTTTACGGTCCATTCCACAGGCGGAGCTCCAATGATGCAAGCCGCCATAGAGGGCGCAAAAGAAGCTCTAGAAAAGATGCCTCAAGGATGTGATATGCCATCAATTTTGGGCGTTACGGTTCTAACTAGCATGGATGATCAAACGCTGAAGTCTGTGGGTATTTCAGATGATGCCCAAACTCAAGTAAAAAGACTTGCAACTTTGGCACAAGACGCTGGCATTAGCGGAGTTGTGGCTTCTCCTAAGGAGGCGCAAATGCTCAAGAGTATGCTCGGTCCAAATATGCTAATTGTGACTCCTGGGGTTCGTCCTTTGGGTTCTAATGCAGAAGATCAAGCTAGGGTTACAACGCCTGCTGAGGCATTTATTAACGGTTCTAGCCATGTTGTTATTGGAAGGCCTATTACACAGACAAGTGATCCTGTGGAGGCATTTGATAACATAGCCAGCCAAATTGCAGAGGTTCTATAGCTTTGTGGGTTTTGCAAGTTTAGCGAGCAGGCACGTAGGCAGGCAATTTGTAAGAGAAAAATGTATGTTCTAAGATAAATATATAGATACATAAGACAGATACATCAGGCGTATAGTTTGGAGGCAAAGATGAACGATAACGACATTATGCAAATTCTAAAAGACACACAAGCAATTCGCAATGGACACTTTGTGCTAACATCTGGAAGGCACTCGGATACATATATTCAGTGCGCTAGAGTTTTAGAAAACCCAAAGTTAACATGCGATTTGGCAAACGAAGCAGTATCTAGGCTTCCAAAAGATATGAAGATAGACCTTGTGGCTTCTCCTGCTGTAGGCGGCATTTTGTTTGGATTTGCTGTAGCACTTTCGCTTGGCGTAGAGATGATTTTCTCGGAGCGCAAAGATGGGCAAATGGTGTTCAGGCGATCATTTGAGGTTCCACAAGGTGCTAACGTTTTGGTTGCAGAAGATGTTGTTACAACAGGCTCATCTGTAAAAGAAGTATGCGACCTAGTGGAGAGCGCAGGAGCTAACGTAGTGGGTGTGGTTTCGCTAATCGACAGAAAAACTGACAGGCTTTTCTCTCAACCATTCTACCCACTTTTGGCACTTCCAACTCCATCTTGGACCCAAGAAGAATGTGAACTTTGTGCAAAAGGAATAGAAGTTCATTCGCTAGGAAGTAGAAAATTGTAACTATAAACCTAGGTAGTTCTAATATCGTGCAAAACCGTTTATAACTAGTTTTGGAGCACATGGGATATTTTATTGCAGTATCTTGCCGATAAAATATTCCATTTTGCCAGTAATACGTGTATATTAAGCCACTGTGTGAATTTTTCGCGTAAGAATAACATCACATCAAACAAGGCGCAAGAACTTTTGAACGAGACAAAGTGAGCGCAAAGCAAATATTTCAGGAGGTAATAATGGCACTGCCTAACCAAACCCCAGAAGAAAGAAAAGCAGCCCTAGAGAAAGCAGCAAAAGCACGCCACGACCGCGCTGAGCTTAGAGCAAAAATTAAAGAGGGAAAAATTACTATCAAAGAAGTTCTTACAACTGAGGGAAACACTGTAATTGACAAACTCAAAGTTAAAGATATGATTGCTTCTCTTCCTGGATATGGCAAGGCAAAAGTTGCCAAAGTTATGGAGGAGCTTGGAATTTCTGAGACTCGTAGAGTTAAGGGTCTAGGTAGCCGTCAGCGCGAAGAGCTAATTAAAAAACTATCTTAAGTAGTTATGGCTGGCAAGCTTTTTGTAATTTCTGGACCATCAGGAGCCGGAAAAGGCACACTAATAAGCAAGCTATTAGATTGTCGAGACAGGCTTTGGCTGTCTGTCTCGGCAACAACTAGAGCACCCCGTCCAAATGAAGTAGAAGGCAAGTCGTACTTCTTTTTAACTAACGAGCAGTTTGACGAGCTTGTTTCAAAGGACGGATTTTTAGAATGGGCAAATGTTTTTACCAATCGATATGGAACGCTTCGCTCGGTTGTTGAAGACAAAATTGCAAATAACACAAGTGTGATTTTAGAGATTGACACACAAGGTGCTCTTCAAGTTAAAAAAAATTATCCCGACGCGTATCTTATCTTTATCAAGCCTCCTAGTTTTGAGGTTTTAGAACAAAGGCTGCGCGGCAGGAAAACCGAAACACAAGAACAAGTGCAAATTAGACTGCAAACTGCTAAGATAGAAATGCAGCAAGAAAAGCACTACGATGCAACTGTTGTAAATGATAATCTTGAAAGTGCACTTTTAGATCTTTTAAAGATTATTGATTTGCAGCTTGCATAGAATTTAGATATTGTGTTTGAAAAATGC
>CAVLCC010000041.1:0-11898 GCA_963661535.1 Senegalimassilia sp.
CAACTCGTCTTCTGGAAGACCAGTATTTACATCTACGTCATAACCATTGTTGCGCAAGATTGCTATGCCTTTATCTGCAATCTTATCTGCTACCAACACCTTCATATCAAAGCCTCCATCTAATCTCAAATATCTTTTGCATCTAGCGTATCTAGCATTTAAAACACTAGATATAATTACTAACTTTATGCGCGTATGTGCTTACAAGCTTACATGCTAACGCACACGCGCTTGGCGCCATCTGCCGCCCTAGTTTCCACGCGACAGGGCAATCTTTCCTGTTCTAGCCATCTCTTTTATGCCATATCCCCTAAAAAGATCCTCCATGGCTTGCAGCTTTTCGTCGGTTCCTGTTGCCTCAATTGTCATCGAGTTCTTCCCCACATCAACAATCTTGGCACGAAACACATCTACAAGCTCAATTATCTCATGACGAGTATCGGCAGGCGCATGAACCTTAAAAAGCGCAAGCTCGCGATCTACAGACGGCTCATCGGTAAAATCATTAATTTTATGAACATTAATAAGCTTATGGAGCTGTTTGCCAATTTGTTCTAGGGCAACATCGTCTGCATCTACTACTAAGGTTACACGAGAAAGTCTAGGGTCTTCGGTTGTACCAACCGCCAATGACTCAATATTAAACCCTCGTCTAGAAATAAGACCCGTAATTCTTGTTAAAACCGCAAACTTGTTATCCACCAAAAGTGAGAGTGTATGTTTCATAGCCTATTTACCCTCCTTAATTTTGAGATGTTCAAGTCCGTCTACACCAATCATCTTGCTTATGGCAGCTCCGTTGCGAACCGCAGGAAATACCATCTCCTCATCAGACATATGCACGTCTAAAAGAGCTGGTCCTTTTGCATCTATTAGCCTAGCAACTGCACTTTTAAGCTCGCTTGGGTCAGCCACCATTTCGCCTTGCCACCCATAAGCCGATGCCAACATTGCAAAATCTGGAATACGTGGCATATCGGTTGCAGAATATCGCTTGGTATAAAAAAGTTCTTGCATTTGGCGAACCATGCCAAGTTTTCCATTGTTAAAAATCAAAATCTTAATTGGAAGGCCATATTGCGTGCATGTTGCCATCTCTTGGATACTCATTTGAACCGAACCATCGCCTGCAAGACAAATAACCATCTTATCTGGACATGCAAATTGCACGCCCATCGCAGCCGGAATTCCAAATCCCATAGTGCCAGCTCCGCCAGATGTAATAAATGTGCCAACGCCGCGGTCATCCAAATATTGCGATGCCCACATTTGGTGCTCCCCCACCTCGGTGGTATATATAACATCTTTATTTTTTGTAAGCTCATTTAGCGCATCGAATATTTCTTGTGCACAAATTACACCCTCTTTTGGAACATGCTCTTGAACCACGCAGGTTTGCTTCCACTCATTTACTTGCTCGACCCAGTTTGTAGTTTTTGGCTCAATCTCGGTTTTATTTAGCTGTTCAACTAGAGCAGACAAAACCTCATGTGCATCTCCTACTATAGGAAGATCTACATGCACATTTTTGCCAATTTCTGCAGGATCAATATCTATGTGAATTACCTTTGCATTTTCTGCAAATTCAGAAACATCTCCCGTAACTCTATTTGATAAACGCGAACCCACAACAATCAAAAGATCCGAACTCAAAACAGCCAAGTTTGCTTGTGGAGTTCCATGCATTCCCATGCGACCAAGATTTAGCTTGTTATTTGGAGCAAACACGCCTCTTGCCATCAAAGTTTCAACAACTGGTATTTGCAAAATTTCTGCAAGTTCACACAAATCTTTTTCTGCACCCGAAAGCACAATTCCTCCACCAGCAATAATAACTGGCTTTTTTGCTTTTTGCATAAGGTTGGCAGCTTGTTTTATTTGCCTTGCGTTGCCTTTGTATGTTGGCTTATATGAGGGAATATTTACCTTTTCTGTTGGAGGTTCATATTTCACAAGCTCAAGCGCAACATCACTAGGAACACATATAACAACAGGACCTGGACGACCAGTTTTAGCAATATGAAAAGCCTCGCGCACAGAAGGAACCAGCTCTTTAACATCTTTAATTAGGTAGCTATGCTTGGTAACCGGAAGAGTTATTCCCAAAAAGTCTGCCTCTTGAAATGCGTCTGTTCCAATTGCATTTGTTGCAACCTGCCCTGCAATAACAACTATTGGAATTGAATCCATATAAGCATCTGCAATTCCTGTAACAGTATTTGTGGCACCAGGGCCACTTGTTACCAGCACAACTCCAGGCTTTTTTGCAGTTCGTGCATATCCATCGGCAGCATGTGCCGCAGATTGCTCATGCCTAACCAAAATGTGCCTTATTTGGTCGCAATCATATAGCGCATCGTATATGTCTAAGACTGTGCCTCCAGGATATCCAAAAATAGTATCTACACCCTCATCGACCAATGCGGCAACCAAAGCGCGTGCACCTGTAATCTTTTGAGGCACATCTTCATCAGTTGACGTTGTTGTGGGTGCAACCTTTTTTGTTCCAACAGCCTGTTTTGTAGATTTTTTATTTCTTTGGGATGTTTTATTTTGCATATCCTATGCCTAACGTTAGCGAAGTTTGCAGATTAGCACACTATCTTGCAAAGAAGCATTTGGTAGGGGCGGAGGGACTCGAACCCTCAAGTCTAAAGACGGCGGATTTTAAGTCCGCTGTGTATGCCAATTCCACCACGCCCCCATATGCAACATCTTATAGCCATATGGCATGCCTTATGCGATAAGTGTATTAAACATAATATCACGCATAGGTCTCTTTTATGCCAACGCTAGACCTTAGAGGACAACTTAAGCCAACCATGGGTCAACAAATCTTTAAATAATCCTAAAACCGCTAGCTTAATATGCCACCCTTAAGATGATTTTATGGGATTTATTAGTTTGACCAATTCATCATCAGTCCAACAAGATTATCAGATTCGCTAACTATTAGCTCATCGATATCTGCAAGTTGCATCAAAACTTGTAAAATAAGCATACCTGCAACTATAACATCAGCGCGCTTTGGCTCAAGGCCCACAACATTTTGCCTCTGCTCAAGCGTTAAAGATGCCAGATTACCCAGCGCTTCTTCAACGTCTTGTATACGCATTGTGCGTCCGTGCACTTTTGCTGAGTCATAAACCGCCATCTTGTCATGCATTGACACTAGCGAAGTTGCAGTGCCAGCCACTCCAATCATTTTATTTATTTGTATGCTGTTTTGCGATTGTGATGCGCTTTTTATCTCCACATCAAAGAATGATTTTATTTGTTGATAAACCCAGTTGTGAGCTGCATTTAGTTCATCTTTAGTTGGAGGGTCTGTGCGCAAAAACAGATCTTTTACTCTGCGGCATCCCACATTAAAAGAGTGTGACGCATAGATTTGCGGAAAACCAGCTGCATGAGATGCTCCAAATATCAACTCTGTAGAACCTCCTCCAATATCGTTGACCAAAATACCATCTCCACAAACACCACTAACAGCACCTGCAAACGACAAACTAGCTTCTTTTTCTCCAGAAATTATTGATAGAAAAATGTTGCGTTTGTCTAGTTCGTCTTTTAGCTCATCACTATTAGATGCATCGCGAGCAGCCGATGTTGCCATAGCAACTGCAAAGGGCCTCTCTTTGGTATTCTTGACTATATCGAGCCCGAACTCTTGCATTTTGTGGATATATTGATCGCACGCATCTGCAACTCGGGCTATCGCCTCTTTTTTTAGCTTGCCGGTTTTAAACAGGTCCTCGCCTAGCTCGGTAATAATAGCTGTCTTAAAAAGCACTTGCACATCTTGCGCTTGACCCGTTCCAGTATTTATGATGCAATCTGCAATCATCAAACGTGTTGTTACTGTTCCAATATCTATAACTGCACGCCGTTCGATTTTAGTATTTTGTTGGCTTGTCATTTTGTCCTCCTACCATCTTTACATATCTTTAGCTATCTTTAACGCACGCACATTCACCGCATATTCAACCGCACTCCTCTGTCACACTTTTCATCATATTACCCGAACTTCCAAATAACACACACGGCATATATATATTAGATGTTTGATATATAATCAAAAATAGCATACAAATTTTGCAATCTAAATATCTGCACAAAATAGTGGTTAAAACAAAGCTTGGTTTGCAGCTTGTATGTTTTTGTATAAATGCGAAGTAGGAGTGCGAATGTCTCAAAGGACACGCTTGCACGCAAGGCAAAAAAAGAGCCTTGCAAATCGTAGCGCTGTTGTATTTGGAATAATAGTATTTTCATTTTTGGCAATTGGACTTACAGTTGGTGTCTCACTTGCAGAATCTTGGTTGCAAAATTTGCCAGATTATACAAATATCAACTCGTTTAGTCTTTCTAAAAAAACAAGGGTTTATGCCTCAGATAACACAACGCTTTTGGCTGAGTTTTATCTGGAAGACAGAGAACCTGTTGAGCTAAACAAAATTTCTACAAATTTGATTAATGCCACGGTGGCAACAGAAGACGAGCGCTTCTTTGAACATGGAGCAATAGACCCAGAAGGCATAGTTAGAGCTCTTGTTGTAAATCTAACTGGGTCTGGTCAAGAAGGTGCTTCGACCATTACACAACAGCTAGTTAGAAACACTCTACTTCTAGATGAGATGAACGAAATCTCTATCAAAAGAAAAGTGCGTGAGGCCTATCTTGCAATGCAGGTAGAAAAAATCTACACAAAAAATGAAATACTCAATATGTATCTAAATACCATCAACTACGGCGATGGTGCATATGGAGTTGAGTCTGCCGCAAAGCATTATTTTAGCAAGAGTGCGTCGGATTTAACCATATCGGAGGCGGCGCTTTTGGCAGCAATTCCTCAGTCTCCTACTAATAATAATCCCAAGATAAACCCAGATCGCGCTAAAGAAAGACGCAACCTTGTTCTAGACAGAATGTTAAAGAACAAGTATATAACCCAAGAAGAACACGATGCGGCACAGGCAGAAGACATTGAGTTAAATCCTGCGCAAACAGACGACCACAACGATGGTATTTATCAGTTCCCTTACTACACTTCGTGGGTTAGAAAGCTGCTTTTGGATGAGTACTCGAGCGAAGAGGTTTATGGCGGCGGTCTTACGGTATATACCTCTTTGGATGTGAACAAACAAAAGGCTGCTGAGTCTGCATGTTATGAAAAACTAGACAGCCTAGACGACGACGTGGATATGTCTTTAACGTCCATTGACCCGAGTAATGGCTATGTGGTCGCTCTGTTTGGCGGGCGTGATTATTATAACGATCAATATAATCTTGCCACTCAGGCCTCTAGGCAAGCAGGTTCTTGCTTTAAGATGTTTACGCTCGTAGCTTCAATCGAAGCGGGCATTAGCCCAGACACATACATTAGCTGCTCATCTCCTGTAACAATTGGAGATTGGAAGGTAGAAAACTATGGAGGAACCTCGCAGGGCACAAAAACAATTAAGGGCGCAACACAGGTTTCGTCTAACACGGGATATGCAAGACTAATTGACGTTGTGGGTGCCGACAAAGTTGTAGAAATTGCCAATCGGATGGGAATAACGAGCGCTCTAGAGCCAGTACCTTCTATCACCCTAGGCAGCCAAGGCGTAAACACTTTGCAAATGGCTTCTGCTTATTCTACTTTGGCTTCTGGTGGCGTGTATCATGAGCCGGTCTTTATCACAAAGATTACTAACTCAAAAGGTGAAACTATTAAAGATGTTACAACCCAAAACAAAGGAGAGCAGGTTTTGAGCCAGGAGGTTTCTAAGGCTGCAGTTGATGTGCTGGAAAGTGTGGTAACAGGCGGAACTGCAACAAAAGCTCAGCTTGCGTCAGGGCAAGTTTCTGCAGGCAAAACTGGAACGTCGCAAAACTACCGTGACTCCATGTATTGCGGAATTACTCCACAGTTGTCTACATCGGTTTGGATAGGCGCAAGAGAAGAACGTGCCGTCTCAGATAACATGGGTGGCTCCAACTGCTGTCCTGTATGGAACGACTATACCTCAAGCGCTCTAAGTGGAAGTGAACTTAAAGACTTTGTGATGGCAGATGTGTCAGACCCTAAATATAGCTCAGAGGCAGCCGCTCAAATCTCCAAGAAGGGATATGGTTCTGGCGGTAGCTCGAGTAGTTCTAGCAGTTCAAGCAGCTCTGGTAGCTCAAGTTCAAGTTCTAGTTCTAGTCGAAGCTCATCATCTAGTTCTAGAAGCAGCGAGAGCGAGTCTGAGTCTAGTAGCTCTAACAGCGAGAGTTCTAGCGGAGGCAATGGTGGTGGCTCATCTGGAGGCGGAGGTAGCTCTGGCGGTGAATCATCATCTGGTGGAGGCAGCTCTGGGAGCGAGTAAAAATAGCGGGTAAGCATAGTGGTTGATATGCATGTCTTAACTTAAAAAAGGTCGTCCAAGTTTTGGTTGGTCGACCTTTTTTCGTCTGTATATAAATTAAAAGAGCAAGCGTATTTATCTAGCCTTACTTCAAATACTCAAGGGTGCAAAACCTACTCTTCAGCTGCGCGAATTGCATCAGCTATGCTATTTGCAACTTTGTTGGCTGTGTCGTCATCAGATGCCTCAACCATAACGCGAACAAGTTGCTCGGTTCCAGAGGCTCTAACCAAAATGCTGCCATTATCAGCCAAATTAGCAACCTCATTTGCAATTTTTTGCTTTACATCGTCGTTGGTTTCAAAGATAGTCTTATCTTTAACCTCAACATTTACTAGAGTTTGTGGGAACTTGATCATAACCTGGCAAAGCTCGCTCATCTTTTTGCCACTGCGCTTTAGTGCAGCTAACAAATTAAGAGCAGTTATCAGTCCATCACCCGTTGTATTGTGATTTAGAAAAATCATGTGCCCAGATTGCTCTCCACCTAGCACATATCCTTTTTCGCGCATGCGCTCTAGTACATATCTGTCTCCAACATTTGTGCATTCAACCCCAATGCCCTCTCGCTCCATAGCTTTGCGAAAACCAAGGTTGCACATTACTGTAGAAACCACAGTGTCGCCCGCTAGCAGACCTCTATCGCGCAAATCCACGGCGCATATTGCCTCTATCTGATCACCATCTACTTCGTTGCCAAGTTCATCTATAGCCAAAAGCCTGTCTGCATCTCCATCGTGTGCTAGACCAATGTCCGCGCCACAACTAAGCACTGCCTCTTTTGTAAGCTCAAGGTTAGTGGAGCCACACTCAACATTTATGTCATCTCCTGTATAGGTTGTATTTAGCGCAATAACGTTAGCCCCCAACCTAGAGAGCGCCTCTGGAGTAGTATGAAAAGCCGCACCGTGACCGCAATCCACAACTATGGTTAGTCCTTTAAGATCAATATTCTGGCTACCCAAAGACTCTACAGCATTTGCAATATAATCCTCAGATGCAGATTGCAAAACCTCAATCTTTCCAACTTCGCTGCCATCAATTTGCTCACTTACAGGACATCCATCTTCAATGTAGCTTTGCATTTGGTCTTCTAGGGCATCTGGGAGCTTAAAGCCCTCGCTGCTAAAAAATTTAATTCCATTATATTTTGGAGGATTATGCGAGGCAGATATAACTACCCCACCGTCATAGTCTCCCTTAGATGTAATAAGTGCTACTCCTGGAGTTGGAATTATGCCAGCATCAAACACATCTCCTCCTGCCGACATAATGCCAGCACAAAGCGCACAAAAAAGCATATCTCCACTGCGTCGCGTATCTTTGCCAACAACAATTCTTGTTCCCAAAAAGCGAACTGAGGCACGACCCAAATCAAAAGCAAGCTTTGAATCTAGCTCAGTATTAGCTACTCCTCTTACGCCGTCTGTTCCAAATATGCGAGTAGACATCTAAACTTCTCCTGTAATTTATTTGTATATAAAACGAGTACCATAAACCTGCCGCAGCAGGCTTTTATGTTATAGCAAAAGAGCGATGACATATCTTCTATGCCCTCGCTCTGTAAATTCATGTTTTTTATAAGCAAGCAAGCCTCTTTGAAACAAACAAGCAAACTCGCCATTTGCAAAAAATCCAGCTTTAACGTTTTGAGAACTGTGGACGCTTACGAGCTTTTTTAAGACCGTATTTCTTGCGCTCAACCATTCTTGAATCTCTGGTGAGATATCCTGCCTTCTTAAGATCTGCACGATAATCTCCAGCCTCAAGTAGAGCACGTGCAATTCCTAGACGAACAGCTCCAGATTGTCCAGAAATTCCGCCTCCATCACAAAGTGCAATTACATCAAAGTGATTAACTGTATCGGTTACTTTAAAAGGTGCTAGTGCATAATCCAAAAGCGCCTTTCTACCAAAGTACTCGGCTCCGTCGCGCTTGTTGATAACAACCTTGCCGGTTCCGGGCACAATTCTTACACGTGCTACCGCATTCTTGCGGCGACCAGTGCCATAATAGACTGCATCATTATTTGCCATCTTTTAGCCCTCCAGCTCAATCTTGCGCGGATTTTGCGCTGCATGTGGATGTTCAGGTCCTGCATATACTTTAAGCTTTTTGCCCATCTCACGACCTAGACTGTTTTTAGGAAGCATTCCCTTTACAGCCTTCTCAATTACTTGCTCAGGGTGTTTTTCAATAGCCTCTTGAAAAGTCTCTTTTTTAAGACCGCCTGGATGACCTGTGTGCCTGTAGTATTCTTTATCGGTAACTTTGTTGCCTGTAACTCTAATTTTTTCTGCATTTACAACGATAACAAAATCACCAGTATCTACATGCGGAGTATATTGCGGCTTGGTTTTGCCGCGAAGGATTGCCGCAACCTGAGTAGCCAAACGACCAAGAATCTGATTCTCAGCATCCACAACTACCCACTCGCGCTCCACCTCACCTGGCTTCGCATAATAAGTTTTCACTTGTTTCCTCCAATTAAAATTGCCTGGACGTGTTTTCATTAGCGTTCACGGGGCATTTGAAAACGAACCGATTCATAATAATACTTAGGTGATAGTTGAGTCAATTATTTGTTGCAATAAGTTATTTTAAATAGGTCATCTTGGCGTGTAAACGGCAAAATTTGCTAGGGAAAGTATATTTTAATTTGTCGCTGCGAGTTATCTTTGCAATAAGCCTATGAACACCTACGTTAACAAAAAAGCGGGTGCACCAACACCCGCTTTTATAAACTTTATTTAAACCACTGTCTCAATACATTTAAAACACAAAACAGTTATTTGGAGGTAAAGTATCCTGGATTAGATGTTCCACCATCGATGTGCGCATAAGTTGCATCAATATTAGTATTGCTAAATGTTGTATTTTTCCCACCTTTAAGGCTTGTACAATTGTAGAACATATATCCACTACTTGTTACAGAATCGGTGGTAAAACTGTCACTTGCATATATTGTTTGAAGATTTTTACACTCACGAAACATGGTTGTCATAGTACTTACTTTAGAAGTATTAAAACTTGATAAGTCCACAGATGTCAATGATGTACATTCAATAAACATAGCCTGCAAAGAAGTTGTCTTAGATGTGTCAAAACTTGTTAAGTCTAGAGATGTCAAAGCAGAACAATAGCCAAACATTCCAAACATCGTGGTTACATTAGAGGTATTAAGATTTGATATATTTAAATTTGTCAGTAGGCTATTATCATAAAACATATAGTTCATAGCATTTACTTTAGAAGTATCTAAATTACTACAATTAAGTACTTGTAAAGAAGAACCTAGATTAGCAAACCCAGACCCACCTCTTAAGAAAGAGGTACAATTTTCGGGTGCATATATCACACTACTGTTACTTGCAGGATTACCCGAACTATCCATAGGCGCAATATAGATTGTTGAACCACTTTGGAAAACTCCAATAGGATCCGAAGTATCCAACCCGATATTGGTTGAACTGGTAAGACCTGAAGGTACATCTGTTCCTTTTACAAACTGCAAACTTGTTGGATTGCTTGAAGCAAGGTTTTGCAATGCGCTCCACATACTACTTTTATTAATTGTATAAGTCACAGTAGGCACTGCACTATACTTTCGGGTGGCGTTGAGGTTGTTGTGGTAGCTCGCCTGGTCGGCGGGGGTGTAAGCTCCGCCTGTTTCTGTGTCGTACCAGTTGCCGTCGGCACCAGTGATGTAAGTTGCAGACGGGTTTGGCAAATAGCCATCGGTTCCAACAAAGTTAAAGTTTTCACCCAGCGTAATTTCTTGAAGTCTGTAGCAATTATTAAACATTCCTCCCATATCTGTAACACTACCTGTGTTAAACATAGATAAATCCAAAGAAGTCAATGCTGAACAGTCACTAAACATACTCGTCATATATTTAACACCAGAAGTATCAAAACTATCCGAGAAAGTAAGAGAACTTAACTTATTACATCCAGCAAACATTGTTGAAATAGACTCAAGAGAAGAAGTTGTTGCGAAATCAGATAAATCAATGGTTGTTAGGGCTGAGCAATTGTAGAACATACCACTTGTCGTAGTAGCTGCTGAACCTCTAAAGCTTGATATATTTAAACTAGTCAAATTCTTGCAGTTATAAAACATACGTTGAAAAGATTTAACTTTGCTTGTATCAAAATGCGATAAATCAAGATTGGTTAACTTGGTTTCATATGTACCCTCATCCGTGCTGGCTGAAAACATAAAGCTCATATCTTCAACATTAGACGTATTAAATTTAGAAATATCAAGTGACGTTAAAAGATGGCAACTATAGAACATATTAGACATAGTTGTTACGCCACTTGTATCAAACGTTGCAGGAAAACTAATGCTTGTGATCTTATTGCAATTGCCAAACATTAGAAATGTTGATGTAAGCTTGTTTGTGGTTGTAAAGTTTGATATATCAACATTAGTGAGTGCCCAGCAAGCGTTAAACATAGAGTTCATGGTGGTTACTCTAGAAGTATTCAAATTAGAACACTCTATAGAAGTTAAATTACTTCCTAAGTTTGTATATTCTTTACTACCTTGGAGAAAATTAGAACAATCCGTTGGAGCATACATTACTGAGGAGTCAGTTACAGGTGAGCCATCTTCTTTCATGGGAGCAATGTATAAAGTGCTGCCATCACTAGATTGATATACGCCAATCTTTGAACCCTCATTTTCTTGGATTCCGGCTGTAGATGCTCCGTTTAAGCTTGTGGTAGCTATGTTCGTAAGTCCCGCTGGCACGTCTGCGCCAGTAACAAACTTCAAAGTCGTGGGCTTAGTAGACAAGTTCCTCATAACAGCTTGCATCTTGGTTTTGTTGATTGTGTAGTCACCCACAGTAACCTTGAGCTCGGTTGTGGCACTAACATCTTGTGCATACTTGCCCCATACAGCTCCAGCAAATATAGCAACTATTGCAATAACACAAATTGCAAGTGCAAACCCGCGCAACAAGTTGGCATTGGGGTTCTTTGCCGCGCTTGTTGCGTCTGAGCCGTTGGGTTCGTTTGCTCCATCATACCCGTTTGGTTCGTTTTGCTGTTTTGAGATGGTAATCATAATATCCCTTTTCTAAAATATCTAAAGTCTGCAAGTGCAAGTGCAAGTGACATCAAGCTAGCAAACGCCAGCGCCAGCGCGCACCCAGCACAGCTACTAATTTGTTTGCGCAGCCTTTACAGTTACGGTAACACCGCTCCACTCACCTGTTGTCATCTTAGTTGTATCCAAAGCAAACTTTAGTGTCAAATTGTCGGTTTTGCCAGTTGCTGCTTTAAAAGAACCAACATTTGAAAAAGTATACGTTGTGTTGTCGGTCGTAGTTCCGTTAACTGTGGTTGCACTAGAACCTGTACCATTCGTAATAGACGAGCTAACACAAGAAATCGAAGACGGGAACTTAACCTCAACGTCGTATTTTGTGTCAACTTCGTTTATTACGGAGCCATCATCATCTTGATTAGCAACCGTAAAAGCATAAGTTTGCT
>CAVLCC010000041.1:11951-16861 GCA_963661535.1 Senegalimassilia sp.
GTTTGCTCAGTTGTTGTATATCCAAGCTGCAAATCTTTGCTGGCATCTGCATCAGCATCGGCTGCAACAACCTTAAATTGGGCAACACGTGCGCTGTCGTTGCCAGAAGCATAGGTTGTATATTTTGCAGACAAAGCCGTTACAAAAGAAAACAATGCAATAGTTATTAGCGACACAACCAGCATCACCATATATAGGCGAAACATTCCAGATCGTGAACGTCTAACATTTGTTAGATTATCTCTGCTGCTCATTTTGTTACTAACCTACCCCTCTATATAAATGAAAACTTGGCTAAAATGTGTATGAGTCGTTGTTAATACTGGAGCTGTTGTTGTTGCTTGCGTTGCCGCCGACCTCGCAGCCGCCGACCTCGCAGCCGCTTCCGGAGCAACTCCCGCTTTCGCTCCCAGAGCCACTGCTAGTGCTTGTGCTCCAGCCACCATCACACTCGCTAATGCTAATAATGTCGTCTTTGCCAAGTTCAATTCTAAGCTTCTCTATCTCGTCTTTAACTTCTTGTATATATTTAGCGTCTTGTGCTTGCAGCTCTTCGTCTTCCTTTTTGACCTTTCTTCTAAACGAAAGCTCCACAAGTCCAACCGCGCTTCCTATCAAAACCAAAATCCCCAACGGTGACTTTAGAAAATCAATTACATATCCAAAAGCCGGAATACAACCTACAACCTTCCCTTTTATTAGCGAAGAACTAAACGCGGGGTCTGCTGCATTGTTGGCATCTCCTTTGGTTGTAACCATGTCGCCATTTATATCAACTATGCGGTGCACAACAAGAATATTTTGCTCTTGATACACCACCACATCTCCATAAGCATAATCTTCGCTTGCGCGAACAAAGAGAAGATCTCCTGTAGAATATGTGGGTTCCATGCTCCCTGATTGCACAACCGCAGCACCTATGCCAAAAGGCATTGGCATTTGATTTTGGCCCACCGCTTTTGCGTTTAGCATGTAGATGTTAGAACCCAAAATAATGCCTAACGCCACCAAAACAGTGCGTCGCAAAATGTCTTTGCGGCGTTGTGTTCTCATTTCTTAATACTACCTCGCCTTGTGTATGTTGTCTTCCTCGTGTCTATGTGTTTGTTCACATCCTTTGCTTAAACTGTCTAGTGCTTGTGCATGTGCTTGCTCTTGTTTATTGCTGCGCCTGTTAGCTTGTGCAAGCAAAATCATTGCAAACATAGCAACTATAGCACATGCAAATAAGAGTATCATGTTTGTATTATCGCCTGTTGTGGGCAATACCTTTTTGGCTGAAGATGAGCTTGAGGTACCGGTGGTTGAGCTTGAACCGGTGCCCGCGCCCGCGCTGCTGCCCGTGCTCGAGCCTGTGCCGTCTGAAGACGAATCGTCTGCGCCCGTTGTATTATCTGCGCTATCCGAGCCGTCTGTGTCGGGGTTTGTATCGGGCCGAGGGGTAGGCTCTGGCTCTATCTCACTAACCACAATAAACACACCATATTTTACGTCTTGCCCATCTTGGTCGTTGCCAACTTGTGTGTCTATCTCGTCTGTAGGTTGATTTTTGCTATAGTCCCAGTTCCAATTAACGCTCATTAGCTCTGCAGAAGAAGCACTAGCCTTGCCACCTATGGCATCTATGGTTTGGTTTTGGCTAACCCCTGGGGGCAAAATATAGTCCTCGGTTGATTGCGCTTCGCCAGAACTTGTGAGCGATGCACTAATTGGAGCATTATTGCTATCTAGCCTATACAAAACCGCGCTATATTCAATCTCGTTGCCAGAGGCGTTGAGCAGCCTAATGTTGGTTTGGTTTTGGTTTCCAGGAGACACAACGTTGTCTCCATTTTGCGACTTGGTGTTGTTATAGCTCTTATCAAACATCGATAGACAAATTGTGCCATCTGGGTTTATGCTAGCTGAGCTATCCCACACAAGGCTTCCGGTTGTATAAGTTAGAGTTCTATCTGAGTTTGCTCCTGGCAAAGACCATGTGAGATTAAATGCATATGGAAATGTGAAAAGAGCAATAGCAGCTAGTATCACAATAAAGATTGTGAACATTGTTCTTTTTGATGTTGTTTTTATCTGTTGCACGTCTTGTCTCTCTTCTTATGTTTGTATGTTTGCTTAAAGCTTTTTTGAGCTTTAAAAATCTTTTAAATAAGGCTTTTTAGAAAGTCTAAGCTGTGTGCGTTGTGCTTTATGGCTAATAACCTAGACCCTCTAAAAAGCCTCCTCTCCATTGTGCCCGCCACGATGGCGAGGAGAGGATAAGCTTTTATAAGACGACTTACGAGTCTTTTTGAGTAGCTGTAATCTTAATGGTGATTGCTAGGTCATCAAGATCTGTTGCGTTACCCATGGCTGTGTCGGTTACGTCTTGCTCATCATCGTTGGTTGTATCATATTCCCAACTCCAACCAATTTTGTATACAGAGGATGAATTTAAGCCATCAGGAAGTGTGCCAGCATTGTATGAGCCACTGCTAGAGCCTGCAAGTGCATTTTTAAGAGTTGGAATTAGACCATCGTCTGCTGCAAGACCTTTTTCTGCGTCTGCTTCGCGACCATTAAGTGTTTGGAACGTTTTCTCTGATCCACCTGGGACTGTAAGTTTCCATACGAAGTTTGGATTAGCATCTAGTGCATCTACATCAGCAGTGCCCGTACCATCAATACCTGTAGTTTTTACATCTGCAACAAGGGTATAAGCTACCTCAGGTGCTGTGATAGATGGACTAGCTAAACTCTTATATTGGAAAGAGATTGATGTATCTTGGCTAGTGCCAGGAGCAACTACCTTGTCAGCAGTAGTAGCAGTACCAGTTTTGCCTGATGCTTTTACAGCTCCGCTGTCATAGGTATTACTGAATAAACTAAAAGTTGTTGTTGAGTCGGTATCAAAACCCCAATAAGCTACACGTGCACTATCTGTTCCACCTGCAGTGGTTGTATACTTAGCAAAAGTTGAACAAATTGCACAGCTTGTTAGCAAAGCCAATACCAAAACAGCAGAACCTAGGCGCATTGCTTTGTTCTTTTTCATTTGTTTTTGCACCTATCCTTTCTAATAGATTGTGTTTTATACTTAAAAAAACAAGAAACAAAATGCCATATCGCAAAAATACAATTCGTGGCTAATTGCAAATTTGCGAAATAACCAAAATAAAATAAATGTGTGCCTATACCTCCTTTGTGTTGTTTTGTTGGTTTGTATCTACACACACCGCATCTGAACTTGTATATGTGCAAGCATCAGATTGGGCTTTAGAAATGTTATTTTGTGGGTTGTGTGGTTGCTGTGGCGCTTGCGCGTTGTATTGCTGCGGTTGCACTTGCGCGTCGTATTGCTGGTTATGCTGCGCGTTGTACTGCTGCGCGTTTAATTGTTGTGTATTATCGTTCTGCTGTGCGTTATATACTTGCGTGTTGTTATATTGCTGCGTATTATCGTTCTGCCCCGCACCATATTGCTGCGGCGCGTTAAACTGCTGCGTATTATCGTTCTGCCCCGCGTTATATGATTGTTGCGCGTTGTACTGTTGCGCGTTTAATTGCTGCGTATTATCGTTTTGTTGCGCATTATATACTTGCGCGTTGTTATATTGCTGCGTATCATTTTGCCCCGCACCATATTGCTGCGACGCATTAAATTGCTGCGCACCATTTTGCCCCACACCATATTGCTGCGCGGTCTGGGCATCTTTTTGTGCACGCAAAGACTCTAGCTCGGCCACCAAAGCGTCTGTTTGGGTGGCTTTTTGCTTGTCGTATATGCGTCTTCTAACAACGTCATACAAAATCAAAGCCAAAACTGGCAATACAGCAAAAATAATTAGTCCAGGAGTTGTTTGCATAAACATTGCAAAAGAACCCAAGCCTTCTATATGAAAACGGTATACACCAACCAAATTTGCGGCTGGCACAGGGGTTTTGTCGGCTGTATTGTTTGCGTCGCCTTTTGTTATAAAGCTAATAGAGCCATCTTGGTCTGTTTTTATTTCTTGTACTCTGTGAGTTGTTGTAGTAGAACCACTACCAGCTGGATCAAAATAACAAATTATGTCGCCGGTTTTTACGTCTTTTGCATCTACTGTGGTGCAAATTATCAAAGAACCGGCATCAAAAGTTCCGCTCATGGAGTCTGTTAAGACTATCATCGGAAAAACCCCACCAAACGATGGAACTTCATCTTGATTGGTAATCTGCTTAGCTATTAGCGTGCAGTTTATGATTACAACGGGGATTAAAATAACGCATAGCAAAATGCCAATGGCTGTGAATATGCCATGTCTTACCTTGTGCGTTGAACTACTTTTTTGGGACGCGTTATCCATAAGCTAAGTTTTTCTCCCTCAAAATGTTTTGCATTTATGTTTGTGCGTTTTTTTGCGCTCGCTGTGCCTGCACTCAGTACGCTTGCGTTCAGCCCGCCCTCGTTCTTAAAGCGCTCACATTCACTGCGCTCACGCTCATTGGCTCATTGCACTTCACTCACCGCACTCAATGCATTTGCGCTAAGTACGCTTGCATTCAGCCCGCCCTCGTTCTTAAAGTGCTCACATTCAGTGCGCTCACGCTCAGTGGCTCACTGCGCTTAAAAACACTGCACTTGCACTGAGTGCGCTGTGTTTTAAGCCCAACGCACTTGCGCTAAGTAGGCTTGCGTTCATCAGCACGCCCTCGTTCTTAAAGCGCTCACATTCACTGCGCTCACGCTCAGTGACTTACTGCGCTTAAAAACACTGCGCTTGCACTGAGTGCACTGTGTTTACGCTCAACGCACTTGCGCGTTTTTTGCTTTTTGCACTCAATATGTGTTTGTTTAGTGTGCAATCACACTCAAAAAACACATATCTACTGCGCTTAAAACACACAATTTTTGCATATCTTATCTTAGAATTTTTAACTTAGCAATGATT
>CAVLCC010000041.1:16930-17632 GCA_963661535.1 Senegalimassilia sp.
AAGCGGAAAATGAGGAGTGTTTAACCTTTGAATGAGGCAATTAAATCATCTGAATTTGTGAACTACAACCAAGCTAAAGCTTGCTTGCTTCTTCAAGGCTTTTAAGGCTCTTACTGTTTGGTGTTTAGCTCTTTATTGCCAAGATTCAAGGTTATTCTGCGCTCACACACCTTTATTCCCAAGGTTCAAGGGTATTCTGCGCTCACACGCCATTTGCTTCAAAAAAAAGACGGAGTATGCTGTCATATAACATCTTCAATCCCCCTTTTTTAAAAAATGTTAATAAATTTATGCAAGCAAAGTCTTTATGCAAAGATCGCTAAGGCTTTGCGATACAAACATCTGATCATCTAGCCTTATTTGAAATACGAACGTCTAATCATCTGGGATTATCCCCTCACTAACAAAACAACAAAGCAAGGCACAACACAGCACAAATGCACCAGATTCAAGCAACTCAAGAAATTCCTTAGGGTAGTTGCTCATGCCATTGCCTCCATAAAAGAAAGTTGTTTTGGAACCGCACAAAATTGCGGGATAAGCGACTCGCTAACATACAGTGCTTCAAATGTAGTTGATTTTTTGCCTAAAAGTAGTGCTTGACTTGACAAACCTGCATTAAGCATTATTTTCTTGCATTTCAAGCTTTCTGGTAAATCCTTGCCATCTTCTTTTTTTCCGCAAATGCCATCATAACTAATG
>CAVLCC010000042.1:0-17119 GCA_963661535.1 Senegalimassilia sp.
TCTGAACCCCCACCCGTTTAAGTAATTCTGTTAACGGTATTATAAGGGGGAGGTTTTGAGGAAAACTGGCTGTAAGCCAAGCGATATGTTCTTAATGAATGTATAGCTGGATTTTTTGCAGTATGGTGCCCTACAAGTCTGGAAGATAAAAAAGTAACCTAGCTAGCCAGTTGTGCTAGGCATGGATATTAGCGTGATGTTACTTGCTATTCTCACAATGATGATGGTGGCAATGATGCTCATGAGAATGTGTATGCGGATGCGCGTGAGAACAAGCGGCATGTTCACCGTTAGCGTGCGAGTGCGCACCAGCAGCACCCCCGTGCGCTCCATCAGCATGACCGTCACCTACAACAGTCACGATTAAATCCCCATTTAGCACGCCTTTTGTGCCAAGCAAACTATCAGCAATACCCCGAAGCACGCTCGAACGCCCCTTCATAACGATGGTTTCTAGACAATTGTGCTCATCAACATGAACATGCATGCTCGAAATAATCTCATCAAAATGCGCGTGTTGAATGTCGTCTAGTTTGTCGCGCAAATCATTTGTGTGATGATCAAAAACCATGGTTAGGGTGGCAAAAATAAACGCGTCAGACTCCTCGGTTTTTTCTTTTACGAGGGCATCGCGCACGAGGTCGCGCACAACTTCCGACCTGTTTTTTGCAATCCCTCGTCTCGAAGCATAGTCATCTAAAGTTGCAAGCAACTCCTCTGGCATTGTTATCGAAATTCGGGTTAAGTCGCTGCTCATTATTCACTCTCTCCAACCGCAAATGTAATCTCAGCTTGACACGCAACCTTGCCATCGACCTTAGCCACAGCCTTGCCATGTCCAATGCCATGACGCATCTCTTCAATCTCGCAACGCATCTCCAATACGTCGCCAGGCACAACTTGCTTTTTAAAGCGGCATTTCTTAACGCCTCCAAAAAATGCAATCTTGCCCTTGTTTTGTGGAAGACTTAACACAGCAATTGCCCCCACCTGAGCCAAAGCCTCCAAAATCAGGACCCCCGGCATAACGTGCTGATCTGGGAAGTGTCCGCAAAACCACTGCTCCCCAACAGAAACGCACTTAATGCCACATGCCCATTGACCTGGTTCGTAGTCGGTTATGCGGTCTACCAGCTGAAACGGAAAGCGGTGTGGCAAAATTTGCTGTATTTGATTAGAAGAAATAATTCTTGGCTCGCGAGCTTGCGTTTCTGGTTCAGCATTTGCGCCGCACTCGCCACGCTCGCCTTGCTCGCCTTGCTCCACGCTTGAATTTTCAGTATTTTCAGTCATCGTAGGTTCCTTTCGTTCAAAATCAAACAGCCAACTTATAGCCAGTGACACCGCGCAATCTGCGAATCCACATGTTTGCATAACATACTCGAATACAGTTTGCAGACATGTGAGCTTGCAAACGCAACACCCGCCGCGCAAAGTTAACTCAACACCCGCCGCGCAAAATTATTTATCAAAACGTCCAATTACAATGCTTGCATTATGCCCGCCAAAACCTAGATTGTCAGACAACGCATAATCAAAGTCAGCCTCTACACCTTGGTTGGCAACTAGGTTGATATTGCAATCGGGGTCGGGGGTGTGATAGTTAATATTTGGAGGAATAAAGCCGTCACGAATTGCGAACAACGACAAAATTGCCTCCACCGCACCGGTTGCACCTAGCATGTGTCCGGTCATTGACTTTGTGCTGCTTACCAGTGGTCCTGCAGCAGGATCAGAGCCAGCACCGCCCTCACTAGCATCGCCGCCGCAACCCTCTGCGCCCCCTCCAAATACAGCACAAATTGCAGCAGACTCAGTCTTGTCATTCATAGGAGTCGAGGTTCCATGAGCATTTATGTACCCAATTTGCGAAGGCTCAAGTCCCGCGTCATAAATTGCATTTCGCATAGAAGCCGCAGCTCCGTCGCCGCTGGGGTCTGGAGCAGTAATATGGTGGGCGTCGCAAGTATAGCCATATCCACAAATCTCGCCCAAAATCTCGGCACCACGCGCACGCGCATGCTCGAGCTCCTCTAAAATCATAATGCCCGCGCCCTCGGCAATCACAAAGCCGGATCTCTCAAGGTCAAAGGGCTTGCAGGCATTTTGCGGGTCGTCCGACTCAGCTAGAGCCCTCATAACCGTAAAGCCACCCACACCAAGCGGAGTAATACACGACTCAGCCCCGCCCGCAATCATAACATCAAGGTATCCATGCCTGATGGTGCGCATTGCCTCTCCAAGCGCGTTGGTTCCACCCGCACACGCCGACACAACACACGAACACTCACCCTTAAAACCCTCTTGAATTGCCACGTTTCCAGCAGCACTATTAGTAATAGAAGCTGGAATATAATGAGGAGAAACCCTATCAAAGCCCTTTTCGTGACCGCGGTCTTGGGAGCGAGCCAAAAAATCCAACGAACCTATGCCCGATGAAATCGCAACTCCGCAACGATAAGGATCTTCGTTTGCAATCTCAATTCCACTTTGCTTCATGGCCTGCATGGTTGCAACTCGCGCAAAGTGCGTAAATCTCTCTTGCTTACGGGCTTCTTGCTTCTCTAAAAACTCAAAGGGATCAAAGCCCTTTACCTCGCCAGCAATTTTGACCTTTTGAGAGCTCGCATCATAAAGAGTAATTGGGGCTATTCCGTTAACCCCCGCTTTTGCGTTGTTCCATGCCTCGTCAACTGTGTTTCCGATGGGGCTAAGCACACCCATTCCGGTAACAACAACTCTGCGAAGCCCTATATTTTTGCTCATCTAAAAAACTCCTGTTCTTAAATGCTACGTTCTTAAATGCTATGCCTTTAAAATGCCACATATTTAAAATGCTGCGTATTAAACCGCCATACCCCCATCAACACAGAGCACCTGCCCTGTTATATAAGAGGCATCGTCTAGTGCCAAAAATGCCACTGCACGGGCAACGTCTTCTGGCTGGCCCACGCGTCCGAGCAAAATTTGCTGCTCAAATGCATCTTTTGCAGCTTGGGCAACGTCGCGCGTCATGTCTGTATCAATATAGCCGGGAGCCACAGCGTTAACTCTAACCCCCCTGCTCGCCAACTCGCGAGCCGCCGATTTAGTTAGACCAATCACTCCGGCCTTGCTCGCGGCATAATTTGCCTGACCCGCGTTGCCCATAATGCCAACCACGCTCGACATATTCACAATCGCACCCGACCTCTGCTTGAGCATAATTCGGCTTGCATGCTTTATGCAATTAAAGGTGCCCTCAAGGTTTACTTTGAGCACAGTCTCAAAATCATCTGGAGAAGTTCTCATCATAAGGTTGTCGCGCGTAATTCCGGCGTTGTTTATCAATATGTCGAGAGAGCCCAGTTCACGCTGAACAGTTGAAACCATCTCTTTGGTTGCGTCGTGATCCGAAACGTCTGCCGCAACAACGAGGGCTTTGACACCTAGCGCCTCGCACTCATTAGCAACTTGTTGTGCAGCATCCACACCCTTTGTGCAGTTAACTGCCACATTGCACCCGCGCTTTGCAAGCTCTAAACAGATGGCTCTTCCAATGCCACGGCTGCCTCCAGTAACTAAAGCATTTTTTGCACTACACACAGTTTGCACCTCTCAACTTTTAACACTACGCAAATGCCTGCTTTGTAGCCTCAAGACTTGCATTATCAAAAGCCTGAAGCGTCTGCACTTGCTTGTCGATCTTTTTTATCATTCTAGAAAGCGACTTGCCAACGCCTACCTCCACAGTTACAACAATGCCGCTTTGAACCATATTGCGCACGCAGTCGTCAAAGTGTATGGCCGACTGAACCTGCTCCACCAGCATCTCAGCAATTGTTGCACCACTTTGCAGCGGCTCGGCTGTGGTATTAAACAAAACGGGAATTTGCATGGGAGCAAACTGAGTTTTGGCAAGACGAGCCTCAAGAGCTTGCGCAGCTGGCTTCATTAGTTTAGTGTGAAAAGGTCCGCTCACAGGCAGAGGAATACAGCGCTTTGCTCCTAGCTCTAGTGCGAGCTCACTAGCCTTATCCACCGCCGCTTTTTCTCCAGAAATAACAATTTGGTTTGGCCCGTTAAAGTTGGTTATAGCAACATATCCTGCGTCTTGTGCTTGTTCGCATGCTTTCTTGATGCCCTCGCGGTCAAGCCCTAACACGGCAGTCATACCGCAGTCTATGCCTTCGGAGGCTCGGGTCATCTCCTCCCCTCTAAAGGCCGCTAACTCTACCGCCTCTTTTGCAGATAGCGCACCAGCAGCTGCAAGCGCTGAATATTCTCCCAACGAAAGACCATAAGCCATAGAGGGCTTTATGCCCTCGCTTGCCAAAAGCGCAGTTGTGGCGCACTCTATGGCAACCATACATGGCTGAGTGTTGCGCGTGTCGGCTAGTTGTTCCTCGGTTCCGTCGAATGCCAACTCGCGCCAGTGACCTGTTGGGTCTATCTCCTCTAGTGTCTCTCTAAAAACAGGGTAGGTGTCGTATAACTCGCGTCCCATTCCTGGAACTTGACTGCCTTGCCCTGCAAAAACAAATGCACACTTCATGCAAACTCCTAATGCTTAGTGCAAATCTCTAAGTGCCTAGCATAAACTTTTAGTGACTAGTGCAAATCTCTAAAGCTTAACGCAAACCCCTATCGCAAACCCCTAGCACAAACTCCCGATTCCTAAACGCGCCCCTCTAATCATATATGCTGCTCATCATCTGGATAAGTTCATCTCGAGCATCTAAAGCATCGCGATATATCTCCTCAAAAATTTGAGCCGCCGGTCTAATTTGAGTAAGCATACCTGCAACCTGACCAGCAATTAAAGATCCATCTCGCGTATCGCCATCAATCACAGCCTTGCGCAGAGCTCCAATCATGTAGTGACCAAGATCCTCACGGCTCATGCCCTGCTTTTCGTCCTTAAGATATGCACGCGCCATGTGATTTTTGAGCTGCCTAACTGGGGATCCTGCAAAGCGACCCGTTACAGCTGTGTCCGCGTCTTTAGCACGCAAAATTGCCTCTTTGTAGTTTTGATGAATAGGACACTCCTCACTAACAAGCAAGCATGTTCCTAGTTGAGCTCCCACAGCTCCTAGCGCCAAGGCTGCCAAAAACTGACGACCGCTAGCAATTCCACCCGCTGCAATTACAGGTATATTCACCGCGTCAATTACCTGCGGAACCATAGCCATTGTAGCAAGTTCACCCACATGACCTCCGCTTTCTGTGCCTTCTGCAATTACTGCGTCGGCGCCTACACGCTCTACGCGCACAGCCAAAGCAGCAGATGGAACAACTGGGATAACCTTTATGCCAGCCTCTTTCCACTTGTCAATATAAGGACCTGGATTTCCAGCACCTGTTGTTACTACAGCAGGAGCAGTTTTTGCAACAAGTTCGCACACCTCGTCTAGCTGGGGGTGCTTCATCATAACGTTAACACCAAAAGGCTTGTGCGTTAGCTCGCGACATTTTGCAATATTGCTCTCCAGAGTCTCAATGTCCATTCCTCCAGAAGCAATAATTCCAAGCGCCCCCGCATTAGACATTGCTGCTGCAAATTCGCCATCAGATATATTAGCCATCGCGCCTTGCATAAACGGGTATTTTATACCCAGCATTTTCGCGAGATTTGTTTTGTTGCTCATAGCCTCTCTCCTCTTTTCTTGCCCTCGTTGCTTCTTGTTGCTTGCGCCTTCGCTCGCCACGCGTACGCTGCAGGAGCTTGCACTTCTAGCCCTCTTACCACTCCAAAAGAATGCCCTCATACACCAAACCTGCGCCAAAGCACACCATAATCACTTTGTCTCCGCGCTTTAGAATGCCTTGAGCGTCCATTTCGGCAGTAGCAATTGCCGAGCTTGCAGCCGAAGTGTTGCCGTATTCTTCAATATTTGTATAACACTTTTCTTTTGGGATACCCATTTTTTGATACACATGCTTTATAATGCGCATATTCGCTTGGTGGAAGATAAAGTGGTCTATGTCATCTAGCGTTAAGCCCGACTGGGCGAGCAAGTTTTCTATGGCATCCGGAACTGCGGTTACAGCAAATCGAAACACGTCTTTGCCATTCATGCGAATGACCCTAAAGTCGTCGCCAGACTTAGGATTAGCAGAAACTTGAATGGCCTCGATTCCCTTGCGTGTGCCTCCAGTGAAATAAATTTCTCCCTCTTCGCGTAGGCTCACAACCGCCGCCCCTGCTCCGTCTCCAAATAATACGCAAGTTCCGCGGTCGCTCCAGTCGGTATAATCTGATGCAAACTCGCTTGCAATAACTAGAGCTTTTTTGCCAGGGTGCTGCAACATAAGTCCGCGTGCAACGTGCAGACTCACCAAAAATGCTGGACAAGCTGCATTTATATCAAATGCCAAAACGTGCTCTGGAAGCCCCATAATGTCGTGCACTGCGCATGCATTAGCGGGCGAAAATGTGTCGGGCGAAAATGTTGCCATTATCACACAGCAGAGGTCGTCTGGATTGATGTTGCCGCGCTTCATAGCGGATTGACCAGCCTTTGCGGCCATCTGCGCGTTGGTGAGATTCTCGTTAATATGGCGGTTGTGGATGCCCGTTCGGGGGTATATCCACTCGTCACTTGTTTCTACAATTTTTGACAGGTCATCATTAGACACAGCCTTAGGCGGAATATAAAGACCTGTCGACTCAAAATAAAGGGAGTTCACTATTTGCCCCTTTCAGATTTGTTTTGTATGGAGTTGGATGTTTGTGCGTTTTTTGCTGAGGTTGCGTTGTGTGTTTGACCTAGACTTGGGTTAGAACCCTGCGATGTGCTCAATCTTGCAAAGTTTTGTTTTGCAGAAGTGTTCGCAAGATTAGATGCATCTACTCCTGTACTTGCAGGTTCTAGTATGGCAGTTGCACTCGCATTTGCAGAGTCTGGAGTAGCAACTACACTCACGCCTGCATTCTCACTTGTGCTTTTTTGCTCATCTACCAGCTGGTTTGCCTTTGCGCTTTTTGGCTCGCCCACCAGCTGATTTGCTGCCACAGATTTCTCTAGCTCACTACCTGTAGACATGACTTTTGCCTTTGACGCAGAAGCTATATCCTCACCATCAGCTACCCCTCCACTTGCTTTAAAGCAATCCTCACAACATGCTCCAATAGCTCTAAATTTTTGATATCGTTCTTTGGCTAGAGTCTCACCATCTTTGGGAGCCAAGCGCACAATTTCGGACGCCAATGCCTCGTCAAGACGTTCCACAACAGCCTTACACGGTGCCTTTAGCGGTTCATACCCTTCGGGAATAACCATGTCTGCAATTCCAAATTGCGCGATGTCATAAGATGTAAGCTTCATCACAGACGCCGCCTCTTTGCTACGCGTTGCGTCTTTCCACAAAATTGCCGCAAAACCCTCAGGCGACAAGATCGAATAAATTGCATTTTCAAGCATAATAATGGAGTTCGCAACACCTAGAGCTAGTGCGCCTCCGCTTCCGCCCTCGCCAATAAACAGCGCAATTACCGGCACCTTTAAAGAGCTAAACAACTCTATGCACCTAGCAATAGCCTCGCCTTGCCCTTTTTCTTCTGCCTCAATTCCGGGGTATGCGCCTGGGGTGTCTACTATGGTTATGATGGGACGGCCAAATTTCTCCGCCTGTCTGGCTAAGCGCTGTGCCTTGCGATATCCCTGCGGATTCGACATCCCAAAGTTATAATAAATGTTCTCCTCAATGCTAGTTCCCTTGCATTGAGCAATAATTGTTACGGGGACATCGTGAAAATATGCCACGCCGCCTTTGATGCTGTGGTCGTCTTTGTCGAGTCTGTCTCCGTGGAGCTCAACAAAATCATGAAATAGTGCGTCTATAAAAAAGTCTGCATTTGGACGATGCGGAGCGCGTGCAAGTTCAACTCTTTTTGATGGAGGAACCACCACCGTGTTCCACAGATAGTTCATGCCTTGTGTAACACCTTGGGTAACTCCCTGTGTAACGCCTTGCACAATTTGACCCATTAGCTGCGTAGCAGGGTTAGGGCTTGTGGGAGTGTTTGGTTTTGCTGCATCTTCAATCGATGCGGCTGATGCAGTCGTCTTAGTCGCTTCGTTCGCCTCAGTCAACCCAGTCGACCCAGTCGCCCCTGCTCCATCTGGCTTACTCTCACCTACAGCCTCGTTCGCCGCAGCCTCAAACTTATCCAAGCTATCCTCACTACTTGCCACGCTGCTCACCTCGCCTTGCATGAATATCTAACATAAGGCAAAGCCATTCTTTAAGTTGCGGTCTCTTGACTATCGCGTCCAAAAATCCATGGTCTAGCAAATATTCTGCACGCTGAAAACCCTCAGGCAAACTCTGGTTAATAGTTTGCTCAATAACGCGAGGTCCAGCAAAACCAATTAGAGCACCTGGTTCAGAAATAATTATGTCTCCTAGGCTTGCAAAACTTGCCGTTACACCACCCGTTGTTGGGTTGGTCATAACCGATATATAGAGAAGCCCTGCCGCGTCGTGTCTAGATATTGCAGCTGAAGTTTTTGCCATCTGCATAAGAGAGAAAATGCCCTCTTGCATGCGTGCACCACCGCTTGCGCTAAAAATAATTATCGGGAGTTTATGCTCTGTGGCATGCTCTACGGCGCGGGTTATTTTCTCACCAACCGCAACGCCCATGCTGCCCATTAAAAAGCGGCTGTCGAGCACGGCAACCACGGTTTGGTGCCCGCCAACAAGGCCCACTGCGCATCGCACAGCCTCATTCATCTTAGTGCTAACCTGATTTGACTCGAGCTTTTTTTCATAGCCAGGAAATCCTATTGGGTTGCCCCCCGTTAAGTCTTCGTCCAGCTCGGTATATATACCTTTGTCAAACACCATTGCCAAACGTGCCTGGGCAGGCATTTTGAACATATGACCGCACTCAGGACACATATGCAACGTGCTGCTCAACTGCGAGCGCTCAAACCTGCAATCGCAGTCGGGACATCTAACTTTTAGCTTCTCGGCCTGCGCACGGAGCTGTGCTGCCCTTTGGTTTTTGGGCTTGAGCTGCTTCATGGCTTGCAGGCGTCCACGTTTTTTGTTGAATGGATTTGTATTGGTCATAGCGCCTCCTACTCTTTTTTGCTCTCGAGTAGATAGGTGTTTGCTTGAGGCAATCTAGCCCTAGCTCCGTTTCCTGTACTTTTGCTCGCACTCCCCACGCTGGCTCCAACTCCATCGCCTACACCAGTAACGCCGCCACCAGTTCCAACGCCCTCGTCTGCCTCTGCTGCAGTCTCAATCTCAACAGCACGCTTTTCGAGATCCAAAATCTCCTCAATACACTGCTCAATGAAGCCCGTATTATAGTTGCCCCTCAAAAACATGCTATGAAACATAATAAACAACTCAAAGTCTAAATTGGTGTCAATGCCCTCGATGACCGTCTCTTCTAAACACCGGCGCATTTTGCGCACAGCCTCTAAGCGTGTGGGTGCCCATACAATAATTTTTGCGATGAGCGAGTCATAATAGGGGCTCACCTCGTAGCCATCATAAATTGCAGAGTCTACGCGGGTCCCAATTCCAGATGGCAAATAAGCTAGCGTTATCTTGCCAGGGCACGGGCTAAATCCAGCTACAGGGCTCTCGGCATTTATCCGGCACTCTATAGCATGCCCTCTGGGTTTGAGTTCCTCTTGACTACGGCCCAGAGGTAACCCAGCCGCAACCCTAATTTGCTCGCGCACTAGGTCAACCGAATACACCATCTCGGTGATAGGGTGCTCCACCTGAATACGCGTATTCATCTCAATAAAGTAGTAGTTAAGATCTTCATCAACAACAAATTCTACGGTACCAGCGTTGATATATCCAGCGGCTCGTGCTGCTTTAACAGCGATTTTGCCCATCTCATCTCGAACTTTTGGAGTAAGTCTGGCGCATGGAGTTTCTTCGACCATCTTTTGATTTTTGCGTTGAATTGAGCAGTCGCGCTCACCCAAGTAAACGCAGTTGCCGCGCGTGTCTGCAAAAATTTGTATCTCTACATGCTTAGGATTTAAGATGAGCTTTTCTACATATACGTCACCATTTCCAAAGCACGAAATTGCCTCGCTGCGCGCCTGGTTGAATGCGTCTTCGATTTCTTGGGGGGTGTCGGCTCTGCGCATACCTCTACCGCCACCGCCTGCGCTGGCTTTTATGAGCACGGGGTATCCAATTTCGTTGGCTATAGATGCTGCTTCTTCGGCAGTTTCTACAGTGCTTGACGATCCTGGTACCACAGGCACATCATTTGCCATCATGAGTTCGCGGGCAGTTTGTTTAACGCCCATCTTTTCAATTACATCTGATGGAGGACCAATAAACTTGATGCCATTTTGTTCGCATTTTTTTGCAAACTCTGCATTTTCAGAAAGAAATCCGTAGCCTGGATGCACTGCGTCGCATTTTGTGGCAATAGCAGCCGAAATGACATTGTCTATGTTAAGGTAGCTGTCTTTTGCAGGAGCTGCCCCGATGCATATTGAGTCGGTTGCAAAGGGAACATATATTTCGTTTTCGTCTGCCTTGGAATATGCAGCTATGCACTCAATGCCCATCTCAATGCAGCAGCGGATAATTCGTTGAGCAATCTCGCCGCGATTTGCAACCAAAACTCGTTTGAACACTCTACTCGTCCGCCTCTATAAGCATGAGCAAGTCATCATACCCAACAGCACTTCCCGACTCACAACTTATTTGCTTCACTGTACCTGACACAGGAGATTTGATTTCGTTAATCATCTTCATTGCCTCTATAAGGCAAAGCACGTCGCCCTCGCTAACGTGAGAACCAACCTCTACATATGGGGTGTCGTTTGGAGTTGGTGATGCATAATAAATGCCCACGATAGGAGCAGATACCCTGATGAGGTTTTGCTGCTGTGATGAGTCTGAATTTATGTTTGCTGAGTTGGATGCGCTGAATGTGTTGGACATGTTGGTCGTATTGGAGTTTGCGCCGCTAGCTGCACCTTGTTGTGCGCCATCAACGCTTACGCCTGATGTGCCTACACCTGCGCCCGACGCGCTTGCGCCCACATCCGCGCCCGTGCCATCAGATGCACCCACTCCATTAGACACACTTCTAACAGCAGCAGCCGCATCAGCGATGCTTTGCTTTGAGGGCGCAACTGCACTCAAAGCTGTTGCAGCAACTTTAGCCGCAGCAGCTGCTCCAGCTGCAAAATCATTTGAACCCACACCACTGACATTCTCAGCATTTTCTTGTGCAGGTTTTTTCATCTTTATATGAGTTTCCCCGTCTTTAATCTCTAAAAAAGTAAGGGGCAACTCACAGAACTCGCTCATAATCGTGCGCAGTTCGTCTTTTTCCATATATCACGCAGCCTTTCAAAGGCTCAATTAACTCGAATAAGCACGCTTGCGACATGCACATAGCATACCCAGAAACCAAGAAATCACAAATGCTATTGCAAGGTTCGTTTTTATTGATAGACGTCCATGAGATTTAACACTCTCCGCAAAGCGAACGCCAAGTATATGGAGTTCAAAAAGTTTGCGAGCTATAATCTAGAGCTTCAAAATGCCTATAGTCCAACGATACTTGCGCTAGCACGCCCTTTTTAAGAACTCTTATTGATGATCCTCAATATACTCAACAACGTCTCCAACAGTTTGCATTTCTGCCATTTCTTCATCTGGAATAGAGATATCAAAAGCATCCTCAAATGCCATGTTAAGTTCTACAGCATCGAGCGAATCTGCACCCAAGTCGTCTTGCAAAGAAGCCTCAAGAGTTACTTCTTCTGCATCACAACTAATAGTGTTTACAATAACGTCGCGAACTTTCTCAAAAACCATGATACCTCCTGATAAAATTTGTTGTAGGCTTTTTTTGCCTAACATTGCTTTTAATTGAGTTTCTTATTTAGTCTATTTAGTCTAACTTAACACAAACCATTATCTTTAATAGAATAGCCTGCAAATCTGCAGACTTTTACCATATTATCTGTGTATAGACATAGCTATGCTAATAGAGCAAAGCAATTTATATGCAGTCTATTTCTGTGAACGCGCCCACAGCCTGCGACTTAGTGACTTGCAGCTAGCACGCTACACGGGTTATGCAGCGTCTTACAACTCTTCCACTATGCACTCATGTGCTTTTGTTTTTGGATCCCATGCAATTCCTACTGCTAGGGGTGGTTGTGCGTAGTGTGCGTCTCCTGTAAGTGCATCTTCAAAAATTGCTGTGTAGTTTTTGTTGCGGATTTGTTTAATTGCTTGTTCAGCGCTATCTGAGGCTTTTAATTCTACTATAAAGGGTCTACACTTTGTATCTTTTGGGTTTTGAGGAATAAAAGCAACATCAGCAACGCCTTTGCCTGCAGCCTGTTCTCGGCGTACAAAATATCTATCGCGTGCATGAAGATAAACCAAGTTAATTAGTGCAGCTAGATCTGCTTCATTTGTATAGTTTAGCAAAGGGACTTCTTGGTCGTGTACTGCTTCTATGATTTGAGTCATTGTATCTGTGTCTTTGTTAAGAGTTGCTACTAGCATATCTTCGCTTCTTTGTGCTAGCTTTGCTACATAACCCATGTCCTCTTTTTTGAGCAGCTTTTGAAACTGGAGCATTAACTCATGGTTAGGAATAGATACACATCCATTATAGTAAGTTAGAAATCCATAAACAACCATAGCGGATAAAATTTCATCTCTTGTAGTTAGTGACATAGAAGATGCTGCATAGTTTTCCATTTCAGCTCGCACAGACTCACCTGCTACCATACGAACTAAATCATCTCGTATGTCATCTATATCATTTCTTACATAATAATAAATCTCATCGTAAGGTCCTGACTCTGTCCAAAAAGACTTCGCTCTGTCCCGGCTCAAAGCAAGAACAACAGAGCGTGGGTTAAACATATGCTCGCCATCTTCTGTAAGATATCCATCATACCAATATGCAAGATCTGCATAATCTAGTCGGGCATTGGGATTTAGCTTTTTGTGCAAATCACATAATTGATGTACTTCATCTTCTGTAAAACCAAAGAATTTCTCATAGCGTGAGTCATCTACAGCACTAAACTCATCAAACATATTAAGTTCTGAGCCTGTGGAGTGTTTGGCTATGGGCAAAATTCCTGTCATATATGCAAAGTCCACATAAGGTGTATCTTTAAGTAACTGCTTTAAAAACTTTAAATATTTGCTTTGATCTTCTGCAGAAAAAATGTCGTCAAAAAACATAGAATCCCATTCGTCCATAACGAAACAAAAACTTGCATTTGCCTTGTTGTATGCAACCTCTAAAGCAAAAAATAAATCCTGTTCGTCTTCAGAAATACATGCTTGTGGATATAGTTCACGTAAGTCAGATATAATACCATCTGTAATTTCGCAAATGTATTGTTCGTAGTTTTTGCAGCCAAAAGGTTGTTTGCTAAAGTCTATGTATATAACGTCGTGTGTGCCTAGGTGTTTCATGGCTTGCTCATCTTTTGAAACTTCTAGACCGTCAAAAAGATCTGCAGCGTCTAACCCTCGCGATAAAAAACATGCAAGTGTGCGTGCATTTATAGTTTTTCCAAACCTGCGGGGGCGTGTTATGCAAATGTATCTTCTTGGAGTACCAATTCTTGGCACAACAGCAGAAATTATACCTGTTTTATCAACAAAGTAATCGTCGTATCTAAGTGCTCTAAATTCTTTTTTTGAGAATATCTCATTGATATATAACATGGTGCCTCCTGCAAAAACTATGCGGCTTTATAAATTACGCTCGTTTTTTGCATCTAGTATAACATGCTGTGCAACATGCATCGCAAAACGATAACCTAGCAAAAAACGTATGTTTTTACACACAAACAAAAAACTCGCAAATTTATAGAAGCTTATTTGCAAGGTTCATATGCAAAACACCCAAACATACTGCATCAAGTTCATTGTGTATACTATTGCTTGGAAAAATTACTTCAGAAGGGTTGCTAGATGAAAAACAATAATCATCATAATGCTTTTTCAAAATATAAATTTCGTCAAAATAAGGGCATACTTTGGTCTATATTGCTAGGATTATTTTTTTCTCTAACAACAATTGCTGGATACTCATTTGATTACGGAGATAGCTTTGAGGCTATTGCACAGAGACCGGCATTTTTTGCAATTGTTGCTGTAGCACTTTGGATAATATTTGCTGTTGTTTGGGAATGTGCATATAGACTGCTGTTGCATATAGGAAAAAGGCTAAACGTTAAACAAAGCAAGCAAATGCAGTCGCATAGCTTGGAGAAATCAACAAACCTCGGGAAGACTCAAAGCAACCTCTCCAAAGCAAAAGTACTCTTCAAAAAAGCATTTGATGGCAAGTATATCTTACTCGCGAATTTTGTAGTCTTGGTTTTGTTGTGGACACCTTGGTTTATATCTGTGCACGCAGGTATAACAGATGCCGATACAACAGTTCAGTTCTTGCAAGCATACGATGTCATCCCAGCAACAAATCATCACCCTTACTTTGCAACTCAAGTTTTTCATCTGTTTTGGGCTCTTGGAAATAAACTGGGTTCTTTCTATATAGGTCTAAGAATTTATGAAATACTCCAACTTGTTATATTTGCATTTGGAATATCATTTTGTCTGTCGTATGCAAAAAAGTGGGGTTGCCCCCTCGCATTGCGAACCACAATTCTTATAATATGTGGCATCTTTGCACCTTTTCCACTCATTGGTTTGTTTATGGCAAAAGATGCATTGTGTGCAGTATTTTTCTTGCCCTGGTTAACAATGTTTGCAGATATAGCTCTTACTCGAGGCAAATCGCTTAAGTCAATCCGTTTTATAGTACTATTTATAATCTTAGGTTTCATATGTTGCATGTCTAAAAAAACAATGCTGTATATCATTACAATTTCACTTGTCTTGTTTGGAATTTATATTTTTGCATGTTCAAAAAAACGTGCAAAGAAACATGGAAACCAACACCAAGAGTCAAAAAATCCTAAACTGGCTAGCAAAATTGCAATATGTCTTGTTGCAATACTTGTTCCATTTTTAATTTATGAACAGGTTTATCTACCTGCCATAGGAGTTCCTCAAGGTTCTAGCGCAGAATTTATGTCGGTGCCTTCAGTTCAAATAGCCCGATATGTGCAAAAACACGAGCTAGAAGAAACGGAGCTTGAATCTTTTTCTCGAGTATATAACACAAACCCTGAAGAAATGGCTTCTACCTATGTGCCAAGACGAGCAGATAATTCCAAGGCTTATTGGAAAAGTGATTCGTCCCTATCCGACAAGTTATCTTTTGCAAAGACTTATTGCAAGCTGTTTATTAAAGATCCGCAAACATTTATTGCCGGTGCATGGAACTTGCAATACGACTATTTTTATCCTGCCAAAAAATTTACAATTCAAACCTATCCATCAGTGCAAGATAAATACCTAGATATCTATGTCGATAATCTAAGTCCAGAAAATCGAGAGATATTTTTTGGAGAACTAATTGAAAAAATGAACCAAGAGTTAGAGAGCCCCTCACTACTATATAGCGCTTATGCCACATTGCTAGACGTACCAGTAATAGGGTGGTTTTTCTCACTTGCATTTTATTGCACTTGGTTGCCTGCACTTTGTTTGATGGTCTTTTGCAGACTCGACTGGAAGAGGGGAGCATTTTGTTTGCTGCCGGTGGGTCTTAATTTGCTAACTCTTTTGTTAGGACCAATTTCACTTTGCAGATATGTTGTGGAGCCAATCTCATTTTCTCCGGTGTTGCTAGCACTGCTATTTTCATGCATATGCAAACAGACCTCACACACTCAAAGCACAGTTAGAGTTCAAAATCAATAATGACAGTACACAGATAGTTTTAAAAAACGAATATAAATTTTCTGTATACTTAATTTATAAGTTTTTGGAATAAGTTGTTGGGAAAATGATGCAATCTATCAACAAACAAGAAGGTAATCAAATAGAAGGAACTAAGACCTCCTTTGAAAATCTAATCACCCTCCCCCCTCAAAAAAACCTTAACAATTGTAAACAATCTATAAATAATCAAAAAGTCTCACTCATCATTCCATGTTTTAACGAAGAGGAATCTCTTAACCTTCTCTATGAAGAGATTTGCAATTCTACATGCGATTTGTCATATGAATTTGAGATTATCTTTATAGATGATGGTTCTAGCGATAACACTTTAGACATAATCTGCAACCTAGCAAGAAAAGACTTACGTGTTCGATACTACTCATTTTCGCGTAACTTTGGAAAAGAAGCTGCTATGTATGCGGGCCTTAGGTATGCAACCGGAGATTTTGTTGCAATAATGGACGCAGACATGCAAGATCCACCAAGTCTTTTGGGGCAGATGCTCCAAATTTTAGAAACCCAAAATTATGACAGCGTGGCAACACGCAGAGTTAGCCGCAAGGGTGAACCTCCAATCAGAAGCTTTTTTGCACGAAGTTTCTACAAAATTATTAACAAAATTTCTCAAGTAAATGTTGTAGATGGTGCTAGAGATTTTAGATTAATGAAAAGAAAAATGGTAGATGCAATTTTGAGCATGCCAGAATCAAATCGTTTTTCTAAAGGAATATTTGGCTGGGTTGGATTTAAAACATACTGGCTATCCTATGAAAACATAGAGCGCAGGGCAGGAGAAACAAAGTGGTCATTCTTCAAGCTCCTAAAGTATGCGATAGGTGGGATCATAGACTTCTCGGATGCTCCTTTAGCAATAGCTACTTGGATGGGCGTTGCTGCATCATGTTTGAGTTTCTTATTTTTGCTCTTTATTTTTATTAGGCAATTGATTTTTGGAGATCCTGTTGCAGGCTGGGCATCTCAAGTATGTATTTCTGTGTTTATTGGAGGCATACAGCTTTTATGCCTAGGAATATTGGGGCAATACATCGCACGCATATACACAGAAACCAAACATCGCCCACTATTTGTTATAGCAAAAAGCAGTGATGATGAAATACCGATCGATACCAAACAATAAATAACTCATTTTATACTCCAGTGTGGAACATAGATAAAACTTCCAAAACGAAAGCAGATTATATGTTTGCAGAACTTTTTTCACTAAATCAAAAAACAAAGCGAAATATTTCAGCTGTGCTTTTAGTTGCACTAATTATATTTGCATCAACTCCTG
>CAVLCC010000043.1:0-16955 GCA_963661535.1 Senegalimassilia sp.
TGCCAATCTTAGTGAATGACCACGGGTGAGTTGCTGCAACTGTTGCACGTGAGGTTAGGGTCTCTTGGTCTTTAGTCGCTTTAACGTTGACCATGTTAACAATCTCATTAGTTGAGATTTTTACGGTTGGCAGTGTGATGGATAGCGAACCGCTAGGGAACGTAAAGGCTACATCACGGGCTGATGGTGCGGTATATGGGTAGAACGTAACATTACCCATTGCATCAGCTCCAACTTGATAGCCGCAAGCGTCAGCAGCCGTGTTAATCGCACTTAGTACGCTTTCTCCGTGCTCCCACACCCACGAAGTCGGGAAGCCTTTGCTATTCGCTTTTAGCGCGGGTGAGATATCAGCTGTGCACCCGCTGCCCTCAATACGTGACTGCACCCAATTAGCAATGTTCGCACCGCTGGCCACTCCACAATCACCACATCTGCAATCTGTAGCTAACTTGTCTAGCGGGTGCATCATAGATAGCGTGAGTTCTGAATTGCCATACTCTAGCGTCTCATTCTGTGTATCAGCTATGAATGTGCCTATGCACTCCGTTATGTTATCTTCGCCTAGCGTTGCCGTATGCCAAACTCTAATAGAGCTAGATGGTATATATAGCGAACCATTGCATACAATCTCTGCTTGTGCCTTAGCATCTGTATAATACCCCTCTGATATCGAGCAAGAATAGACCTCCAACTCACCGTAAGACGTCTTACACCACGGGTCTAGCATCTCGTATCTGAACGTGTTCTGTATGCCAGAGGCGAACCAATCCATCACTGCACCTCTTCCATGTCAACCGACAACACTTCATAATCGCTAGACTGCGTAAGGCTAAACGACTTCACACGCACTCTGTAACGCCCTGCATTTGGTGCTCTGAACCACATGTCAGCCTTAGTGCGTAACACCTCTGATATCTCACTGTGTGTCGCTTGAGCGTGTTTTTCGTTGCACTCGTACATGTCACCGCGCATGATAACCGCGCTGCAACTGATGGTACGTGTTCCACCTGTGCCATAACGTGACAATGGGCGATTGCGCCCTGCTGTCTTGGTCGTTGTGCCCTCAAGTTCTTCTGATAGCGAGATTGTTGGCTTAGAGTCGAACAGACGTACAACCACTCCATCGCCACTATCTAGCGTCCACGACAACCGCCCATTTGCTGCAATTGTGAACGTTTCTATTGTTTGCGCCCATTTCGTAGAGTCTCTAGAAACTCCAATCGCTCTAATTGTTAGCTCTGTATCGTACGGTGGAGATACTAATAAGCCGCTCCAGTAGTTGCCGCTCTTGGTTAGCTCTACTTCTTCAGCGTATGCTGTGCATTCTTCATCTGTCCACTCCACATAAGCGAACACCGCCGCATAGCTTTTATCCACGATATTGAGCGTGTCGCCGTCTAATTCAATCACCGGCTCTTTAACTGTTGAGTCGTTAGGGTGTGCAGTGAGTGCTATAGCCACGTTCTTATTAGCGAACGTTAGCGAGGTGTTGCCATCTAGAGCAGGTGTGAATTGCCAAGAGTCGGCATAGAGATACTCAGACTTTGAAGTGAGGTATCTCACATAACTAGCTGGGAATGTGCATTTAATCGTTGCTCCATTGTAGTTAGTTGTGGTTACCGTGTTGTATATATATGGACTCTTCCAACCTCTGCCATTCTCCCAACCGTTACCACCTCCGACAATTCGCACAGTGCCACCACGCGCCCAGTTGGTCGTAACTGTTGCAGTGAGGCAATTAGCACTGCTCCAATACGCAACACAACTCACTGTAGGTCTGAAACCTATGTATAGCGTTGAGGTGCACCACTCCGAGCACTTGCCGGCTGACGCGTTATAGACTCGCACTCTTGCCTGCCATTCTATAGCGTCATAAGTTGTGAAGTCGTATGCGGTTGCAAACGGTGATGTGTCGTTCATAGCCCAACCGCTAGCCGCTTTGGTTGCTGCTGTGGCTGTCTCTGTACCTGTGATTGTTGCGCCTTGCCAGTCGCTGTAGTCTGTCCACTGCTCGCCAGTAGTTCCATAAACTGCTTGAGCATGAGCGGGTGAGTAACGCTTGCGTACTCTGTATTGAGCTTGAAATGTGTTGTAACTGCTAACCCAACATAGAGCTATCTCGCAAGGGTCGGAGGTGGTCTCAACGTCTCGCACCCAGTACTTGTTAGTTGATACATAGCTGCTAGCTCCGATAGGTGTTCTTGAATGGAACGAACCGCTACTATCGTAGTCATATGCCCACTTAACTAGCGTTGGAGCGGCTAGGCTTGATGTTGTCTCACTCATGCTATCACCGTTCTTCCTACCATTTTGCGGGTGTTTGCCAGTGCTGCGAATAGCGTCTCAACTGCTGTTGCAACTTCGCTATCAGGCAAGTAATCAAGGCTGTTAACTGTGTAATAGTTGTTAGTAGCTTGGCGTGTTATATAATCTGGAGCATTACCGCTAACTCTTGCAATTAGTGATTGCTCTGTGCTTAATCTAATAGACGTGTCATCGGCTGTCGCTGCTTGTGCAGCTGCCATCGCTCCTTTTATTGTTTGTGCTGTCGCGCTTGCTCTTTTTTCAACACCTGCTGCCAATGCGTCCATTATTGACATGCCAGAGTATATAACCCAGCCGTGACCGCTAAATGGACCCGTTTTTGCTGGCGAGAACGGGAATAAGTCACGTATCCAACCGACCGCGCCGGACACAGTATCGACTACCCCGTTAACTGCCGCCATAATACCATCGCCTAACCCTTGCAGAATAGCTTTACCGCTATCGATGAGCCATTGCCCCGCGCCAGCGAAAAATCCGCAGATTGAGTCTTTAACACTTGTTACGGCTTTATAGACTGCGTCTATGCCTCCTTGGACACCACTACATATTCCGTCCCATATTGCAGCGATGCCGCTGCTAATACCACCCCAGATTGAGTCCCACACGCCCTGTATCGTGCCTAGAACACTACTGATAATACTAGATATAGTATTAATGACGCTATCAATAATGCTACATATACCATCCCATATCGTCGTCGCGATATTACAAATACCTTGCCATGCACTTTCCCAATCTCCGCTAATGACAGCAAGAATTACGTTAACAATATTCTGTATGACAGTTAGAACTGTTGTTATAACTGTTTGAATAACTGGCATAACAGCGTTTATAACTGCCATAATCCCGTTTAATATCGTTGTAACAACTGTAAGGATAGGCGGCAATATCGTTTGTATAATGTTACATATTGTTTGAATTACTGGAATTAACACGGGGAGCAGCAAGGCGATTATTTGACTGATAAGCGATATTATCGTTGCTATTATAGGGGCTATAGCTGCGACAACTTGAGCGATTAGTGGTGCTATCGTTTGTATTGTCTGCGTTATAACTGGCATGACAGCGTTTATAACTGTCATGATAGCCGACCCTATCGCTTCTATTGCTGGTTGAACCGCTGCCACAATCGTAGAAACAGACGCCATGATGGAATTTCTAAATTCATCGTTTGTTGCCATTAGTGCCGCAAAAGCTGCGACCAATGCGCCAATCGCTATAGCGATAGGTGATATAGGCAACGTAAGCAATGAGAACATCCGTGCTAAGCCACTAATACCACCGCCTAATGACGCAGCCGTTGAACCCACCGCGGCGAATAGAGACACAACTCTACTAACCGTGCTAACGACACCGCTAATAGATGCGCTAATTTTTATAAAAGACGTGATTAGCCCACCGCCGATTTGTTTAGCGAATAGTGCAGTTATAACGCTGACGGCAATTTTAGCAGGCGTTGACATCTCGGAGAATTTAGCCATAACTCCCGCTACAGCGTTTTTTATATTCTCGAAAAAACTCAGATTAGGGTCGAAGTTAAATAGTTGTGCAAGTGTTGCCCTTACCGATGACGCAAACGCAGATATAAAACCCTCGCCGTTTGCCATTCGTGTTTGGATACCTACGAAAAATGTTTCGCACGCTTGCCCAGCTGCTGCAAATGCTGGTGCTAATTTATCGGCTATCGTGCCAAACGACGAAGATATAGCATTTATTGCTCCACTAATACGTTTCGCGCCAAATGCGTTTATTAGAGTTGCTCCCGCTTTTGCTAATCTGTTTCCTACGTTAGAAACTGCTGTGCCTATGCCTTGTGTTGCGTCTTTTGCTTGCTCTGAAAAGCTAGCAAACCCGTTTAAACCCTCTTTGTCAAGTTGTAAAACCGCTTGATTAAAATCTTGCATTGACACGGTGCCATTTTTTAGCTCCTCGTATAAATCGTTAGAATTTTTCCCTGCGCCTAACATCGCCTGCGCGATTTGGTTCAGTTGCCCAGGCATGACCTCTTGTAGAGTACGCCAATCCATTAAATCCGGTTTGCCTTTAGATAATGCTTGCGTGTATTGTGTCATAGCGCGTGACACATCTTCGGACGATTTGCCGCCTGCAAGCATGGCATCGTTTAAAGCTATAGATATATCCGTTGCCTCGTCTAAGTTGCTACATAGCGGGGCTAATTGCTGCGTCATTCCTGATAACGTATCTAGAGAAGTTGGCAACCCATCAATAGCACTGCTCATTTTTTGAATTGAATTAGACGCGTCCGTGCTTGAATAACCTAAATTCTCCATCACTTTAGGAAAGTTATTTAACTGGTCAACACGTGCAACCGCCGCGCCCATCGACTGCGCTATAGCGTTAAATGCTTTAGCCGCGACACTGCTCGCGACACCAGCAACTGCACCCATCGCGGCGCCGATTCTACTTTGTCCAGAGTTTTGGAAACTATTAGAAAACGTAGACCCAGCAGACGAACCAAGAGAGCTGCTTTGCCCGTTCAATAGTGAGGACACATTCTTAGAAAATCCCGACATCGTGGGTGCTATTGTGACATAAGCTGAACCAACATTAGCCATATTAACCTCCTTTCAATCCTATAATTTGTTGTATTTCTTGTTTGTTTCTTTCTGCGTTCTCTTTGTGTTTGATTTTTTCCGCTCTTTGCGCGGGAGTAGGAAGTGGTTTTGGTGGTTGAGTTTTTGCGCGTCCCTTTTTATCCATCATCGCCCACAACAAGGAGCGCAAATGATATTCGATTAGCCATAACATATAATCCGTTGTGTCCCACTGTGCAGTTGGTTGTAACCGTTGCATACTGCGTGAGTTAAGGGGGAGTTCTTCAAAGAGCAACCCACAACGTTCTATGTCTATAAGTTCATCATCACCTATTAACGGCAATTCCAAGCCGTAGAACTGCATAAAATCTGCTATTACTTCCGATTTATGTTCTAAATAAGCATTGATGAACGCTACCCGTTTTTTACTGCGTCCGATGCTTGCACTGCCTCTGAGATAAGCTCGGCTATAACGTCCGCAGGTGCTCCGTATTCATAAGACTTGCCGTTTTCGTCGGGGATTGTGTCTATTATCTCGTCTAGCTTGCCATTAAATACAAGGTCTAACGCGTCAAAGGCTTTTCCCGCGTTTGTTTGCATTTGCGCTATTGCTTTTTGAACTTTGAATGATGCTAGCGCGTTCTCGTTAATAGTTACTTTAACGCCTCTAAATTCCACTGTGGTCGTTTTCAAAATATGCCCCTTTTATTTAAAGGAAGGGGCTAAGCATATAGCTTAGACCCTTCCTTTTCCTTTGTTTATGAGTCGATTATACTGATGCTGTGGTTTCGGTACTTTCGATGTAGTCATATGACGTGTTACCGTCGTTATCTGTCTGATACTTGATAGTCATTTCACGTTGGCATAGTTCAGAAGATGCAACCGTCATATCACCTAATTCTGTAGTTTTAGCGCGTGGGATAACTTTTCTCCAACGTCTACCATTCTTGAGCACCAGCTCTAGAACATAGGCAAATTCGGAGTGGCTGTCACTGTTGTGTTTGACTGTAATAATACCGTTAATGTCAGTCACATTGTCCTCGCCGTATTGGGCTTTGAGGGTGTCGGCTTTAATCTCTGCAAGAGTTAAGGTCGCACTTTCTACCCTGTTTGAATTTGTGGTTTCCATCACGTCACCGTTCATATCCACGATGTCGTCCGAGTCCTCCTCGATGGTCTCAACAAAACCATCTTCAGAGATAAAACCCAGTACTTTAAAATTTTTGTCTAATTCAGACGTTATATCTGTAGGTAACGTAGTATTAACTGGCGCGGCGAATATATAGCCGCCTTTGACACCTTTTCCAGCTGATACATTGCCGGACTGATTAGTCGTTGCTGTTGCCATTCTGGCTCCTTTCTATTCGCAAATGTTACATTCGACTTGCACAACATAACGTGCTCGTCTTGTGTCTGCATCTGGTGAATAATATACGTTCGTTACTTTCGGCGAAAATATGTTTTCTATTTCGTCCAACTCGTAGGCTGCGGCTATTATTGTCTCTGCCATGCTGCGAGCGCGTGCTCGTGAGTTCTCGTCGCTTGCCCACACGTCAACGTCTAACGAGCATTCATCCATGAAACGTGAACCGCCTCCACTCGTCAAGGTGACTGTGAAAAATTCGCAGGGTGTGTTGGTGGGCACTGCTAAATAGCCCTCAATCCCTGTAATTTTTTTAATTGTTTTTGTCACTACTTTCTCAACGTCCATGTGCTTACTCCCTCGCCGCGCCTAGTGCATTTGTCAACGTTTTGTGTTTATTCTGCGAATACATAGCGTGTGCTGAATGAGTCACCACAATTTTAGCTTTTGAACCGTCTCTGTTGATAGTCACGGGGTGGACTTCAAAATCTTTAATTGATGTATAACCACCGCCCGATAAATCAGCGTTCGCCTTGTCTGCTACTGCTTGCGCTTTCTTGTCTATAATCGCTTGCACAGTTGCAAAATTCTTTACTTCTCGATAACCCGCTGGGTTCCATTTGAATTTAACGTTACCCATCGCATCTCACCACGCTAACCTTGAGGTTGTAGGGCGTTGGGCAGTTCTCCTCCGTTAATGCTTGTGGCTCTCCCTCTACTTTGTATAATTCGCCGCGTATGCGTATTCTCACGCCTCGTAGACTAAGAGTCCAGCCTTTACGAAGATGTACGTTATACACGATTTGGGAGCCGTTTGGACGTGTTGCCGCCAAGTCTGTTGTAGACACAGGACAAATCAATGCGTCGGTGTCTGTCTCTGTTTCTGTTGTATTCACTACTTCGCCTGTGTCGTCGGTTTCGTGCTTGTATGTAATTATTGCGATAGGTTCTGTCGCGAAAAATTCCATGCGTCCTCCTCTGTGTGCACCGTGGGTTCGATTGTCCCTATTTTTACGCCTCCTATCCCCAAGCGGTTTTTGTCTGATTTTGTTATATACAAATCGCCGGTTGGGTTAGCGAACGTGTAAGACGCGGAGTAAACGTCTGCTCCTTGAGATGCTTGGCTTATTCCTTGCATTCCTGCGGGGACGTTTAAAGAACGTGACACAATAGCACAAGCAACCGCACAAGCGTTCTCATCGAATGACACATGGGTACCTGCTGAATATTCCTCGTTCCATTGCTTAAGATACAACGCACGTAAATAAGACGAAGCATCTTTTAATAAACATTCGAGCCTTGCCTCATCATCAACTGCACCATATCGCACTATGTAATCTTCAGTTGTTGCAAAGACACACACAGTTGCCTACTTTCTCGCCTTTTTTGATGTTGTTTGGGCCCTTTTTGGCGTGGTCGTTCCTTCTATCCATTCAGGTAGAACCGATTTAATTTGGTCAAAACGTGCCTGCGAACACTCGAACTCCTCGCCTACTTCTCGCCTCGTCTGCTCTTTCTCATCGTAGAAAGGACGTAAAACCTTAACTTTCATTCGTTAACTCCTTATGCTGAAGCTTTTTTTAGATATGCGAATGCGCTTGGGTCTAACACTGCATAAGCGAACATGCTCTCGGTTCTATAGGCAACTTGGTTAACGTTCTTTAGGTCTGTACCCGCGCCGTCTGGGTCGCCGTATTCTATAATCTCGCTCCTAAGGTCGCGGACCATACCCCATTTAATAGTTGAGAAGTCACCCATAATAGCGCGTACGCCCGTAGCAGTTTTAGCAAGTTTCCCGTCGACTGTGTTAGAAGTAACAGCTGGTATACCCTCCACGTTGCCGACCTCTAAGCTTAGCGGGATTTCGGGATAAAGGCGCATCCCCGTATTCTCTACTCGGATTTTACGTAGTGCTGATGCAAACTCACGACTAAGAGCTAACCCGTTAATGTTGTAATCAATTAGCGCGTCTGCCATGAGGTCAATATTTTTGCTTTCGTCTGTGTTAGATGTAACAGCAGTAGCACCGCTAATAAGTGATGTATAACCTGTTAGTGTTGTTCCCGACTTGGGGTTAATAGCGTGGTAGACAACATAATCGATTGCACGTGCTAACGCGTCTGCTTGGTCGTCAATGATATGTTGGATAATCTCTGTTCGCGCGTCTTCGTCTGCCCATGTTAATTCATTAGTAACTCGGGTTGTTGTAACTAATTTGACGCGTTTAGCCTCAACTGGTGTTAGTGTTTGCTCGTATGAACTCTTAGCTGCTCCCTCTGCTACTACTTCCGCCTCAGATGCAGGATTAAAAATCATATGTGTTGTATCCGTGAAAAGTTGAGGGGTGGATGGTGACAAACTGGCTATTGTCGATATTCCTTTTGCTTTGTTGATCGTCTCTGTTATAACCTCGCGTGGAAGTGTGATGTTTGATGTTTTTAGTGCCATGTTTGGCTCCTTTCTATTTTTGTTGGCCTATTTGTCTAGCGATTTGCCGTGCTATTGACATATCGTCGTTTTTGTTAGCTGTTGCGAATTTACCCGTGCCACTGACAACCGGCGCAGGGTCTTTTTTAGCGTACTTAGCAACGCGTTCTGCAAAATCTCTCATTTCTTCTTCTGTTTCGCCGCTTATTAGGTCTAACGGAACTCCCGTATCCTTGCTAACTTGTTCTTTTAGCGCGCGTTGCTTGTCGTTAGCGTCTCTTTGTTCGATTTCTGTTTGAAGTCGTTGGAGTTGTTCTGTTGCCTTTTGCAATTCTGTTTTGTTCGCATCTTCCAACTCGTCGAACTTTTGAGCTTTTGACTTTAACTCTTCGTAGTCGGCTGGCACATCACTTTTAGCACGCGCCAAGCGTTTTTTTATAATGTCGTCAACTTCCTCTTGGGTAAAAGTCTTTTGCTCTGCCTCGTTTTGCTTAGGTTGAGTATCCTCTTGAGCCATCGTGTTGCTCCTTTCCCAGTCGCTAGACTGTGTAACCGCTTGCAGGACTTCACCGCGCCCGCAAAACTTTGCGTATATATGAAAAAACCACTCGGGCGAGTGGTTTAGTCAACTTGATTATTTGCATTTGCTTTTTTGCCTGTCCATAACCAATGCCAATCGTGAGTCTCAATCTCTTTTAGTAATTCTTTTAACTTGAACTGTTCCCACGTGACAGACGTTTTATTTTCTGTTTCTAGTTTTTCCCAACGTTCAAATGTCTCTTTCCATGTGCCATTAGGATTTATTGCATGTTCGCATTGCTTATATCGTGCCCGTAGCTCAGACGGTTTGTAACCCTCTATTTGTTCGTCATCGTAAATTCCTGTGTCCTCGTGAAAACCGGGCACAACCACACAATCACAGTTATTATGGTACGCGTGAGAATATGATGCCGCCCCTGCCGTTTTTTCCGTCCAATAGACAAACCCTCTGCTACTTAGCATGAAACAAAATGCACAAGTTTCACGCCCGCTTGGCACTCTCGCGTAGCGGATATTATTCTCTGCACAATTTCTAATCATATTCTGGAAAGCTTCACGCTTGACGTAATAACTAGTGAGATTTGCCACGTCGTCAATAAATTTGTCCGTGTCACCCTCATTTATTGATTTTGCGTAGTAATGGACTTTCTTTTTTATCTCTTCATTGTCTGTTGTGTCGTAAATCTTAGCTGTTGCGTTACTCCCGTACTGGGCTGCTAGCGCGTCAAAAAAGCTGTTAGCTAAATACTTTGCTTGATCGCCGTACAAATATAATCCATCTTGCAAGGCGGTTATCGTATATTCTCTAATCTCTGCCACTTGTGCGTTAGGGTTTACGTCTATATAAGCAACTACAACAGCTTTTAAATAATCGTTTGCGTCTTGGCTAGCTTGCGCCAATTCTAACCGGTAATTATCAAGCATTTGCGTTGTTATCATTCGCACCTGCTTTCGAGCCCGCAAATCTTGCCGTCGCTATCTCTTTAGCCTCTTGCCGTCTTATATCTTTTTCTATACGTTGCATTTGTTCATCGTTAAAACCTGCAATCTCTAGTGCAACTTCCGAATTTTGCAAAACGGGGAATGCCTGCACTTGTTTCAGAATATTGTCGCCTTGCGTTATAGAAGATGGCAGCGCGGGGTCTTTAAATTTCGAGAAAATGTCCATGTGATTATTTCTAACCGTTGCAAAATCTGATTTATTCTCGACTGCCAACGCCATTAAAGCAACGTTGACCAATGCATCGCCATTGTCGGCATTAACATTTTGTGCATCAATAACTAAAGGCTCCTTTGCGGCGTATATAGCTTCTGCGCTAGCGGGGTTATCATGTATAACACCTAGCTCGGATATAGGCACGTTAGTTTCTCCACTAAATTTAGCCGCTAAAGAACGGATATAATCTAAATGTGGCTGCATCGTGCCTTGGCTGAGTTGCCCAAATTGTGGGACATTATCGTTTTCGTCTCGCGACACACAAAATAGATTGCCAATATAGGCGTCCCATTTCGTTTGGTCTCCTAGAACTTCTTTATCTGCTCCTAAGAGATATTTTTGTGGGCTGGTAAAAAACTCCGCGCTAATTTCAGATCGTACACTTGCTCTCATTGCGCTATCTGTTATAGACATAACAGCGCGTGTAATTCTTGAAGTTCCAAATGGGCGTTCTAACGTTGGATTGTAAGCGAATAGCTCCATCAAGCAACGCCCCATGCCGTGTTCTTTATATGCGGCGTACCAGCGATTATCGATTAACCCTAGCTCAATGACTGCGTCCTCCGTAAAAACGTTTATCCAAGTAGGCATTCCTCTTTTTCTTGCCGTGTTGTCACGGTCTACAACGACCATACCCGCGGTAATACGCTCTAATCTACTATCCCATAGCGCAGACGCAGCCGTTGCAGGGTAAGCGTTAATTAGTGCGTGCTCGTCTTTATCTTGTGTCACGGCTAGAAAGGCGCAAGAATGTTTTAGCTCGCTTTTAACCGCTTTTCTATACTTACGTTTTAAGCTTGTGCGTCTTGTAATCATTTGTAGCTGTGACAATGTCACACCATCATCACAGACGTAACCGTCAAAAATTGACCGGTTTGCCAAACTATCTACAGCTTTAGAGCACCAACCCATGACCTGCTCGAGATCGCGTAAATTCGGCGGAACACTTATTCCTAAGTCCATAGGCTTTTGTTTCATATCGTAGTAACTATCACGTAAGAGGTTACGTTCTAATTTATCTTCGTAGAGCGCGTAAAGGTCATATACAAGCTTTCGGTCTGTGTCTCTTAACCCTTGCGCTGATGCAATGGAAAAAGGGATTTTTTTTTGTTCAATCACCAAGCCACCGCCTTTCTATTCGGGTTGCGTTTCGTTGTTCGACTCGCCCACAAAGCAAGAGTGCAAGCGTCTAGGGGCGTTGGGTTCTCTCCGTTGTATGCCCAACCACCGTCTGACCCTATAGGACGTTTAGTAGCCGTGAGCGCGCTTTTGTCCAATTCATCTTGCGCGCCCTCTTTATTGTTAGTGTGCGTTATTTCTCTATCCCTCAAGGCGTTCTCGAACATAACTGCCGCATCTATTACACCTCTCGTAGATGGTATTAATAATGCATTTTTGGGGTAATATTGGGACAACGCGTTTAGTAAAACACCTGTACCGTTTCTTCCATCTATCGCAATAGCAGAAATTCTTTTTTTTCGTGTTGGCTCGCAAAAAAAATCTATTAACCAATTCAACCCCTCCGCTAACGTACTAGAATGTACGCATTCGACGTGACACTTTTTATTTTGTGTTCTTCTGCATGCAGCGACCGCAACATGCAAGCCATCGTTAGAGAATTTAACGCCGTAAGTGTCTATGCCGTCTGTAGGGACATCTTGTGGCTCAATTAAAGTGTCTTGCCACATTTTTTCAGTTATTGCTTTAACCGTATTAGTCTCTGACCACCAGCCAAGACGCATGTTTGCGAAACCGTCAAGGCTCATTCCTAGAGCTTCTTGTTTTGTCCAATCTTCCGTTAACCTCTTCCCTAAGGCAGGGTTGACTTTATATGCGAGGTTCACAAGCTCATTTATAGATGTGCCTTTTTGCGGCAAGTCTTTAATGCTCCACTCGTGCCACGATAATTTGGGGTTTGTGCCGTTTATCGCTTGTCGTCTATGTCGTGAGAATACTTCTCCGTGCATAGTTGGTGTTGGCGGAGTACCTGTAAATATTTCTTGTCGTGTGTTATTCGGAGATGCTGATAGAGTCGGTTTTATAGCGTTATATTGTTCATCTGTAAGAGCCTGTGCCTCATCGTAAATAACAACATCAATAGAAAATCCCAAATTCGCAGTATTGGAGCGACTAGTGAACTTAACGCGTCCACCGTTATTTAACTGGATTTCTTCCTGTCCGTTACCCCGTCGAATAGAAAAAACCAACTCCGCGAGTTCGGGATAATCAACTTCGTTAGTGAAAAATCCCGCTAGTCTATCGAATCCCTCGCGAGCTGTGCTAACTTGTTGCGCTGTGTGCAAAATCTTCTCGCCCGTTGTAACGATGCCGTACAGTTCGCGTGCGGCTAATAGTTCATTTTTTCCATTCTGCCTTGGGATAGACAGACCGCAAACCGACGCCGTCAATTTGTCGTTCTCGTCACGCCCTAGCCAATCAGTAATCACTCGTTGCTGCCACAAGTCTAATTTATGCCGGTACGTTTCAAATAGTTTGCTTGCGTCTTTACCGTCACTATCAACATAGTTAGGTGCGCATTGGATGCGAGGGGTTTGGCTACCGTATTTTCTAGCCATTTTTCCTAATATCCTTATTAGATAGACAAAAACCCAACTTGTAAAGATGGGTTTTAAAGCGTTACAAAATTTATTAGAGCATTTTTTTATATTGCTTTATTTGCTTTTTTTTGTCGTTTACCTTGTATAACTTCAAGCTTTGTAACTTTTGGCTTTGTGTGGCTTTGTGTTTCGTGCTGCGCGCCAAAATCCAACCCCATAAACTGCTCTCTTTTGTGTAACTCGCTTAACCCTGTCGTGTCTAGGTCTCCCCAAACTGTAGCGTGCAGCAATGCCGTGTCAGTTAAATAATAAATCTGTTGATTACTCCACTTGTTTTTTTTCGCAACGGCAGCCCACGAAGCGAGCCAATCTGTTGTCATCTGTGGAATATCTACCGCGTCAATGAATTTGTCTAAAATTTTAATGCCGGTCGTCATGGGCTGCCTCCTCTTAGAATGATATTTTAATAAACAATTTTGCCTCCTCCTAAAGCCTTTTTAAACGTTGTAGCAGAGGCAATAGAAGACTTACGCGTTCTAAATCTCGACTTACGTCCTTGGTTATCTAGATTAGCCGCGCCATTTCCTGTTCTGTAACTGATAGCCATGCAATTCACCTCCTTTCCACTGATAAAAAAAGGTTGTGTTAACTTAACACAACCTGTTTAAGACAACATTTATATGTATCCTTTTTATTTACAACTTTTGCAGAAATTTATCTCCATCAACGTAAACGTCTACATCATCGATACCAAACGATTTCGCAAATTGTTCTTGTTTTTTTTGGTCTCTGAATATTACAACACTATATATATTTGAACCGAACACAGATTTAACATCTTGTCTATTGTCTACAACATTAAAAGCATCTAACAACGACTCGGCAAGGCTCAATGCTTCATCATTAAGCGTGCCGTCATGGCGGCGCGGGTTGTCTATCTGCTCGCTTGCTGGATAATTGAGTTTTATGCTTGCATGTTTTGATACTATACGCTTTTTTGTTTGCGTTGGCGGTTCTATTGTAATAGTGTCACCGTATAAATAACCACTACCACCAGCAAACAATTTATTAAAATCAGCTTTGTTTTTTTGATTGCTAAATGAGAAACACAACCAATAATTAGAATTGACAGCCAATTTGTAACGCTCATTGTCATTTTTTGCGCGGTCTTTGTACTCTGTTTTCGCGTGCTCAATGTGCATGTTGTAATGTTCCCAACGACAAACATCTGCGTCGACAAACGGGAACCATTTTTTTATAAGAGCAAAATCTTTTGGGCGGGATTTTTGCAATGGTTCGATAAATCTCTTGTCCAACCCATCGAATGAACGCCCGAAAAGTTCGTAATCGGGTGGTAGCCCTATTCCACGTTTAACTAACGCGTCCATTACTTCGTGTTTCTGCCAATCTGCGATAACGCTTGCTTTGTGTGTTGTTGTTTTGTACACACCATGCTTGGTTAAGCTTGCTCGACGCGGTATACTGTCGCACGCACGGACACCATCACACACGAACGTATCTGCGGGGAGTTTTAAATCTTCCTTAAGGTAAGGCCACATATCCTCATAATCCAAAGCTTGTAATCCTGCATATTGAATTGTGCTCAACCTTTGGGGTGGTTGCAAAACAAACCTCGACAACATGCGAAAAAATCGCGGATGAGGTGCTAAGTGTATTTTCGTATCGAATATATTTTCGATTGTCTTTATATTTTCGTTGATTAGTGGCAGATTTGGAATTGTCCAGAAATAAACCGGAACAACTTCTATATCTGCCTTTTCCAGCGCACACCACGCTGCCAAGGAGTCTTTACCAAGCGAGCAAGCGAGGATAACAGGCTTATTTTGGTCTTTTAATCGCTGCCTAATTTCTTCGCTCGTCGGCTGGCCTTTAATTTTTGTGGTCATCAACAACCTCTTCTGAGAATTGAACTTATACACATATACACCTACAGCCTTTGCTGCTGCATTCTCTATTGATTATCTGCGATTTCTTGGGTATTCGATTTGTAGTGGTTTTTGTTTTTTATTTGTTTGACTTTTCCAATTTGTTCTTTTTATAACTGGTCTAATGAAAGCTAAGCTACCTGTGATGGTCTACAACTCTTATAAAGCGCGCTCTCCCCCTTTTAGGTAGAACGCGCTTTTTTTACTCGACTCGGCTATGCTTGGAGCAGATAGTCCTACGCAATCTGTTTTTACATCAGTTCGAGCAATTTGTCTGATATTTCCTTTATGTAAGCTTTTTTTCGTTGTAGGCGTCTTCTTCCCACTGCCACGAACTATAATACTGAAGTTTATCATCTTCCTCTTTAATAACTTTATTCGCTATGGCATAGCGAACCAGCTCGGCGAAAGCCTCATATACAGCGTCTTGGATATTTTTTAAATAATCTCTAGCAGTATCTATATCCGACAAGCACATATCTTCTATCTCTTCTCTGTCGTAAGAGATTTCTGTTTTTTGAGTTTTTTTGTCGATGTATGGGCACCCTGCATCCCAGTCGTAGTAATCGAGCCATTCTAGATTACTCTGTTCATCTCCATAAGCAATATCCTCTAGCCGTTCGCTGTCCTCATTGCCAAGTACTTGAAATTTTGGCATTTTTATATATTGCCCAATTAGAACGAAATCATCAACGTGTGTGGGGGACCAAGACGGACAGTCCAGCGCAGTCAGAATAAAATTGTGTAAAGTTTGGGCATCTTCGATTGTTTTGATTTCCATTTCTTTTAGTTCTGTATTTGACATTTTTGTTCTCCTTAACATCACGAGTGGTCTTGCCTTGTGCTTACCACCTTGTAATTATATGATACACAAGTTATTTAATTTTGTCAATAGTTTTTTTGAAGTTTTTTAAATTATTTTTAAACGCCTTGCGTTACGACCGCGCCCTCGTCTATATACAGATAAACGACATTGTATCCTAGCCGCTCCAGTTCATGACCTGCAAGCCTTGAGTTAGCATTGGCAACAGTGTAACAACCTTTGTCACGTCCTAGCGCGTTATATTCAAGCTGGTTGCGGTAATAAGTCATCTGTATAGTTTTTGCATCGCTGCCTATGTTGCGCTCTACTTGCTTGACTTGGTCAACTATTGTGTCAACTGCTGATTGCTGTAATTCTTTGAGTTCTAGCAAGTCTTGCTCTACACCCGCAGGAATTTCTGTTCCTGCGGGTGACTCCCATCGCTTAATCGTGCGTAAAGATACATCTAACTCGATTGCGAGTTGGTCTTGTGAATAACCTAGCTGTTCTCGTATTGCTCTAAATGTTGCGTGGGTTAGCATGTTCAATTCCTTATCTGTATTTTTTTGGCAAAAAGTACGTTAGATTTTTATAGATTTTTGCTGTGTTTTTAGGTGCTCTGTCGTATCTTTCAATTTTCAAAATGTGGGAACCGTAAATATTTTTACGCTTACCGCCACGTAAGTATGCTTGATTGCCTATGATTAGGCAATGTTCTTCATATTGTATGAATTTGCCATAATTGCGAGTACCTTCCCATTCTTCATAACGTATATAGCCTTTTTGTGGTTTAACTTTTTTCTTTTCTTTACGCTCTGCTCTTTCGTCTGCATCGCAACGATTTAGTTTTTCTACTGTTGTGAATTTATCAACGCTAACTTTATAAAAGTCTGTTTCACACGCATATTTGCCTGTATGATGCCAGCTCGATAATTTTAGGAAAAAAACTTCTAATGTATGTTTTAGATATTTATTTAGCTGTTCTTCTGTGAATCTGTCGCTAATGCTTGTTACTTCGCTGATAATTGCTTCTTTAGTCCAGTAGCTCTTAGGTTGTTCTCCTGCGTTGTAAGCTGCACGAGCTCTAACTGACATTGACTGTCCGATATAACCTGCTTGATTGTAAGTAACTTGTGCCATTTTCATGCTCTCCTTAGCATTTAATGTGGTCTTGCCTTGTGCTTACCACCTTGTAATTATATGATACACAAGTTATTTAA
>CAVLCC010000044.1:0-16934 GCA_963661535.1 Senegalimassilia sp.
GCTCTATGTTAGTTGCAAACTCATTTGTATCAACACCCTTATCGAGTGTAACAATTACCTCATGAGCTAACATTTTATTGCCATACATGTCATGTGTGATTTCTAAATCTGAGTCTAAGCCTTGACCATCATCTTTGTTTGAGTCAAAAGTACTGGTACTAGTCAACTCTTCACTGTCTAAATTAGTATCACTAGCATCAATGCTTTCGGTTGCACTAGACTGCAAGTTTTGAACCTGTGAATTAAATGGAATAAACATCATACAAAAAACAACTGCTAATAAAACAATTGCACCACATACAAATAAAATATTTAGCTTGTTTGATTTATTCCAATTCATACTCATTTTAAATCACCAAAAAAAGTTTAAACATTGGGGGGTTTTAAGCCTGTGCGGAGTCACAAACAAAAATAACTAAAACAGTTAAATAAGAGGGATACAGAAAGACTTTTATCAAAAGCCCCTCGGCATAAAAACCGAGGGGCTTTTATATCATCTTCCTTTCTTAAAGTCTATTACTCATTGCTTCTTATAAGCTTCCAGAAAAATTACATCGCAAAAGCTGGGACCACCCCTATATTTGTGCCGGCCGAAAAGGAGTCAGAGTAGCCAGCGTTGCCCACATAGATGAACTTGCTGCCGACGTTAATATCCGGCGAGCGAAGCCAGAAACCCGCGTATAAGGATTTATCAGAGTAAGCACCAGAAGCTTGTCGGGTAAAGTCCATAGATTTCAAGGCTTTATTATTAGATTTTATATTAGTTATCTTATCTTTGAACCAAGTATATTGGGTTCCCTCGTCTTTACAATATGTACCTACAAAAGAACTGCTTGAATTTCCAAATATCTCGCTGTAAGACAATAGCCAGAATTGGTCAGTTTTTGTGGTTGTAACATCACCATCCCAAATTGATTTTGAACTGATATAGTAACCAGTTGTTACTTTCTTGTATGGATACATAGCAGCTGAGGTAAGTCCAGATAAACCTTTTGCTACATAATTTTTCATCACTGTATTTTTCATATAAGAATTTCCCCAGCCGTCTGAGTTACTAGAACTGGAATTCATCTTCTGAGCAGTAGGCAACGAATGGCACGCCATAAATGTTATTACAGAGTCATCTCCAGATGTAGAATCACCCTCTGTGTTTAGATGCTCGCCTACTTGAATAATACGGAACTCTACATAAGCATTTTCATCTGTTACTTTAGCAGTCTCGCTTTCACCATTAGAACCTTTCTTGTTATTCCACTGGGTGTATAGGTGATAACTGTCATCGGTCATCCAAGTTGTGTACATAGTAGTTAGCGCATTTTTATCCATACCATCAGATGTTTTATCTTGTTTATCATGTAGAACCTTCATATCTTCATCAATTTGAGCTTTAGATCTCTTCATTTCTAGAGTGGTAGGATCACTGCTTACACCATCAACGTTGTGTCTACCTTGTTTTATATCTGTCTGTATATAAGCTTGTGCAATCCAGTATGTATCAGCATCAGTAGGGTAGCTTGAGTTAATTGTCCATGCATTTGTCTTTGTAACTGTGCCTGTATAGTTGTTTATACCTGTTACAACTGCATTATGTGTTCCAACAGTTGATGCTGTACCAACAGTGTAATCTGTATCTATTGTAAGGGGTGTAGAACCATCTATAACAGTTACATCAGGAGTAATTGCATTGCCATTATTATATGTATAAGTTTTACTAGGTACAGTAACCATATCATCTGTTAGAGATTTTGGTGCAATTGTCCATGTGCAAGTTGTTGAACCTTCAAAGTTACCTTTGCCTGTGACTGTTCCTGTGTAGGTTCCTGCATTTGTTGCAGATGTTGCTTGACCTGATGTAGCGCTAAATGTATAGTCTTCATCTAGTTCTGCAGTAGCTCCATTGCTGCTACTAACTGATAGTGTAGGACTTTGAGAACTACCATTATAAGTTAGGCTTCCAGATTGTATGGCAGAGCTAATTGAAGCTTTTCCAATTGACCAAGTAGCAGTTGCATAACCAGTGAAGTTACCAGAAGTTGCTGTGGCTGTTGCTGTATAGTCACCAGCATTTTCCTTTATGTTTCCTTCAATCTTATATTCAGTAGAGTATACTTCAACATTTCCAGCATAAACTTTATTTACACGCTTTGTCTGTTCTCCACCGTTATAGGTTAGTGTGCCATCGACTAGAGTTAGCGAATTAATAGTTGCAGGTTTAATCTTCCAAGGAATAGTCTTTGTGTCTTTGTAGTTGCCATTACCTGTAAGTTTCAGCGCATAGTCACCTGCATCTGTTCCAGATGTACCTGTTTGATCTAGTGTATAGCTAACATTTTCACCATTGTACGTAGCACTTTTAACCTCAGCAGTCTTTTGCTCTCTATCATAAGTATAGTCTTTTGCATCAGACACAATCTCTACATCATCATCTGCAATTGATTTTGCAGTGACTGTATATGCTGTTTGTGCCGTTCCACAGAAGTTGCCTTTGCCTGTAACTACAACATTATCAAATCCAACATCTTTTCTTGATATCTTGTTATCTCCTAGTTCATCACCTAAAGACATAAATTCATTTCCACGAGAAAGCGCAGCTACATCTTCTCCAGAAGCCCCCTTATAAGCAAGCTCAACTGAAGTAATCTTTGGAGTGTGATATGCAACGTCGTAGACATTTCCTGTGCTCTCTAGGTTAATAGCAGCACCCGAGATATTCTTTTGGTGGATATACCAATCATAGGGAAGCTCACCTTTGAAGTTGCTAGAAGTAGGTACTACCTTAGCTACATATGTTTCTTTTCCATCTAGCAATGTATTTGTTGATGGGTTGGTACCATCTGCATTAGCTTGAGATTCAACATTGCCTTGTAGCTCATAGTCTTTTGACTTAACCCAAACTCCATTTTTGGTCTTAACGTTTTTATCTACATCTCCAGAAACCCCAACGTATTGGTTGTCTGCGTTATAGATACGCGTCTTTGTATTATCTAGAGTTGCACTTGATAGCTCAGCTTGAGCAATATCAAACTTAATAGATCTTCCTGAGAAGTATTTGCCCTTACCAACAATCTTAGCAGTTGCTTTTGCACTATTAGTTGTTGCATTGTAGTTGTTGGTATAACTAATTGTGTAGTCAACACCAGCTTCCAAGGTATCCCCTGTTTGGGTGTCTGTAAGTGTGATAGAAGGAGTATATGCCTTGTAGGCAAATGTATAACCATCTGCAGGAATATCTAGAGAAGCTGTGCTTAGGTTTGTGCTAGAGGTGATGTCTTTTACTAAGAAGTATACATAACCACTTGCATCTGTTGTGTCTTCTCCACGTGAAGAACCATTGATAGTTGCTTCTACCAAAGCTCCAACGTATGGCTGTCCATCTTCTTTGTAGCTAAGTGCTACACGAACATCTCTAGAAGCTACATTATAAGGAAGGTCTACTGTCCAGTTTCCTTGACCATCTTCTCCAGTTGTAACCTTAACGCTTGCACCTGAAACCTTAGTTGTATAGCTGCCATCTTTGCCTGTGCCTTGTGGAGCAGACATTACAGTTGCAATAACTTCAGTTTCGGTGTCGTCTGTAATTGTTGTTGTGCCATCTTTTCCTGTTGTGCCCTCAGATCTTAAGAAAGTAGCATTTCCTTCAAAGTCGGTTGTGCGGCTTCCTCTGTCTGTGCCATCTAGGTGTGTAGCTGCAACAGTAGCATTTTCGATTACTGTTCCTGAGGTCTTGTAGGCAAGATTTACAACAAATGTCTTTCCTGCTACCTCATTTGGAACAACAAGGTTATATATAGAAGTTTCTTTGTTGTAGCTAATTGAAGCTCCAGATACAGGCACAAATCCAGCGTTATAAACTGGCTCGTAGGTAACAGTAGCTACTACTGTATCTGTCTCATCTTCGCCAATTACATCTACTGTGCCATCTGGTTTGGTTGTGCCATCTGTGTTGTAGAAATAAACCTCACCATATTTATCTGTGGTTTGTGTGGTGCGTAGGTTGCCATCGGCATCTGTTGCGCTGACCTCAACGCCCACAACTGGCTTGCCAGTCTCTTTGTATGTAAGAGTAGCTTTGATGGTCTTACCTTTTGCACTTGCTGGCAAAGCTAGACTATAAGCAGTCTCTCCATCATTTGCAGTTGCGTTAGCAGATACCTTAACGTCTCCTAGTGAGATGTATGTATCGTCGTCATCTGCTAGGTATGAAACGTGTGCAGTTACTGTCTTTTCGTCTTGATCCACAACATCTGTTGTGCCGCCATCATCTGGATCAGTTGGATCTGTTGGATCTGTGGTTGTGCCTGCAGATCTTAAGAATACAACTTGGCCTTGTGTATCAGTTGTCTCGGATCCGCGATAGTTGCCATCTGCATCGGTGGCTACAACCTCAATGCCTGAAGCTGCGTCTCCTACAACTCCGTCACTTAAGTAGTTTAGAGTTACGCGTGTGGTGTATCCTTTAGCACCCTCAGGCAGCTCAAGAGATACCTTGCCATTTTCTAGGGTTACCTTTACGTCTCCTAGACGTTTGTAGCCCGCGCCGTCTGCATAGTCGCACTCTATGGTTGCACGTATAGTTTTTTTGGTCTCAGGATCTGTGACATCAGTTGTGCCTCCACCTGTGTTGCCTTTGTCTCCACCTTCGCCCTCTTTATCAGGATCTGTGGTGGTGCCAGTATTGTACATAAATGTTGCAATACCACTTTCGTTGGTTTGCTCAACGCCACGATAGTTGCCATCAGCATCTGTTGCAATAACGCTTACGTCTGCTCCAAATGCTGTATCTGGACCATCTGCATTTACCCAAGCTAGACCAACTTGTACACTGTAGCCTTTTGCAGCTGCAGGCAGCAAAACTGAATAAGTGCCATCTTCGTTAGCTGTAACTTGTGCGTTTCCTAGAGCTGTCCATGTGGAGTTGTCTTTGAGGTATTGAACGGTTGCGCGTACTGCTTGGCCTTCAGGAGTTACAACCTCGGTTGTGCCGCCTTTGCCGCCGTCGCCGCCATCTTCGCCGTCTCCACCTTGCTCGCCGCCAGTTCCATCTTTGTCAGGATCTGTTGTTGTGCCTGTTGTGGATAGGAACTCTACTTGTCCTAGCTCATCTGTTGTTCCCTCACCACGATAGTTGTTATCTGAGTCTGTTGCTCTAACTATCACGTCTGCTACAGGGCCTTCTACGTTTCCATCTTCATCGATATTAGAAAGCGTAACTCTAGCACTTAGACCCTTAGCCTTTGCAGGTAAGATAACATCATAGCTAGTCTTTGCGCCATTTTCGCCTTCTACAGCTGTGACCTTTGTTTCACCTAGTGGTGTGTAGTCAGCATCTGATGTTGCTTTGTACTCAACAGTTGCTCTAACTAGACTTGAGGTCTGCGGATCTATCACATCTGTTGTGCCGCCATCACCTGGGTTAGTTGGATCTGTTGGATCTGTGGTTGTGCCTTTGGTAGCCCAAAAGATTGCAATACCATAAGTGTCTGTTGTTTGTGTGCCTCTGTAGTTGCCGTCAAAATCTGTTGCTTGAACAGCTACACCTGCAACTTGGCCTTTAACGGTGCCATCTTCTGTGACGTAGCTTAGAGTTACGCGAGTAGATACACCTTTAACATTTTCAGGCAGCTCTAGGGTGTATAGCTCAGCAGTCTTTGCAGCTACTTTAACGTCTCCTACTGCATACCAATTCTTGTTGTCTAGTGTTCCTTCAACTTTAGCTTTGATTGTTGCAGTCTCACCTTGTGTTGCATCTGGATTAGGATCTGGGTTTGGAATATCAGTTTCACCCTTGTCAGGGTCTGTTGTTCCAGCTGCTTTCAAGAATGTTGCAATACCATACTTATCAGTTAGCTCAGTTCCGCGTTGGTTTCCATCTGCGTCTTGGGCTGTAACACTTATGTCTTTGCCAAGAGCTTTTCCGCTCTTTTGATAAGCAAGTGCTACTTTTACGCTCTTGCCTTTAGCAGAAGCAGGAAGAACAATGCTATATCCTTCCTCGCTAACGCTAACTGTAGCCTCTCCTACTGCATACCATGTCTCATCATCATCGCTTGATGTGATCTTTACAGTAATTAGGTTTCCATCTTTGTCTACTACATCAGTTGTGCCGCCATCATCTGGGTTAGTTGGATTAGTTGGCACCTCTGGGTCAGTTGGAACTGATGGATCTGTAGGCTTTGTTGTTTCGCCTTTTGTATTTAAGAAGTAAGCGATACCTTGTGTATCTGTAGTCTCAATGCCGCGGGAGTTGCCATCGGCATCAGTTGCGTCTACATCTACACCTGCCACAGGACCAGTTACAGTTCCTGTTGAGTCAACGTATGAAAGTTCAACTTTAACACTTAGACCCTTAGCAGCCGCAGGTAGTGCTAGTGAATATGTCTTGTCTGCATTAGCTGTTACAACAACATCACCTAGGGCAACATATTTGCCTGAGTTGTCGCGATCATAGCTCACTGTAGCTTTAACAGTAGAGGTCTCAGTTTTGCCCTCATCAGGGTTATGTCCAGGTACAGGATCTGGGTTAGGGATAACTGTCTCGCCTTTGTCTTTGTCTGTTGTGCCAGAATTCTTATCAAAGATAACATCGCCTTTATCATCAGTTGTGCCACTTGCGCGATGTGTGCCATCTGCATCAGTTGCATTTACTGTAGTGCCTGCTACAGGAACTGAATCCTCTTCGCCAGTTAGGTTAACTTTAACGTTTTTGCCCTTAGCATCCTCAGGCAGCTCGATGTTGTATTCATCTTTGTCTGCATCGTAGGTTACCTTAGCACCAGAAAGTGGGGTTTCTGGATCTCCGTCGTTATCGCTGTCATACATAACAGTTGCTACAACTGGTTTTCCGTCTTTTCCAATAACAGAAGTCTTGCCATCTTCCCCTGTTGAACCTGTGTGCTTGTCAAAGATAACTTCACCTTTATCATCAGTTGTTCCGGTACCGCGGTTGTTGCCATCTGCATCAGTTGTGGTTACCTTAGTGCCTGTCTCTACTGGGTCACCAGTTTCGTTATCTAGAACTTTGACCTTTACGTCTTTACCATCAGCTTCTTCAGGAAGCTCAATGACGTATTCTTCTTTGTCTTTATCGTATGTTACTTTGGCACCTGGTAGTGGTGTCTCAGGTATTCCGTCGCCATCTTTGTCATAGGTAACGGTTACCTCGGTCTCTTTGCCATCTTTTCCAATAACTACAGTTTTACCATCAGTGTTATCTGTGATACCTGTAGCCTTCAAGAATGTAGCTGTACCCGTTGAGTCAGTTAGCTCGCTTCCACGGTTGTTGCCGTTGTAGTCGGTTGCGCTAACGCTGACACCTGCACCAAAGTCTTTAGGATTGTTGCCATTAGCATCTACATATTGGAGCTTGACTTTTACGTCGTTTCCAAATGCTGGCTCACTTAGAACAGTTGAATAGTTGCCATCAAGTGTACCCATCACTTTAGCATCTGCTAGAGTTAGGTAGTTTGTGCCATCTTTGCTATATGTAACTGTAGCTTTTACATAAGCAGTTTCGCCCTTATCTGTATCAGGATTTGGATTTGGGTTAGGAATGATGGTCTGTCCACCCTTGTCGGTCTTGCCATCACTTGTGCTAAATATAACTAGACCACTTACTGTGGTGCCGGTGCCGCGGATGTTGCCATCGGTATCTGTTGTGATTACCTTTGTGCCATCTGCAACAGCACTATCCGTTGTTAGGTCTTTAAGGCCAACTTTAACGCCTTTATCCTCAGCACCATCAGGTAGCTCTACTACATAGCGATCGTTTGCTTCGTCGTATGTAACTTTAGCACCTGGAAGTGGGACATAGTCGCCTGTACCCTTTGGATCATAGTAGACAGTTGACTCAATTGTGTGTCCGTCTTTTCCAATTAGGTTGGTTTTGCCCTCAGAGCCTGTTGTGCCGGTGTTTTTGTCAAAGACTACATTTCCGTCTTCGTCAGTTGTGCCGGTTCCACGGTTGTTGCCATCAGATTCTGTGGTTGTAACGTCTTTGCCAGGCAGAGGAGTGCCGTCCTCATCTGCTACCTTGACAACAATGTCTTTGCCTTCGACACCTTCAGGTAGCTTAACATCGTAGTTACCATCTTCATCGATTGTGACCTTAGCACCTGGAATTGGTGTATCGCCAATGCCGTCTCCATTGGTATCAATCTTTACTTCTACCTCAGAGGTGTTGCCATCTTTATCGGTTACTTTGGTCTTGCCGTCTTTGTCTGTTGTGCCTTCGCTCTTATCAAAGATAACATTTCCGTCTTTGTCGGTCTTGCCTGTGCCACGGTTATTGCCATCAGAATCTGTGGTTGTAACCTCAGTGCCCTCAGGTACAGGGTTGCCCTTGTCATCTTTAACATTAACTGTAACGTCTTTGCCTTTGGCATCCTCAGGTAGCTCTACGTCGTAGTTACCATCTTCATCAATTGTGACCTTAGCGCCAGGAAGTGGAACTTCAGGCGTTGAAGGATCATTGTCATCATCGTATGTGACAGTAACTTCTGTTTGTTTGCCGTCTTTGTCGGTTACTGTAGCTGTGCCATCTTTGCCTGTTGTGGCCTCACCTTTATCAAAGATAACGTCGCCTTGTTTATCGGTGGTGCCAGTACCGCGGATGTTTCCATCTGCGTCTTTTGCAGTGACTTTGGTACCCTCATCTACAGCTTTTCCATCTTCACCCTTGAGATTGACTTTTACGTCTTTGCCTTTAGCAATATCTGGCAGCTCTACATCATACCCACCATCAATTGTAGGAATAACCTTAGCTCCAGGAAGTGGAACTTCAGGCGTTGAAGGATCATTGTCATCATCGTATGTGATAGTTGCTGTGATTTTTTCGCCATCTAGGTTAGTTACTTCTGTTTTGCCATCTGTACCTGTGGTGCCATCAATCTTTGAGTCTTTATCAAAGATAACGTCGCCTTGTGTATCTGTTTTGCCAACACCTGTAACTTCACCTTCTGGGTTGGTTTTAACAACAGTTGCATTTTTAACTGGATCTTTTAGATCTTCAGTTGTGATATTTACCTTAACTGTGTCGTCATCCATACCCTCAGGCAGCTCTGTAACATACCTATCATTTTCTTTGTCGTATGTGACCTTAGCACCAGGCACTGGAGTCTCTGGAACTCCGTCGCCATCTTTGTCATAGGTAACTGTTACAACCTCAGGAAGACCAGTCTTGCCAATTATGGTTGTTTTTCCATCTTGGTCAGTTGCGCCTGTGTTTTTGTCAAAGACTACATTTCCGTCTTTGTCAGTTGTGCCAGTTCCTCTGATGCTGCCATTTGAGTCTGTAGTTGTGACATCTTTGCCAGGTAGAGGTGTGCCATCTTCGTCTGCCACATTGATAACAATGTCTTTGCCTTTAGCACTATCAGGTAGCTCTACATCGTAGTTACCATCTTCATCAACTGTGACCTTAGCGCCCGGAACTGGTGTGTCACCTATGCCGTCTCCATTGGTATCAATCTTAACTTCTACCTCTGTAGTGTTGCCGTCTTTGTCAGTTACTTTGGTCTTGCCGTCTTCGCCTGTTGTGCCTGTGCCTTTGTCAAAGACAACATTTCCATCTTTGTCGGTTGTGCCTGTTCCTCTGGTGTTGCCATCAGAGTCTTTTGTTGTGACGTCTTTGCCATGTAGAGGTGTGCCCTCGTCATCTTTAACATTGATAACAATGTCTTTGCCTGTAGCACCATCAGGTAGTTCTACGTCGTAGTTACCTTCATCATCTACTGTGACCTTAGCACCGGGAACTGGGGTGTCGCCAATGCCGTCGCCATCAGTATCGATCTTAACTTCTACTTCTGTGGTGTTGCCGTCTTTATCAGTTACTGAAGCTGTTCCGTCTTTGCCTGTAGCAGCTTCAGTCTTATCAAAGACAACTTTGCCTTTTGCATCAGTCTCACCGGTTCCACGGTCATTGCCATCATAGTCTGCAGCACTAACCTTGGTTCCTACTTCTACAGCTTTTCCGTCTTCTCCGGTCAGTTGAACAGTAACATTTTTGCCCTTACCTAGTTCAGGCAACTCTACCGAGTATCCTCCATTGATATTTGCTGTAACTTTAGCTCCAGCAAGTGGTAGTTCTGCGGTTAGAGGATTGTTGTCGTGATCATAGGTAATAGTAGCTGTTACTTCTTCGCCATCTTTAGTGATAACGTCAATCTTACCTTTGTCATCTGTTACGCCTGTAGCAACATTGAACAAAACATTGCCGTTGCTATCGGTAGATCCAATAGCTTGAATGTTACCTTTGTAGTCTGTCTCAATTACTTTTGTATTTACATCTACTGGTTTATTAAGTTTTTTATCAATGAGGTTAACTTGAACGTTTGATTTCTCATAGCCCTCAGGCAGCTCAACTACATATCTGTCGTTGTCCTTATCATAGCTAAGCTTGGCACCTGGAATAGGTGAATCAGGTATACCGTCGTTGTTGCTATCGTAGGTTATAGTAGCCTCAACTGGGTTGTCGTATTTACCAATAACTGTAATCTTGCCGTCTTGGCCGGTTACGCCTGTGCCTTTATCAAAGATAACGGTTCCGTCTTTGGTCTCACCTGTGCCACGCTCAGCACCATCGTTATCAGTAACTGTAACCTTGGTGCCATCTTTAATAGGATCTCCGTCGTCATCTTTAACTTTGATAACCACATCTTGGTGTTTGGCATCTTCAGGAAGCTCTACATCGTAGTTGCCATCCTCGTCCACTGTGACCTTAGCGCCAGGCACTGCAGTGTCGCCTTTGCCGTCACCATCGGTATCAATCTGAATTTCTACCTCTGTAGTCTTGCCGTCTTTGTCTGTGACTGTAACTTTGCCGTCTTGACCGGTTACGCCTGTTTCTTTATCAAAGATTACGGTTCCGTCTTTAGTCTCGCCTTCTCCACGCTTGTTACCGTCTTCATCAGTAACTGTAACTTTAGTATCATCTTTTACAGGGTTGTTCTTGTCATCTGTGATGTCAATTACAATGTCTTTGCCTTTAGCATCCTCAGGCAGCTCTACATCGTAGTTGCCATCTTCGTCCACTGTGACCTTAGCACCTGGAACTGGGGTATCGCCTTTTCCATCTCCATCGGTATCAATCTTAACTTCTACCTCTGTGGTGTTTCCATCTTTGTCTGTGACTGTAGTTTTGCCATCAGAGTTTGTGGTTCCACTATCTTTTGCAAATGCAACATTTCCTTGTCTGTCTGTTGCACCTGTGCCACGAACATTAGTGCCAGCATCTGTGGCTGTAACCACAGTGCCTGTAGCTACTGGTTTTTCTGTCTTGTTATCTGTTAGATTTACGTTTACATCTTTGCCTTTGGCATCGTGTGGTAGGTCTACAGAATAAGATCCATCATCGTTTGTGGTGATAGTAGCACCTGGAAGTGCGACGTAGGTTCCGTTTCCATCCTTATCATAAGTTACGTTTGCTTTTACCTCTGCGCCGTTTTTATCTACAACAACGCAAGTACCGTCTTCTCCGGTAACTTTTTTAGTATCTGTCTTATCTTCAATTGTTGCTTCTTGGAATTTTGCATACAAATTATCAGAAATAACAGCATTTCCACCAAATATATATGCGCGTTTAATTGAAGATGCGTTTTTCTGTAGTATGTCTATGATCTTTGAGTAGTTGTTCTCATTTGCGATCATCAAGACACTATCTGTAGATCCACAAAAAGCTCCACCTGCTAGTGCATCTGGGAAGTTTTCTCCATAAGCTATGCCTAGACCCTCATAGCATAGTCCGTTTGAAATACACCAATCAACTACCTCTATGGAGGTATCATAGCGTGTCTGTCCAGCTAGACGGGTTACATTTACGCCTATAGCTGTTAGGGCATTTTCTGTTTCTTTAGATACAGCTGCTGTTCCACCTGCAATTACTACACTATCAAATCCATCTTCTTTGATTGTTTGAACAAACTCATTGTATAGTGTTCCGTTGTTGGTAAGAAAAATTGGTGTACTTTTAGCATAAGCATAAGGGCTCATAGACAAAGCATCTGCAAAATTGTTTCCGCTAGCTACGATTGCAACTTTGCCCCATGCGTTTTGTTTTTTGCCACTGTTATAGATTTCGTTAACTGTAGCAAAACGATCTGCACCCGATAGACGCTCTACGTTACCTTTGCCCACTAAGCTTTCGGTTTGTGATACCACATTGTCTGTGATAACACCGCTACCGCCAGCTACAATGGCTTTTTTTGCACCTAGTCTAGTTATTTCTGCTTTTGTTTGCTCAGATAATTTATCTTTTTCCGTGAGCAAAACAGGAGCTTTATAATAACCAGCTAGCGAGGTAACTGATAGAGCATCTGCAAAACTACTACCACTAGCTATGATAACAGTATCAGATGCGCTAAATCCCTCCTGCACAATGTCTTGCATTGTGTCATAGCGGACTTGTCCTGATAGGCGAGACCAGTCTACACGCTGGACCTTGCCTTCTGGCACGCTTACTTGACCTTCTCTTGCAAGTGCTTGTGTTGGCAAACATGCCAAAATAGCAAGCAACATACATAGAAGTGCAAGCAATATTCCACGTGCCTTGTGAGGGTTTGCTAAGCTAGATTCAGCTTTTATGTCCCCTCTCAAGTCCTTGTAAAACTTTTGCTTTACTTTCATGTGTCATCCTTTCGTTTGACCTTTACCTTACCGACCGCGCAAGTTGATAGACTCATTTAGAAAAACATTTATTACAGGCAAAACAGATTTTTTTGTAAGTCTATTCCTACACTAGTCTATGAATTATAGACTCTTTTTTTTTTAGGTAAATACTTCCTTTTCTGAAAACTTTCTGAATGGCGTATTTTGGGTGAATATTTGATGTTTTGTATGGGCGGGGGCTTTATTTTATGTGAATTGTTAGTGCTATAGTAGTGCAGTTTTCTTGTTTTTAGTATTAGTTTTTGACAGTTTAGGCGAAAACGTCAAGTGCATAGTTGCAAGTGATTTGAAAATTTCTACGCAAAAGATTGCATGACGCACTTGGGCTCAATATTCTTAAAGCAACCAGATGCTATAAATTACTTAATACATAATGCATATTTTAGATATGCTATTTATCTATAACATAGGTTTATAACAAAGGAATTTTTATGAGCAGAACTCTTCCCGAAATTGCTGGCATTAAAGCATTTGACCACAATGGTTTGGTTGAAATTGCACAACAACTAAATATGCCAAAGTATAAGGTTGACCAACTAGAGACGTGGATTTATCAAAAGCATGCCTCGTCATATGATGAGATGACTAATTTGTCTAAGAAGCACAGGGAAGTTTTTTCAAAAGACTACCCTTTATATAGCCCGAGTGTTTTAAAGAAATTTGTATCTTTAGACGGCACGCGAAAATATCTTGTTGGTTTTGCAGATGGAACTGTTGTTGAAACTGTTGGAATTCCTAGTAATAATAGACTAACAGTTTGTTTTTCAACTCAAGCTGGATGCAGTATGGGCTGCGCCTTTTGTGCAACTGGAAAAGGTGGATTTAAGCGAAACCTTGCGCCGGGCGAGATTTTTGATCAAATTGCAGTTGTTGCCTTGGATTTTGGGCGCAACGTAACTAATGCTGTTGCGATGGGTCAAGGTGAGCCTTTTTTAAATTATGATGCTGTCTTGGGTGCTGTAAGATTTATGAATTCTAAAAATGGCGCTGGTATTGGTGCTAGACATATAACAATTTCAACTTGTGGTATTGTTCCAGCTATTGCAAAGCTAGCTAAAGAGCACGAGCAATTCACTTTGGCAATTTCTCTACATTCAGCTGTGCAAAATACTCGTAATAAACTTATGCCAAATGTTCGCAATTATAATTTAGAGCGTCTGCGCGCATCAATTAGTTCATACTCTGAAGCAACAGGACGCAGACCTACCTTTGAATATACTATGATAAATGGTGTAAACGACACAGATGATGAGTTAGATGCTCTAATTGATTTTTGTCATGGTATGTTGTGTCATGTAAATCTTATTTCACTAAATAAAATTAGTGAGACTGGTTATAAGCCTTCTAAAAAACTCCGTATTGAGTATTTTTGCAACTGTCTAAACGCTAGTGGAATAGAAACATCAATTCGCAACTCTAAAGGTAGTGATATTGCAGGGGCCTGTGGACAGCTTACTCAAAATAATGCATAATTAGTTTGTTTTATTTGAAATTTTGAATATAGCGTTTTGCAATATTTGTTACGAAGCTGTTTCTGATTCTTCTTGGTGTTTAATATTAGTAGATATAACATTATCCCAAGCAGAGTCTACTTCTGTTTTATTTTCTGTTACTTGATATTGCTCTGGAGCAATAAGTTGTGTAGCATTTCTATAATGTTTCACAACTTTTTTAGTGCTCTTTAACACAGCTCCCAATTGGTCACTTGCTTCTTTTTTTAATTGTTTGTTGCTTATAAGAATAACTGATAGTGCTACAGAAAAACCTATAAAGGCTCCTATCATTGCAAGTTTACTATTATTCATTGTTCGTCCTTTTTTCTAGCTGTTCTATAAATCATTTTCTTCGTTATTTGTTTCTTGTGTTATATTCTCAAATATTCTTTTTAGATCTTCTTCATCTGTAAATTCTATTTCTATTTTATTTTTCCCTCTTGAGCTTTTAACCTTTACGGGTGCGTCAAGTTTTTTTCTAAGTCTTCTTGCAACAAGTTTAAATGATTTTGGAGTTGCAGGTTTTCCTTCTTTTGGAATACCTTGGATAGAATACAGTTTGGCTATTTTTTCTGTGTCGCGTACAGATAATCCTTCGTTCGCAATTTTTTGAGCTAGTTGTTTTCTTTTATCTTCCTCCTCAACAGGAATAGATAAAATTGCTCTTGCATGACCACTAGTTATCTTGCCATCAAACATCATTTCTTGAATATCTTCTGGCAAATCTAATAGTCTTAGAGCATTTGAAATTGTTGATGCGTTTTTGCTAATTGCTCTTGCAATATCTTTTTGCTTATAATTACCTAGATCCATGAGACGTTTATATCCCCATGCTTCTTCAATTGGATTAAGGTTATCTCTTTGTAGGTTTTCTACAAGTGCAATTTCTTGAGACTCCAAGTCGCTCATACTTACAACTCTTACAGGGATCGTTTCTAATCCTGCTTTTTTGCAAGCATGGTATCTTCTCTCTCCAGCTACAATTTGGTATCCATCTCCAAATGGACGCACAATAATTGGCTGAAGCAAACCATCTTTTTTAATTGAATTAGAAAGATCTTCTATCTTCTCTTGATTAAAATGAGATCTAGGTTGATCTGGATTGGGTGTAATTTTAGAAATATGAACTTCACTAACTACCGTATTGCTACCGCTTTCTGCCGCGGCATTTCCAATTAAAGAATCTAATCCTTTTCCAAGTCCACCTTTAGCCACGTTTAATCACTTCCTTTGCCAAGTCCATATATGATTGAGCTCCTTTTGATGTTGGCATATAATCAATTATCGATTGTGAATAACTTGGTGCTTCTGCAAGTTTTACTGTTCTAGGAATTACCGTTTTAAAAACTTGCTTTCCAAAATAATTTTTTACTTCTTCTGAGACCTGCAAACATAAAGATGTTCGCTTATCGTACATTGTAAGTAGTATTCCAAATATTTCTAGGTCAGGGTTCATATGATTTTTGACAAGTTTCATAGATTCAACAAGTTTTGACACTCCCTCAAGCGCATAGTACTCACATTGAATTGGAATTATCAGACTATTTGCTGCTGTAAGAGCATTGATTGTTAAAAGTCCTAAAGAAGGTGGGCAGTCAATTATCACATAATCATATTTATTTAAAAGAGGTTTTAGAGCGTCTCTGAGTCTTGTCTCTCTAGCTATAACAGACACTAGTTCCACTTCGGCCCCTGCAAGGTTAATAGTAGCTGGAACCAAATCCACATTTCTAGTATCTATGTCCTGAATAATATTCTCTATAGGTACATCATTTAAAAGGACGTCGTATATGCACCCTTTATCAGTGATCTTTTGTCCACCTATACCGCTTGTTGAATTTCCTTGTGGATCTAAATCTACAAGTAGAACTTTCTTTTTCATTTGTCCCAATGCAGCTGACAAATTTATTGATGTTGTGGATTTTCCCACTCCACCTTTTTGATTCATAATTGCAAAGACTGTGGCTGCCATATTTACCTCTATTGTTCCACATTATTTTATTTACGTATAATAGTATAAATCCCGCTCAATAATAATTGTTTAGAATTTTATATTAAATCGCTAAAAGAAACTTTTCACGTGAAATGTCTTGTATATATTGATTATTATTCTATTTATCTAAATCTTAATTATTATCATTTCTGTTTTAATAAGATATTATCAAGCAGAAATAATTATGCTTATTTACAAAATTTACAATATATATTTATTTTAACACAGGACTTTAAATTTTTATTTTTTAAAAATATAAGTATCTAATAGGTTATTTTTATATTATATTGTTGTTTAAAATTAAATGTCTAGTAGATAAATATAATTACTTTTTATTTTTTTAAACTATCTAGTACTACTATCTCTATAGATATTCACTTAAGTATTTTCGTTTATATATTTTCTTAATTTATAATTCAAAATTAAACAAATTATTTCATATTTCTCTTAATAATGTCATATAGGTTACATACTTAAGTACCTAATTTTTTTAATTAGCTAACTATACTTAAATATTTTCCTGTTAAATTATATATTTTATCTTTTAACTTTTTGGTCACAAAAACATTCATTTACTTTTGTACAATATCTTAATAATTTTCACGTGAAAAGTTTTGATTAAAAGAATATGTTATAAGTATACATATATTTATATAAAAATAAAATTTTTAAAATTAAAATACAATAACATTACATCAAACACAGAATTAAATTTCACGTGAAAAGTTTTAGACATATAAATATCTAAAAAATCAATATTGGGTTTATTATTAGTTATAAGTAAATAT
>CAVLCC010000045.1:0-16843 GCA_963661535.1 Senegalimassilia sp.
CTCATAGTTGTGCCCTAGAGCCGCAATGCTTTCAGTCTTAGATGCTCCGCACATTGTGCAAGTGTAAGTTGTTTCGCCCTCGCCTACACAAGTTGGCTCTTTGGTAACTTTAGACTCATAGCTATGACCTGTTGCAGTAATGGGCACTGTCTTTATTAGCCCACACATTGTGCATGTGTAGGTAGTTTCACCTGCCTCGGTGCAAGTTGGCTCTTTTGTATCTGGAGGATTTCTAAAAACGTGCACACCTGTTGCGTCAATATCAGCACTTGTATAACTATCTCCGCAAACAGAGCAAGTATATGTAATCTCACCTTTCTCAACACATGTCGCCTCTTTGGTAACTTTAGACTCATACTTATGCCCTAGCGCAGGAATTGTCTCATCGCTTTCAATATTACCGCAAACTGTGCAAACATTTTTCTTATAGCCTGTATCAACACAAGTTGCTTCCTTAGTTTGCAGCTCGTAGTTGTGCCCAGTAGCGGCAATTGCTTCGATCTTAGTTGCGCCGCATACAGAGCAAGTATAGGTGGTTTCGCCCTCATCTTCACAAGTTGGCTCTTTACTAACAACACCCTCCGAATAGCTATGTTCTAAAAGAGCAATGTCTTCTGTTTCTACCACTCCACAAACAGAGCATGTTTTGGTTAACACGCCCTTTTGAGTGCACGTAGCCTCCTTAGTAACTACACTACTTCCCCATTGGTGCCCTGGAGTTGTAGATGTAGCGTCATATGTATCGCCACAAGTAGAACATGTATAGCGCAAAATCAAATCCTGCGTACATGTTTGCTCTTGAATCACCTGAGACTCATAATTATGCTCAACTTTAACATCGTATGTGTCGCCACAATAACTACATGTGTAGCGCGTTAACTTGCAATACGATTTATCTTCAATTTCCTCAGAAGTCCACAGATGGGTTTCGCCCCCCGCTTTAGCTTTCTTAACTGCGGCTTCTGCATTTATAAGTCCCCAACCATATCCTGTGTCAAAGCCGGTATCGCCCATGTCAGTAGCAGTTGAATACAAAATATCTTTGCACTGGCTAACAGACAAATCTGGATTTGCAGCAAATACTAGTGCAGCAAGACCAGCAACATATGGAGAAGCCATCGATGTGCCCGTATAAGATGCGTAGCTAGTGCCTGATGTTGTGCTATATATATCTGTTCCAGGGGCACTTATGTTCTTGCCTTCGCCATAGTTAGAACTTGAATCTCTCTCGTAACCCTTTCCATATACAGGCACGATTGACCAAGTACTCCAGTCAAAATTATAACCAGTAATTTTGCGACCAACATTAATAACGCCAACGCACGACTCATAATCTGATGGCCAGTGAGCATATGGAGGATCTGGATCAGTGTCGTCATTATTGCCTGCGGCACAAACGGTAATAATTCCCTTATCCTCGGCCTTGTCAATTAAAGAAGCGAGTTGTGTGCTCATCGTTCCATTAGAGTGACCCAAACTCATGTTTGCAACCCTAATGTTATATGTGCTTTGATATGCAATTATGTAATAATAAGCCGTGAGTAGGCTCGCCGTTGTCATATACTCGTTTCCACTGCTGTCGCTATAGCTTACATCTATACCAACTATTCCTGCATCATAACTAATTCCAGCTACTCCCAAGCCATTGTTGCACTTTGCAGCTGCAATGCCTGCAACGTGAGATCCATGGTGCTCGGTATCACTGCCATAGCTTCCTGTAGACGCCGCATAATATGTAGCAACCATATTGTCTGCAAGATCCTCATGGTCATAGTCAACGCCTGTGTCGATAATTGCAACCGAAACCTGCTTATTAGTCCTAGTTATATCCCATGCATTGTATGCATTTGTTGCATCTAGAGCCCATAGCTCGCTAGCATATTTGTCGTTGATACTATACGCCGCAAGAGTTGCTTCTTGATCCTCGGATGTGATGCTGTCTTCTACTTCATACAAGTAATCGGGTTCGCTGTTTTCTATTCCATCTTGTGCCGACAACTGTTCGATTGAGTCTTCGACACTTTTATCTAGAGGGAGTTCCACAGATAAAACTGCGCCATCTTCTGTGTCTGATGGAACTAGAGTTTCTGCAACTTTGTAACCTTGTGATTCGATGTTAGATTTAACTTGTTGCTCATCTGCGTCCTTGTCTATAGCTAGAATTATTTTATGTGCAAGCATCTTGCTGCCATCATCATCTTGTGTGGTTTCGTAAAGATATCTTGAAGTCTCTTCATCTAGCTGAGAAGCTAAAGTGTTTGTGTTTGATGAGTCTGATTCTTGCGAGGTTTTGTCTGCACTAGTGAGCATATCTTCACTTTGCTCACTAGTCGAAACATTGTTTATTGCGTCTAGCTCATCGATGCCAGCGACTTCAGATGTATGCAATACATTTGGAAGAAAAACTTGCAGACACACAATAGTAGCAACCATAATGAGCGTTGTAGTTGCTATAGCAAAATTTGCTGCGGCAGTTTTTTTATCCTTCTGTTTTGTACTCTGTTTATGTTTCATTATAACCACCCTCTAAAAACTCATAGGCTGCACGTGGTGAAACCCATAATTCATTTGTAATTATGCATAGCCACACTGTGCAATTACCCATACTTAAGAATACCACCCCCGCACCACAAATCTGATGTTTAAACAAAAATAATTTTTTAAAAGCTATCGATACGGGAGGGCATGAAAGCAAACGTGACTTCACAAACTAACCGCAACATTTCAAACTAACCGCAACAGTTGCATTAAGTTTGAAAACAGATAGATAAGTCTCTAACCCTTAATAATCAAAATCCTATACAATAAATTGTGTTTAAATACCTTTGCTCACAACTAAATTATTAGCCTGCACATTTAAGAGGACATCTTGAAGCAAGAACTTCCAAAATATGCACATTTTGATGAGGCACTATATACCCTTATTAAAGTTGTTGAACCGGTTTCGTGCAGCTCAAATGAAAGAATCGTAATTTGTTCACCAACTAACAATGATGCTTCTATGCACCCACAAGAGGAGTTTTATGTTTCAAAAAAGTCAATGGTTGCTAAACCGTTATGAACATATGGAAAATGTTTCTAATTTAGATGTAGTAACATCCAAAAGTACAACTAAAGAAAAAGTTAATAATTTGCTTAAATATCAAAACGGAATTTTATCAGCGCCTACTGGGTTTGGAAAGACCGTTATCGCCGCATATATTATTGCAAAGTTACATATCCCTACACTTGTTATCGTGCCTAAAACTGCACTTATCGCACAGTGGGTAGATAGACTTCAAAACTTTTTAACCATCAAAGAACAAGCTGAGCCTCTCCTAACTCCGTCTGTAAAACAAAGCAAACGTAAACGTCACGTTATAGGACAAATTGGGGGGGGGAGGCAAAAATCAATCAATCATAAGGTGCATCTGCTCGTTGGTGAAGGAACAGCTCGTATGCGACGCGAACGTCTTGCAGAAGCAATTGAGGAAATTAAAGATATGCCTTCTGTTATTGTTGCAACCGAAAGCTATTTGGGTGAGGGTTTTGATGCATCTTCTCTCAACACATTATTTTTGTCTACACCCATATCGTGGGATGGAAATGTAATACAACAGGCAGGACGTTTGCATAGAACTGAAGCAGGCAAAACAGAAGTTAAGATTTATGACTACGTAGACTCTTGTATTCCAATGTTTGACCGCATGTATAAAAAACGTCTTAAAACTTATGCAAAACTTGGATATGAACCATACTATAACGACACTTCAGATATCGCAACAAACAATACGGACACGCAACAAAGAAATGCTGACTTTGTGTGTTTTGACGAATCTACGCATATACTTTTAGAGAGTATGAAAACGCTGCATCGTCTATTGATATTATTGCTCCTTATGCTTCATATAAAGCACTTGAACTAATAATAGGTTCTCTAAAAGAGGCTCATGAAAGAGGTATGAAGATTTCATGTATCCTAGCAAAAGAAACAGACCCTAATGTAAAGACAATATTTGGAAAGTATAATGTGCCTATTTCTTTTGATAGCAAAATTGAGCACGCAGGATTAGCTGTGTTTGACAAACATATTGTATGGTATGGGACGCTTCCATTATTGGCATTTGCCCAAGATAGCGATTGCAGTATCAGATTTAAAAGTGAACAAGCAGCGCATGATCTACTGCTCTAAGGCAAAGTAAAACCCACATATTTGTCAACCAAAAAGACAGGAATTTTATCGTTAATCTTTTGCTCCATCCCAGCGCCCAATTTGCGAGGAGCAGTAATAAATTCCAGCGGCAAACCAGCAGCTGAAGCCACGTCTTTAGAATACTCGCACGATTCAACAATAATATCTGCCGTGGTATGCTCCATTAGATGCGTGTTGCCCACTATATGCGTTGCACTAAGTCCACTTATTTGTTCAATTTGATGCATTAACTCTAGTGCTTCTTCTGCTGTTGAAGTTTGGAACCTCCGCTGATTCACTACATAAAACATTTGATAGTTTGCCTGCAAAATTATTTTTTCATAGCGACCTAGGGCCGTTGCTCCATCTGGATCCCCACCAACATCAACCAAAACAACGCTGTCGATATTTTGAGTGCCAGCGTTCAAAACACTACCCTGCAAACCACCTTGCAGCTCATCTCCGTGCACAAACGCACTATCTGCGCCCGCACAAGCAGCGCGTTCCATCACAGTTTGAATTTGTGGACCAAGCGAGGGCGTATCAAGTGTAGTTCCAGCAAAATTAGGAGCAATCATTTTAATCCCAAGCTGCTCGAGCTCCAAAGTATAATCAGAAATTCTAAAGTAGGGATTAACTATATCAAGATCAACAATGCTAACTTCAACCCCTGCGTTAGCAAGCTCTATAGCCATATTTGCACAAAGGTTGGTTTTTCCACATCCATAATGTCCGGTGATAAGCACAATATTTGAGTAGATGTGCTGTATGAGATTCATAAGATCACCTAGAGGAATTGTTTGAATTGGTGCCCGAGGTGGGATTTGAACCCACACATCCGAAGACAAAGGTTTTTGAGACCTCCGCGTCTGCCGTTCCGCCACTCGGGCACGCCCCGCAGCTGCCGCTTATATATTGCAGCGACAATGCAATGAAACAGTATAGCGCACAAGCTACCAATGTTGAGATAAATCAGTGTTCTTGTCTGTGAGATGTTGTGCTCAAGCAATTAACTGCAACTAAATGCAAATACCGCTACTTGTTATGGGCTAAACACAAGCCCAATCTCAGTCCAGTTGCTATCAGTCACAACCCAAACACAACTAGCCGCAATCAACCGCTACCAGTTTTCAACAGAGCGCAATTTAAACTCACAAACAAAAACACGCTACACAATTCTTAGTTCGATGACGAACTGCTGCTCGAACCAGAACCTGAGCTACTATCAGAACTAGACCCCGATCCCGAGCTCGATCCAGAACTAGACCCCGAGCTAGAGCTTCCACTGCCAGAACTGCTAGAATCTTGCTTCTTAGTAGGCTCAGGTCCCTGAGAAACCTCTATCGTAATCGTTGTGCCCTTTGCAGCCGTGCCAGTCTTGCTTTGCGAAATTACAATGCCAGATTCCTTGGTGCTGCTATACGAATATGTTGTCTTTACAGAAAAGCCAGCATTCTGCAATTCCGACTTAGCGCTCGACTCTCCATCGTTTACAACATTAGGAATACTAATCATCTCAGGCCCTAGTGAAAGATAGAACGTAATCGTGCTGCCCTCATCTACACTTGTACCTGCAGAAACGCTTTGCTTGCAAACTTTGCCCGCATCAACACTATCATTATAAACTGCATCGCCTACTGCACTTACAAGGTTTAGCTTCTTAAGCTCCGAGCCAGCCTGTTCAGCCGACATGCCCGATAAATCCGGCACAACAACCTTATTCGGCGGCTTTACGCCCTGCGAGATAACAATACTAATCTTACTATTTTTCTCAGCAACAGTTTTGGCACTTGGGTCTTGCTTCATAACTTTGCCTGACGCCACTGTATCGCTATAATCTTTAGTAACATCTCCTATGGTATATCCCGCTTTTGTAATTGCATTTCTAGCTTCTGTCTCCGTCATACCAGAAAGATCCGGAACAGCTTGCGGTCCTCCCATGGCATACACGACGCCGCCTATAATTCCTATAGCTGCAATAATAGCAATAATAAGAGCGGCCTTTTTGCCCTTAGACATCTTCTTTTTCTTATTTTTTCCATTGTCGCCACGTTTGGGTGCGCTATTTTGATTTTGCCCATTCATGGGAGACATAACTGCAGTAGTGCTTCCACCAACTCCAATTGGCAAAACCGCTGTTGTTCCTCCACCATTTAGAACCTGGGTTGTTGCTCCAATATTTACTGGGTTGCCATTTATATAGTTGTTGATGGCATTTCGCATTTCCTCAGCAGATTCAAAACGAGCAAGAGGATCTTTTTCCATTGCTTTGAGAATGATAGCCTCAAGTCCAGGATCAATATCCGGCATAATTTGACTTGGAGGAACAGGTGTTTCTTGCACCTGCTTTAGTGCTACAGAAATTGCGTCGCTTCCTTCAAATGGAAGTTTGCCTGTAACCGCCTCATACATCAACACGCCGAGCGAATAAAGATCAGATGCAGCCGTGGGCACCTTGCCTTGAGCCTGCTCAGGCGAAACATAATTTGCAGTTCCTAACACAGAACCAGTTTGTGTCATAGTTGAGTTGCCTGCTCTAGCAACGCCAAAATCCATGATCTTAATGTTGCCATCAGGCTGAATCATAATATTTTGAGGCTTAATATCGCGATGAATTACATCATTGTTATGAGCCACTGCAAGACCAGCACAAATTTGAGAAGCAATTTGAGCCACTTTGCGCTGCCCAATTGCTCCGCGTTGGGTTATTGCTGTCTTAAGATCTACGCCTTTGATGTACTCCATTACTAGGTAGTAAGTATCACCGTCAAGACCCCAGTCATAGATGCCAACTATGTATGGACTGTTAAGATTTGCCGCAGCCTGTGCTTCTTGCCTAAAGCGAGCTGCAAATGTTGGATCGGAGGCGAATTGAGGCAACAAAACCTTTACCGCGTCCACTCTGCCCAAGACCTCGTCTTGAGCCTTGTAGACCTCGGCCATTCCACCAATTCCAACTCTCTCGATTATGCGATATCGGGAAGCTATTACTTTATTAATCAACTTGTCATCCCCTCAGTCGTCCGCATTTGCGGTAAGTTTGAAGTCTACCATAATTCTACAACGCTCCCAACGTTTGTAGTGAGGTTCGGAGTATTTCAGCCGCCCTGCCGGTTGTTGCGTCGCTTGTATCTTCAACAACAATTGCAATCGACACATTTTTGCCATTTGCCTCTGCTGTTCCAATAAACCATGAGTTATCTGTAGTTGCACTTGTTTGCGCAGTTCCGGTTTTGCCATACACATCAGCGCCCTCTATTGCAGCAGCCTGACCTGTACCATACTCAACGCACTGGCGCATTGCCTCTTTAACCTGTTCTGCGGCATTTGCTGAGCAAGCCTGCGACAGTATGGAACTATTCGTTGTACTCATAATAGCACCTTGAGGGCTAGAAATATTTTTAACAACATGTGGAGTCATAACTGTGCCATTATTGGCAATGGCACTGGCTACCATAGACATTTCGATAACAGTTGCCTGAGGGCCCGCTGGACTTGCATGCTCTCCAACCGGCTGACCTACAGCCGACCAAGCGGTCTCCCACTGTGTCATCTCGCTTGGCTCCGGCATTAGAGATTTTGCGATACCAAAGTCTGTATCAATTGCGGTATTGAAACCAAAAGCCTTAGCCGCATTTACAAGATTTTCGCTGCCCATCTCGTCTCCCACTTGAGCAAATACAACATTGCTCGAGTATGCAAAGGCCCTTGCCAAAGAAACATTACCCAAGCTGCTCTCGTTAGCACTTGTGATTTTGCCTCCACCAATTTCTATAGAACCGGGTGAGCTATATGTTGTATCTAGCGTTGCTATCTCCTGGTCAATTGCACCTGCTAGCGTTACGGTCTTAAAGGTAGAACCTGGCGTATAAAGACCTTGGGTCGCTCTGTTGAACAAGGCATCACTGTTGCTAGAGCCACTGAGATATTGATCTATATCTTCTAGGTTGTATGTTGGAGACGATGCCAACGCAAGAACTTCACCTGTTGTGGGGTCGGTTACAACCACGGCTCCAGCTTTGTCGCCAAGTGCGTTTTGCGCAGCTCGCTGAATTGTGGAGTTAATTGTAAGCGTTACATCGTTGCCTGGATTAGAACCTCCCGACAAAGACGTAACTGCTCCCGACAAAGTTGAGAAGTCCTTATTACCCGTTAAGGTTACATTTTGCGAAGACTCAATGCCTGAAGTTCCATAACGCGTTGAATAATATCCAACAACATGAGACGCAAGGTCGCCCTGTGGATACTCGCGGGCATAGTATCCGTCTGATTGCTGGACAGACTTAGCCAGCACAACCCCATCAGAAGTAACTATCGAGCCGCGCTGAATTTTCTCATTTTTAGAGAGCGTATGATTATTGCTAGGCATTTGCTGGATTGTATCGGCACGAACAATCATCACATTTGTTAAGTTTGCAATTAGCAGCGCAAACAAAATCGAGAACATTATCAAGATGCGCGTAAGGCGTTTGCCCAAAGCAACACGTCCAAGCGCTCCGGTTGAGTTTAGACCGCGAGAAACCATGGTAATCTCGGTGCCTATGCCTGTTCCGTCATCTCCCGTGCGAAGCAAAAGTCCCACAACTATAAAGCTCGCAATTAAAGACGAACCGCCTTGACTCATAAAGGGCAATGTAACACCCGTTAGGGGGATAAGCCCAGTAACGCCTCCAACAATAACGAACGCCTGAAAAGATATGGAAGCCGTAAGCCCAACTGCGGCAAACGCATCAACGTCTCGCCTGGCTCGAGCGGCAGTTGCAAAGCCTCTTATACAGAATAGCAAGAACAGCAAAAGCACGGCTGACGCGCCCAAAAGACCCATCTCTTCAGCCATTGCAGCAAAGATAAAATCGCTTTCTACAACTGGAATGGTTGTTGGCATGCCTCTTCCAATACCAGTTCCAAAAAGTCCTCCATCTGCCATAGAATAAAGGGCTTGGACCAGCTGATAACCCTGATCTTGAGCGTAGTCAAAGGGGTTTATCCAAATATTTACACGCGAACGCACATGCGCCATCGTAAAATAAAGCGCAACTGCAGCCAGCGACAAAAGCAACAAACTAATTATCACGTAGCTTATGCGTCCTGTGCATACATAAATCATTACTAGAAAAAGTCCAAAAAATAGCAAGGCGCTACCTAGGTCTTTTTCAAAAACAACTATCAAAAGCGTGATGCCTAGCATAAAAAGCAAGGGGAAGAGTGTCTTAAAATCTGGGATATAGATTTTGCCAACCTTGCGCTGTGATACCGAGAGCATCTCGCGGTTATCTGCCATATATGCCGCTAAAAAGAGCACTATAAGTATCTTTGCAATCTCTCCTGGTTGAAAAGACATTCCGCCTATGCTTATCCAAATTTTGGAGCCGTAGTGTTCAACACCTACTGCGGCTGGAAGCAGCATTAATAAGATGCCAAAAATCATGATTGTATACTTGTATCGCGCCAGTTCCGAAATTGAACGCACCAGCACAAGTGTAATTAGCATAAGGGCAATACCCGCAAACAACCACATAAGCTGGTTTACAGCAAGTTTTGGAGCAAGCCTGAACACGAAAGCAATTCCTATGCCAGACAAAGCGTAAGTGATAGGCAAAATTGCATTATCCGAGTTTGGTGCGAGTTTGCATATAACAAAGTGAGAACCCACAAATGCAACAAAAAGTCCAATAGGGACTGCAAATGCCTCGAGTGTTAAGTCCGATCCAGCAGTGATTGCAGACATAACAAAAATAAGTGCCAAAACAGGTGTGGCACCCAAGATTAAGTAAAGTTCTGTGGTTCTCCACTTAAACATCTGCTAGTCTCCCTGTGCTCCATCGAGAGATTGCTGATTTTGTTCGCCTGAGCTAGAGGCTGATTCGGTAGTGGCGCTAGCTGAGCCTGAGCCCGAGCCCGAACCTGCCGCCTGCGATTGACCCGACGCAATATTATCCGTTGCCTTCATTTGGATTTCGTAGTCTTTAACAACGCTTTCAGCCTCGTCTAGCGTGTCAAACTGAATACCACTTTCCAACTTTTGAGACGTAATATCTGGAAGCTTAGAAGTTTGCACTCCCGTATTTCGCACAAATTCCTTATAATCCATAGGTCCTAGAGAATCCATGCGACCTTTATAAAGAGACACGAATCCGTTTTCGCTCACAAGGAAGGCAGAGTTTTTAACATAAAGCCCGAGCCCTCCAATAGCACAGCCAATAAGCAATACAGCAACTATCGCAAACACTACCACCGACCACTTGCGCTTCTTCTTTGAGGCAAGTGCCACGTCGCTCATTTGGCGAACATCATCAATGTTTGCCACAATAACGGTCACGTTATCCATTCCGCCGTGCGCTTTGGCAAGCTCCACAAGCTTATCGGCTGCCATTTGTGGGTTTTCCACATTTTGCAAAGCATCAATTAGCTCATCTTTAGAGATCATTCCGTGCAAACCATCGGAGCACAAAACTATTCGATCGCCTTTTTTAACGTCAAACTCAAATAAATCTGGAACCATATCTGGATCTGACCCTAGAGCTTTGGTAATAATTGATCTGGAAGGATGAGTTTTTGCCTCTTCTTCGGTAATCTGTCCTGTTTCGATAAGCGAAGCTATAAGCGAATGGTCGTGAGTTAGCTGCTCGAGCTCACCTCCGCGCATTCTGTAGCAGCGAGAGTCTCCGACCTGCGCAACAATCATTGCAGAACCATCAATCACGGCTGCCGTGAGTGTAGTTCCCATTCCAGGACGACCCCTACCCAAGCTAGCTGCCTCTAACACAGAGCGATTGGCCTCTTTAACAGCCTTGCCTAATGCTTGCGCATCTGCCACAAGAGGAGCTTCCTCTTCCATGGTTTCAACAGCAATTTGACTTGCGACCTCGCCAGCCTCTTGCCCCCCAATACCGTCAGCCACCACCAAAAGTGGAGTCTTTACAAGCATAGAATCTTCATTTTGTTCTCGCACACAACCTACGTCGGTTCTTGCGCCAACTTGTATGGGCATCGTGCGTTGGTTTTTGGGACTCATTCCCTCCCCACCTTGATTGCTACATCTCCGATTGTGATTTCATCGCCTTTGCGAAGGATAGTTGGCTGCAATAATCTCTGCCCATTTAGCAGAGTTCCATTGGTGGATTGCAAATCTTCAACAATCAGATCTTTGCCATTAATCATAAATCTGGCGTGTTTGCCAGACACAAAAGAATCGCCGATTACTATGTCGGCTCCAGGGGATCTGCCCACCACAACAGGTCCAGATACTTTTATTTTAACGCCCAGAAGCTCTTTAGGACCACGCTCGACCTTAACATTCCACCCATGCTCCTTGCGGCGTTGGTCTTTCACAAGTCCGATGCCCGTGCGCATTACAGCAAACAAAAACAAGTAGAGCAAAGCAATTAGGAGAATTCTCCCAATCCAAAGTGCAACGTCTATCAAGGGTTATCCTTTCTGAAAGATCATTACAGTTGTTCCAAAAGTAACCTGATCGCCAAATCTGAGCTTGGATCTAGATATTGGCCGTCCATTAACTTTTGTTCCATTAGTAGAGCCTAGGTCTTCAATTTCCCAGTTGCCCATTTCGTCCATCTCAAGTCTTGCATGATTGCGAGAAACGCTTCCGTCTGGAATACAAATATCGCAATATGTTTCGCGTCCGACCGTCATGGTTTTATAGTCTAGCGCAATGCGTTCTCCGGTTCTAGCATTCTCTAGCACGCCTTGGTACCCGTAGGCAGTATTTTTATTGGGATCTGGAGCAGGACTTGGAGCGTTTGCAGGTGTATGACCGTGAGACATTGCATACTCATCGTAACTGCCATATCCACTAGAAGCATTATCTTGCCTTGCGTGAGAACCTGCTACAGGTTCATCTAGCATGGCATATGCGGCTGCTTTTGCGTCTGCTGCTGCCTCCGCTGCTCCGTCATCGGTCGCCGCGCCAGCACCGCCAGCAACACCGGCGACTCCACCTGCCACGCCGCCAGCAACTCCACCATCACCATATCCAGCACTAGCGGGCACCCTTAAATCTACATTGCCATAACCCTGACTACGTTTGTTTGTGCCACCTGGTCTTCTCGGATTTGCATTTCTCGAAGGTATTGGCTCTCTAGAGCCCTTGGCAAACGAATCCAAGCCATAATATTCAGCTTCTTCTTCGCGCAGCTCAGCAATAATATTAGAAGTTACAACCTCTGCAATTACATCAAATTTTCCGCTCTTAAGACCGTCATCTGCAATGAACCTCACCAGCGGACGACATTCCAAAGTCAAATCTGCATCTGATGCCGCACCCACTAAGAAGGTCTCTATCTCGCCTGCCATTGTTGGATAAAATCCAAAAAGACGCTTATCATCGCTATCGTTAACCAACACTGTGTATAGCGTTGGAGCATACTGCATGCCTTTTCCCACAAGTTTTCCACGATGCATTTCTTTTTCACATCGCTTAGAGATCTGCGTTGGCTCTATTGGCGACTTAAATACCGAACTTGCCACGCCATCAAACGCATCGTCTACTTTTCCTTCGAATTTTGAGAAGAAGCCCAACTCGAAGTCCTCCTAAACGCATCTAGCTAAAAGCTTGCCGTGCCTATTGCACTCAATTGCCTGCTCTTTTGGTTTTGTCTGTTTAAAATCCTTATATCCGCCGCTTATTGCCCTTATTTTATTGCATTTGCAAAATATCGTTCAACTTTGCATGCATTTTTTACGCATCGTCGCACATCCATATCACAAATGCCATAGCAATAAGTGGAAGAGCCAGCGCAGCCACAGCCACAGGCGAAAACGTCTGTCCCACAATACCGCCTGTCATGGCTCCTAAGCCTCTCGAAACTACAATTATAGCGGTCGCAAGCGCTATACCCATAAGCGAAAGCAGTTTGTTTCCGTGTTTGGCTAGCAACCACATAGCCACGGTGGACGCAATCCAACCAACTGCGTTAATCCAAACCCAAGTTTTTCCATACACACTAGATGCCGCCAAATCATTTGCAGTATTATGTGGAGCGAACTGAAGCGTGCAGGCAAATATATCTCCTCCACCCGTAATTGGAAAGAGAGTAACCATCAAAACAACTCCCATAATTGAGGTGAGGATGGCTTTTTTAAGATCCAAACACCAGCCGCACAAAATTGGTTGCATGTAGGCTAGAGAGATTATTCCCAAACAGGGTGCCAACAAACAGCAGTTCGAGGCCTCGTTACTAAGTCTTCCAACAAATGCCCACCATATAGCAGATGTAGCCAAAATTACCACACCATTAGCCATATAACCCGACGCAATAGTTCCTACTCCCAAAACAATAAGCGCAGCAAATGAGCCAAATCGTGGCCACAAAGCTCCAACTGCTGCTATGGCGCACACAGCAATAATTGTTATTGTTGGTAGTGCAAAATTGGAGGTCAAAAATAGCGCGACTGGACCATTTTGCAAAAAGTCAAAGCTGGTTTGTTCGTCTATGCACGCAAGACCACACATGCCAATAAAAGTGATGATTGCACACGCAATTCCGCCCACAACTCTAGTTATAACTTTGGCAGCTCTTTTAGAAATGCAATTTTTAATTTGTGGAAGTTCTTTGGCGGGCAAACGCTCATCATACGACTCATCAGCTGCGTGGCTCAAATGCGCCCTAGGGTCATTTTCGAACTCTCTGCTTGCTGGGTCGCTGTTTATAGAGTCATATCTTGCTGAGTTGCCTCTATCGCTATACCATTTTCCATCTGTTGCGACTGTTTCTTCTAACTCATCTTCTATATATTCTGTATCTTGAGCATTATCAGCAGGAGAGCCCAAAGACAGCTTTCTTAACGCAGCCATCCTGTCTTGCGGACTACCTAAAGTGATCGAATCCTGCAACGTCTCTGTAAGCTTTGCTAGGCGCGTTTTGCCTTTTTTGGGCTCTCCCAAACATGGCATAATTGCAGATACAAACTGCGCAACTGAAGGATATCTATCTTCAGGATTTAGGCTCATCGCTCTAAATAAAATGTCGTCAACTTCTTCGCTAAGATTTTGATTTGCAGCAGAAGGAACCACAATATTTGCATTTTGAAGCTCAAAGAGTGATTGCTCAAATGTGGGCGCGATAAACGGGTTCTCGCCAACAAGCAACTCATAAATTAAAACCGCAAATGCCCACTGATCTGTTTTAGCAGTAACATTTTGCCCTTCAATTTGCTCAGGAGGCATATAACCAATCGTACCCCCCACAGCCGCTCCATACATGCCGGTTGCGCTGCTTGCTTGCATAGGCATTTGCATATTTGGAGCAGGAACAAACCTGCTAGAAGCCAGCTTCCCAATCCCAAAGTCTGTAACCTTGCTTTGCCCAGAGGTGTTAATCAAAATGTTGTCGGGCTTAACATCTAAATGCAGCACATGATGTTGATGCGCGTGCTGCAGGGCTTTGCCAACATTTTGTACCACAGACGCTATCTCATCCAAATCTAGCTTTCTAGGTATTCGATCCATAAGCGTACCTAGCGACATTCCATCTACAAATTCCATAATCAAAAGAGCCTCGTTGCCCTCGATTTCAAAGTCATAAACATTAACAATCCTCGAATCATGAAGCTGAGCTGCTGTTCTTGCCTCTTCAAGACCCGGTGCCATTGTTTGATTTGAATTTTGTGGAAGAGGAATGCGCTTGATAGCAACATTGCGCTGAATTCTTGTGTCCCAGGCAAGGTTAACTGTGCCTCCGCTACCCGAGCCAAGACTTTCTTGAACGACGTATCTGTTTAATAGTAGATTTGAATCCAACGCATCTATCCTTGAATTGGTTATTTAACTCTGTAATACTCTACCACTGTATCAAACATGTTCTAGCTCTTGCCAAATAATTTCCTTGATTTTTTATGAGACGTTTTGTGCAACTTTTACACGTAGCTTTATGGCAACTCCAGCTTGCCATCGGCTAACTAAATAATGCAATTTTGATTGCAGGGTATTTATATGCGCAATTTTTGTGATAACATACATGTTTGCTAACGCGGGCGTGGCGGAATTGGCAGACGCGTAGGCTTCAGGTGCCTATGGGCTTTATGCTCGTGAAGGTTCAAGTCCTTTCGCCCGCACCATTCTCTGCAGTTCTAATCAAATCTGTAGATTTTCAAAATTGATAAAACTTTATTTCTAATTACACCTATCCAAGCCCTCAATCAATTCTAGCTTGCCACCAACTTGCCGCTCCCAAAAAGTAAAAGCCGAATATGGTATTTAGTTTGACAGCATAGCCCTACAAGTTGCATAATTTCTTATGCGTAATGCGCCGTTACCTCAGCTGGATAGAGGGTCTGACTACGAATCAGAACGCCGGGGGTTCGAATCCCTCACGGCGCGCCAGTTAAGCTCAATACCAAGTAGATGTATGTTCTGCTTGGTTTTTTTATAAATATATCGACAAAAAATTCCAACGATCACATATCATAAACTATTGCGAGAAAGAAGTATTTGGCCATGAATAGACTCGAAAAGGCAAGTAAATTTGCATCTAAATGGATGGCTGTATTTGCTGTTCTAGGTGGTATTTTGGCAATTGCTGCATCAGACATTGTTCATGCGGCGCTTCCTACCAGTTGGATAAATCCGCTACTTGGCATTGTAATGTTTGGCATGGGAATGACTCTTAGCGCCTCTGATTTTAAAGTTGTTTTCACAAAGCCAAAAGCAGTTATTGTTGGAATATTGTCACAGTTTATTATCATGCCATTTTTGGCTTGGCTTTTATGCCTTGTTTTTCAACTTCCAACTGAACTTGCTGTGGGTGTGATTTTGGTTGGTTGCTGTCCTGGAGGCACAGCCTCAAATGTAATTACTTACCTAGCACGCGGAGACGTTGCCCTCTCGGTGGGCATGACATCGTGCACAACAATCATGGCTCCTATTGTTACTCCAATGCTTGTTTTGCTTTTAGCTGGAGAAACAATAGACGTCTCATACGTTAGTATGTTTATGTCGATCGTTCAGATTGTATTGTTGCCAATTGCACTAGGCTTTGCAATCAATGCTTTAATTCCAAAGTTTTCGCATTCGTTTGCTAAAATACTGCCCTTGGTTTCGGTTACTGCAATTGTGCTAACTATTATGGCAGTTGTATCTTCTAGCGCCCCGCAGCTCATGAATGGTGGCTGGCTAGTCATTATTGTGGTTGTGCTGCACAATTTATGCGGACTTGCTCTTGGATACTGTTCTGGACGCCTATTAGGTCTTTCACGCGCACAAATGCACACTGTATCCATTGAAGTTGGAATGCAGAACTCAGGTCTAGCAACCTCTTTAGCTGCAACACACTTTGCAATGTATCCAATGGCTGCAGTACCTGGCGCCATATTTAGCGTATGGCATAACATTTCTGGCGCAATCTATGCAAATATTATCTCAGGATTGATTGAAAAAGACGAAGCCAAACAGCGCAACTCTTCAGAGTGTGATGAACAAATGGACACAAAATCTGACAGCAACATTGTTGTCTAGTTTAGCCTCTTATTTTTGAATAAAGTTTTTTGGACATCATTCGCATTTTGTTAAACCACAAGCAATTGTGTTTGGATCTGTGTTCAACCTATTGTCCTAAACAGCCAATAGGCACAACATGCACGTCATCTACACATGTATATTTATAACTAGCTATATCTATTAAAACTGATTATCAAAATACTGAGTATTGCATATTC
>CAVLCC010000046.1:0-16581 GCA_963661535.1 Senegalimassilia sp.
AAACAAAACAACTATTCAAAAAGCAAACATACTAGGAGGCTCAGGAGCACTTCCTACTAGCCTTTATCAAACATTCCAAAGAGCTACTCTAAAAGAAGCTATAGATATCTCTGGTGCTCAAATTACAATATCCACAAACTCAACTAATAATACTTATACAGGCAGCCCAATCACAGCTTCTATAGATAAGGTTACACTTAATGGAGCTGAGCTTCCTACCACTGCTTATACACTAGATAGCTCATCTACTTTAAGTGCTTCTAACGCTGGAACCTACACAATAACAATTACAGGCAATGCTCCAGACTATGCAGGACAAGCAAGTACAACTTGGACAATAGAGAAGGCTTCTATTGCTGGTGCAACTGTAACTGTAACAGATTCATCATATACCTATACAGGTAGCGAAATTACTCCAAATATAAGTGTTTCGCTAGGTGACAAAACTCTAACTAAAGATGTTGACTACACACTATCTGGTGATATAGCAAAAACCGAAGAAGGAACATATACTGTTTATGCAACAGGAGCAGGCAACTATAAAGACACAACTACTGGTGCAAGCTGGGTAATTAAAAACTTTGAAAATGCTTTCTGGATTGCACCTGCATATATTAAAGCAGGTGGTACTTACATCGAAGCAAATATAGATCCAACCAAATCTGTTACAAGAACAGAAGCGCAAATAACTGAGGATATGCAAGTTTTGCATGACCAGCTTGCTAAAACATCTGATAACAAAGACAAAAGCGCACTAACAACAATGTATACAAACTGGATGAATGATGACAGCTATCACCTATACACCAGATGGTATGGAACAGATGTAACAGATAGTACTTCTCCAAATAAATATGTGGAATTTCGTATCATTCAAGTAGGGCAACATGACAATGATGGCTCTGCTATCACATTTATGGCAACACACTCTCTGCCTACTGCTAAACAGATGAATTCTACTGTAGACAATAAAACTTCTTGGTCAGGCTCTTCAATGCGAGAAACATTAAACGCAAGTGATGGTTATGGTATGAGCGGACTTTCTGATTTAGCAGGATCAGTTAAATTAGTCAAAAAAGCTCAAGCAACATATAATTCATCAAGTAGAATATGGAATGAGTCTTCAAGCTTATGTGATACAGCAGATAAGTTTTGGCTATTGAGTTATAGCGAGTTGTTTGGGGATAAACCTGATGGATATATATCTGCTAGTTACCGAAACTTTAAAGTAGAAGGCTCCCAATACACTTGGTGTGTTGCTAATGTGACAAATCCAACAAGCGGCAATGAAGCTCTGACTAATATGAACCTAACACGTGATGGTTCAAAACCTGCTGGCTACAGCGACAATATCCCGTATTGGTGGCTTCGCTCGCCGCATGTTAACCTCACCATCGGCTTCGGCCTTGTGAGCGGCGCTGGCAAGCCTAGCTACTACTACGCCTACTATTCGTGTGGGGTAGTCCCAGCTTTCTGCATGTAAACACGTAATCTTTTGATTACAATAAGTTAAGCCTTTTTAGATTTGTATGTGCCCACCTGCGCGTGGGCACATACAAAACAACCAACGCAAAAAACGAGCTTAAAGAGCAGCAACAATCCTATCTCTATACATTTGAGTTTCGGCGATAGCCTTTTCCACATCAATGCCGGTCCACTCTCCATCGCGATATACTACATTTCCATCCACCATGGTTAGCACAACGTCTTCACCCGACTGCGAATAAATAACATTAGTAAGCATATCTGTAACAGGCTGCATCCAAGGGTTGTTAATATCGAGTACCACAAGGTCAGCTTTGTTGCCAACTTTGACACAACCACAGCTATCACGACTCTGAGCATAAGCACCTGCCGCAGTTGCAGCATAAAGAACATCTTTTGGAGAAAGTCCAACTGTATTGCGCTCAAACCCCCTATGAATTGTAGCTAGCATATACATCTCCCTAAACATATTTTGGGAGTTATTGCTCGCAACCCCATCTGTACCAATAGCAAGGCGAATGTTGTTATCACAAACTTTCTTTCTAGGCAAAAACCCACTGCCTAGCTTGAGATTAGAAGCGGGATTTGTTGCTATTGTTACGCCTTTGTCTGCCAAAATTTTGTAGTCACAGCCTTCAAGCCATACACAATGAGCCGCAGTTGTGCGCAAGTCAAACACCCCAAGACTATCCAAATATTGTGGAGGAGTCATCCCGTGGCGCTCTTTGCATTCTTGAACCTCGCGCTCTGTCTCCGACACATGAATGTGCATACCCACCCCAAACTCTTGAGCTTGCTCTGAGGCTTCTCGCACAACTGTAGGCGTGGTTGTATATTCGGAATGCAAGCACATATCCATTTGAAGTCTGCCGTCAAACTCTCCTGCTAAATCACTATAGATATGGTGATTGTTGAGAGCAAAGGGGGTGTCTTGGTAGTGAATATCTGGGTCAAAAACGCTTATGCAAGAACCGAGGTTGCACTTAATTCCAGACTCACCTACGGCTTGAGCGCGTGCGTCGTCAAAAAAGTACATGTCCGAAAAAGACACAGTTCCATAACGCAACATCTCTGCTACTGCAAGCCTAGTTGCAGACAAGGCTGCGTCTTCGTCAATCTTTGCTTCAAAAGGAAAAACCATTTCTGTTAACCAACGCTGTAGGGGGAGGTTTTCTGCGTAACCGCGCAAGAGCGTCATGGTTGAGTGCGCGTGCATGTTATAAAGACCTGGCATGAGAAGCTTGCCACGGCCATCGTATTCTTGACCGTATTGCTTTGTGTTGTGGTGCGCTTGCGAATTTTTTGCGCTCTGCGAACCCGAACCTTGCGGTTCACCATGTGGATTTTGGCACTTAGATGGGTGTGTGCTTCCAATATATGTGATAGTTGAACCTGAAGTTCCAACAAACATATTTGGGTGATAGTCTAAGTTTTCATCAATCAATCCAATATTGCAAAAAAGCATTTTTAAGACCTTTCTTTGTTGTTAATAGTTTCTAAATAGATTATAAGGAAGATACAAAATTATCAAAACAAAAATTTCTAACGCTCGAATTTTGGCAAGATATGCAACGCAAACCTTGACAAGTGCAAGCTGCTTGTTGTGCTTGCTGCTAAAGTGTTCGCAGATATTACATCGCAAAAACGTGATAATATATACAACCAGAAGGTCGTAAAAACGTGTAGTTTCAGCCTTATGGAACCTCGCAAAAACGTGATGCTATTAAATAATATTGTAAAATAGAGGTGAAAAATGACCCTACTATATAGAAAATGTTATAAAGATCTGCTTGACTGGAAAAATCGCTCCAAAGGTTCTACTGCAATTCTTTTAGAAGGAGCAAGACGATCTGGAAAGACAACTCTTGCCAAAGAATTTGCAGATAAAGAATATGTCTCATCGCTTTATATCGACTTTAGTCACGTTGACACACAGGTACTTAAAATCTTTAATGAGTATCGTCACGATACCAGCACATTGCTTCGTATGTTGCAAATTTTTTATGGTGTCGAGCTCAAAGAGCATCAAAGCATTGTTATATTTGACGAGGTACAACGATTTCCCACCGCAAGAGAAGAAATCAAGCATTTAGTTCAAGATGGTCGTTTTGATTATCTAGAAACCGGATCTTTAATATCAATCAAAAAAAATTCTGACAAAATCGTTATTCCATCAGAAGAAGAAAAACTAAACTTGCACCCTCTTGACTTTGAAGAATATCTCATTGCACAAAACAGAAAAATACTAGTTGAAGAAATTATGCAATCACGAGAAACTCTTAGACCTCTACCTTTAGAAATACACCAACTGGCAATGAGGCTATTTAATGAATATATGTTAGTTGGAGGCATGCCTAAGGTTGTTACTACTTATCTTGAACGTGGGAGTTTTTATGATTGCGACCGCGAGAAAAGATTAATTCTACAACTCTACGACGAGGACATCCAAAAATTTGGCGGATCATGTGCAGATCATGCACGTGGAATATGGCGACAAATACCGGGTAATTTATCGGCAGGAAGCAAACGTTTTAAGCTTGGTACTGTTAATAAAAATGCACGGTACCGAGATTATCAATCTGCAATTAACTGGCTAGAAGACTCTAAGACAGTAAACATTTGTATGAATACCACAGATCCCAATGTAGGGTTTAAACTAACAGCAGACGAGAACAACTTTAAGTGTTATATGGCAGATACTGGTCTTTTGGTTAGCCATGCATTTCCTAAGGGCAAAGAAATTAATGAAATTTATAAGGCTTTGCAATTTGGAACTGTGTCTGTTAACAAGGGGATGCTTGCTGAAAATGTTGTGGCCCAGCAATTGCGTGCAAACGGTGAGGAGTTGTTTTACTTTACATGGAAGGAAGAGAACAAGCGACCAAGAGAGATTGATTTCCTTTTAATTCGTGGTTTTTCTGATGCAGCTGGCAAACTTAGAATTACTCCAGTAGAAGTAAAATCATCAAAATCCTACAGCACAATTTCGTTAGATGATTTTAAGAAACATTGGCAAAAGCGTGTTGGAAGCGAAATAATTTTGCATCCAAAACAACTTAAAGTAGAAGGCAACAGGCAGTATCTTCCGTTGTATATGTCTTTTTGCGTGTAGGTTGAAAATGTGCATATATGCCAGAACCTTAGGAGGAACAATATATCACTACCGTGACAAATCTGGTTTGAAAGCTGATGCAATAATTTAGTTAGCTTATGGTGCGTGGGGCGCAGTAGAAGTTAAACTGGGGGGGTCAAGCTCGCATTGATGAGGGTGCTAAGCAACATATTGGCTATTTATTTTTTCAAAGAAATTTGTTAAATTAGTAAATGTATACAAAAGAGATTAACATTTAAAGTTAATAAAATTAATGGTTGTAAAAAAACAGGGGGTGCAATTATGCATAGAACAATCATTGAAATTGACGAAAAAAAATGCGACGGGTGCGGACTTTGTGCCAATGTTTGCCATGAGGCAGCCATAGGCATTGTGGATGGAAAAGCCAAGCTCTTGCGCGACGACTATTGCGACGGGGCAGGCGACTGCTTGCCCTCTTGCCCGCAGGGTGCGATTAAGATTATCAAGCGTGAGGCGGCGGCATACGATGAAGTAGCCGTTATGGCAAACAAGGCAAAGGCTGCACAAGAGGCAGGCACGGGTTGCGCGGGAACACAGGTTCAAACAATTAGATAAGTTACAGGGGATGTCAAAAAGTCTAAAACAAAGAGGAGAGAGAAATGTCAGACGAAAAAGAATGCGAGGCAGTTTGCAAAACTGCAGTTGATTGCGCAAACGATGACGCAACAGGAAGCCAACTCAAAAACTGGCCTATCCAAATTAAGTTAGTTCCGGTGGAAGCTCCATATTTTGACGGATGTGACTTGCTAATTGCTGCAGATTGCACAGCTTATGCCTGCGGAAGTTTTCACGAGAAATATATGAAGGATAAGATTACTCTTATTGGGTGTCCTAAGCTTGATGGTGTTGATTATTCTGAGAAACTTGCGGAGATTTTTGAGAAAAACAACATCAAGAGCGTAACTGTTACACGCATGGTGGTTCCTTGCTGTGGGGGTATGGAGTTCTACGTGAACAAGGCAGTTGAGATTAGTGGTAAAAATTTGCCTGTAGAGGTTGTGACTTTTAATCTCGATGGAACGCTATCGCAATAAGGTTGGGGGTTGAGCATACGCGAGCGTGGCTGTTTTCAAACTTAATGCAGCTGTTGCGTTTAGTTTGAAACGTTGCGGTTAGTTTGTGAAGTTACGGGGGTTGAGCACGCAAACATGCGCTTTTCCATTTATGGGCGAAAAACTCAAAAACCTTTGACATAACAATGCTCTTTGGTATTATTAGTTCTTGTGCAATACAAGCAACACACGCAATACGCACGGCACAAATAGCGCACGCAAGATGGCTGCGCAAACACAACATGGGCGTTTAGCTCAGGGGGAGAGCGCTTCCCTGACACGGAAGAGGTCACAAGTTCAAATCTTGTAACGCCCACCATTTAAAAACAAAATGACGTATGGAAGCTCATAACAAAAGAGCAAAAACCATACGTCATTATTTTTTATTGGCGTTTAGATAGATGTCTGCTTACAAAATACAGATAGCTCAAACTTGCTCTACGTTAGCAATCGAGCTAGCTAGCGGCCAGCAAGGCCAGCCACAAAACGCAAGTAAAACCTATCTCACGCTTGCAATCATGGCAGCCACGTTTTCGGCCTTAGCATTCATAGGAACCTCGCAACCACTGCCTAGCATAAATCCGCCTTTCATTCCCATTTGAATGAGCTTCTCGCAATATTCTTTTACCTCATCTTCGGATGAATAGCAAAGCATAGTTGCAGGAACATCTCCCTGAATACACTGCCAGCCACTCAAGATGTCATAAGCTGCTTGAATGTCGGTTACACCGTCAAGTTCAATATGCATACAACCCTTAGGTACCTGAGTAAAGTACTCTAGCATTGGAAGCCAGTTTGCATCCGCATGCAAAATTGTGTGAAGTCCAGCTTCGTTGAAGGCCTCAATCGATTGTTTGAGAGCAGGCCATGCGTATTCTTCAAACATATCTGGAGACAAAAACGTTGACGACGAACGCATAGCAAATAGATTGATAGTCCAGCCGTTTTGTGCTTTGGTCTGCTCAATCAAACGTTTAATTTCAGAGGGGGTGAACGTATTTACAACATCCATAATTGGATCTGGGTCATCAACGAGGTCATAGATAAACGCTTCCATACTACGAAACATTGACAGAGCGTCAAAAATTGGATAAGACGCGTTATTAAACCAAGGAACCATTCCGTGTCCATAGATGAACCCAAAAGTCTTGCCAAAGTTTTGGCCTACCTGCTCATAGCGAGCAACAAGTTCAGCCGGATCTTTCATAGGAGGAGTTTGAATATCCATTGTATATTTGGCAAACCATGCGTCCCAGCCAATTTCCATTATGTGCTTATACTCGCTTGGGTTGTTAAAATAGGGGGTCTCGATAAATTGATATGCGGCATCGTCGTCCAGCTCGCGACCTGGAATATTAGACCTCAAATACATATTGAATACCGAATCCCTTGGATATGCCACTGCCATTATATCGGGCCAGCCAATTTTGTTAAAAGTTATCTCAGCAGATTCTAGCCACCTATCTATGCTGTTAAATACTTCTACTTGCTTTATTCCAGCTAAAGCCGGAAGACTTGTGATCATAAGTGGAAAAACGGGAATTTCTGTTCTGTCCGAAAACGGCTCTAAGCTAATAGCTTTGCGATATTTTTCCATTGATGTGAGTGTTGACATGACGACCTTCCTTTCGTGTGTTTTGATATGCGCGTGCGTGCGTTGTGTTTAGCGTCTTGTGTGTGCCTGTTGTTTTTCCTACGTTTCGTGTTTCGTTATCTTGTTTACTTTGCAAATTTCGTGTCTCGCAAACTTTGTACCCTGCTTACTTTGTGTATTTCTTATAAACCCCGAGTTGTACTAATCACAACTCATGCACTCAATTTGGCCAAACAGTTTGTGGAACTAATTTTTAATGCATTAAACTTTCTAAAATCTATGTTATAACTTTGCCGAGATTTCACATCATCAAATGTTAGAATTAGGCTTATAGAACGTGGGTAATCATTCATACAAAATGTAGGAAGATATAAATAACACGTGAGAAGCGCGCGTGTAAAGTATAAGCAGCGTATGAGTAGTGCGTGACTAAAGGGAGAGTAGCACACACGTTGAGTGCGAGTTGAGTACAAGCAACGCACATACAACAAATGGAGAAAATATGAGACTTAGCATGTGGAATATCGCGGAGTGTCTGCAGCCTTTTAACCCGCGGGTAGTAACCATCGACTCAGGCAAGAGAATCTTGCGCAACGCACGGCTCCTTGCAGATGTGCATACACATTCAAGAACAACTCTATATGTTGATTGCGATTCATCGGGCAACGTCTTATGCATGAACGATCATGACATTATTGTGCTTAGCACAGACGATATAGACTTGGTTCTAAACACAGTCCTTGACACCTTTGATCATTACAACGAGTGGGACTCGCAGCTCCACGACGCCATTCAAAAAAACTGCGACCTAGCCGAGCTTCTAGAGATTGGCGCAAAGGAAATAGGCGGCTTTTGCGTAATTGCAGACGCAACTTTCTACATAAGAGAGTCGGCTGGAGACAAGTCTGTTATCGCGCATAACAAAAAATCTTTAATGTCTTTTGAGAATAGGTCGATGCCCCTCGATATTATCATGCGCATAAATGCAATGGAGGGGGTACGCTCTCGCAATAACAAAACGTACACCATTCATATTCCCGAACTTCAAACAACACCAGCTATAAGCAATTTATTTGTTGATAACGAGCACGAGGGCTGGTTGATTGTAATCTCTTCTAGCCACCATCACACGCAGGCGCAATTTGACATTCAAGATGCGTTTGCCCAAAAGATCGAAGAGGCACTGCGCCTAAAACGCAACATTTCAAACAACATGAGCCGAACCTCAATATTTACGGATATTTTGTCGGGAGAAGCAACCGACGAATCACTTATTTATCAGCGCCTAGCTAGTCTTAATTGGAATCGAGATGACAGCAAGGTCATTTATGTTATTAGACAAATTGAGAGGCAGAAAAATCCACAGCACGTGATTGAGAGATTTTTGAACAGCATAGATATTTCGTCTGCATGCGTAAAACACGATGGTGACCTGCTGTTTTTTGTTAATGCAACGCACGTTAACCTCAAAACTATTGAAGAAAGCATGAAGCCCACCCTAACAATGTGTGGTTGCTCTGCAGGTAGAAGTGAAATTTTCAAGAACATTTTTGAAATTCCCCAGCAGTGCGATGCGGCTAAGGTTGCCTCCAAATCCTCTTTGCAGTCAGGTCTAATTGTTAGTTTTCAGCAAGTTAAGCTGTCTTATGCAATTTCTTTAATTCAAAAGCACGCTGCAGCAGACATTAAGCACGACGCGCTCGATACCCTAAAGCATTATGACAACACACACGACACAAATTTGCTAAACACCCTGTCTGCATACCTGAAGCACGCACTAAATGCAACTGCAACAGCGCAAGCCTTATTTATTCATCGCTCAACTCTGCTTTACCGTTTAGAGCGCATTGAGGAGCTAACCAAAATTGACCTAGACGACCCCGACGAACGCCTGCTGCTTGAACTCTCCTTTAGATTTCTTTCGTCTTGTGAGTCTTCATAGACGATGGTTAAATTGCTAATTCAATTTTGTGTTGTTAGAAAGTATGTGCTTATTGTCTACTCAAATTAAACTATAATTTTCGATAGCAGTTAATATGCAAAATATAATTTGACCCAAAAAAACTTTGCAATAATATAGAGAAATCGAGAAAAGCCTTGGAAGATAAAACCAACGTAATGAGACTGCTTGATGCCGCTGGAATTAACTACCAGTGGTATACGTTTGATGTTGATGAAACACCAAGCGGAGTTGATGTTGCCAGCATTTTGGGGGAAGATCCAAATCAAGTATTCAAAACCTTGGTAACCGTGGCAAAAAGTGGCGAACATTATGTTTTTATGGTCCCTGTTGCGGAGTCTCTAGATCTAAAAAAGGCGGCTAAGGCAGTTGGCGAAAAGTCGATTTCGATGATTAAGTCAAAGGAGTTGCTCCCCCTAACAGGCTATATTCATGGAGGTTGTTCTCCCATCGGAATGAAAAAGGCGTTCAAAACAACTATTGACGAAACAGCAATTCTTTTTGACACTGTGATTTTTTCTGCAGGACGCATAGGCGCACAAGTTGAGCTAAACCCAGAAGATCTTGCAACTATGATTGACCTTCAGTTTGTGGATATAGTTGTGGATAAATAATTGACGATCTAATCTATAGTGCGGGCATATTGTTAATGTCAGGGTATCAGACCATTTCATCGCGTACTCAATAAGCGCACCCAAAAACAATATCGCGCAGACAACGCAAACAATGCCCACACGACAGCCCTGCCAATCTCTTAACGCTCACAAACAAACGCCTCTAAGCTTCGCCCCCCAAACTCTCCGAACCCTCAGACGTCTCATTCTCCATTAAACGCAGGGCATCTAGCCTATCAAGCTCCATATCATCAACAATAGTCTTTAGAGCCCCAGGCAAACACGTTGCCCTAAAGGGCGTATGAGCATCTGCAATTTCTCCATCATATTGAATAGGCAAAGGAGGATTGCACAACACATCTATCTGCTTGCCTGCATAAATCTCCAAAACATCAGAGCGCGAGGGGTGTTGTCCGCGCTTGTCACGCAAGACCGCAATTAACGCAGGCATTAAAGCCAGCTTATTATCGGGCTTTATGATCACAACTTCCAAAAGGCCATCTTGCGCGTCATTAACATGTGTAACCGAGAGGTCAGGAGCGATTTTGGCAAAATTAACAATCAGCACACCAACACCGGAGGTGTGAATTTTCTTACCATCAATAATGAGAGTTATCTTCGACTTAACCAGCTTTTTGCCCATAAGAGCAGAAACATAATAAGCGCTTTGTCCTAGCACGCCTTTGAGGTCTTTGGCAGTTTCCATAATCATTGCGTCAAAGCCTGCACCCGCAATTATCGAAAAGCCCTCCGTATGAGCCTGTCCCGTGCTATCTTTAAATTCGAGCTGCCCCAAGTCGTAATTCTCAACATTGGCCTTTTTAACCATGTCCGCCAAAGCGCGGGGCTCCTCAGGGGCACTAAGGTTTAGATTTAAGAGATTGCCCGTGCCCGACGGAAAAGGCACAACCGGAACCCCCCGATAGCGCATCTCATAACAAACCGAAGTGACAGTGCCATCTCCTCCAGATGCTATAACCATGTCAAAACACTCGGCATCATGCAGCAGCTCCGCCATAGTTTTGTTGGCACCGATGTTGCGAATTACAATCTCGTCGCCGTCTTCGCTTATAATTCTCAAAAAGTCGTAGATGGCATTATCGCCGCGTCCCGAGCTTTTGTTATTGATAACCAATAGTTTCATAGAGATAACCTCCTAGTTAGTTAAGATATTAACACTTAAGTTTTTAATCGGAGATGTCGCAAGTGCTAATTACAACACAACAAAAATTTGATTCGATGCTTTCTAGCATAGAAGGCTGTCGAGCTTTAGCTATAGATACAGAATTTATGCGAGAAAGCACATACTATCCAAAATTGTGCTTGCTCCAGCTGGCAACAGACAACGAGGAATTTATCGTGGATCCGTTCAAGGTTCCATCTATTCAGGGGTTTGGCAGCATTTTGTCAGACCCTAGAACTGTTAAAGTTTTTCACGCTGGATTTCAGGATAGAGAAATTCTCTTCAATTCTTGTGGAGTGGTTCCAACGCCGGTGTTTGATACACAGGTCGCGGCACCTCTACTAGGTCTTCCTCAACATGCGGGATATGCCTCGGTTGTTAATACATTTTGTGGTGTAAAGCTCAAGAAATCCGACACGCTCACAGACTGGACAAGGCGTCCGCTTAGCAATAGTCAGATGAAATATTCGCTTGAAGATGTGCGCTATCTTATTCCAATGTACGACACTATGTGTGAAAAGCTCAGCAAGGTAGGTCGCCTGCATTGGCTAGATGAAGACTTTGAGAAAATGCAAGATCCGCATCAGTTCGATAAGCACGACTCCGAATTGTGGCACAAGGTCAAAAAGGCAAACGCGCTTCCTCGCCGACAGCTCGCCCACGTTTCAAACCTAGCAATTTGGCGCGAAAAAATTGCACGCAAACGCGACATTCCCAGAAAATGGATTTTATCTGATGAAATTTTAGTAGAGATTTGCAAAAGAGAGCCAAAGTCGCCTGAAGATTTGTATAAAATTCGTGGTACAAGAGAAAAACTCACACAAAATATGGCTAGAGAAATTGTTCGCCTAATTGATTTGGGGAGCAAGAGTGATCCTTCTACTTGGCCGAGCATTGCTAGTGGGCACAAAGCGGCTCCTGGAGTTGGTGCTATTGCTGATGTTATGATGGGCATCGTAAAGCTGCGTGCTAAAGAAAACCATGTTGCTCCCCAAGTTTTGGCGGTGCATGACGATCTTTTAAAACTTGCAGGTGGAAAACGTGAGGATTTAGACTTGTTGTCGGGTTGGAGATACGAGTTAGTAGGCAGAGAATTAGTTAACTTTTTGGATGGAAAAGAAAGCATAAAGATAGAAAAAGGAAAGCTTTGCATTGCAAAAGAAAGTAGAAAGGAAGCGAGTTAATGCATTATTGGTTATATGTTGTTATTCCTACGTTAATACTAGGTTTAGCAGCGCAGGCTGCAATAAGCCGCGCATATAAAAAGTGGAGCGCAGTTCATGCAGCATGCGGACTCACCGGAGCACAAGCGGCCCGCAAAATGCTCGACGCAAACGGACTCCAGCATGTTGGTATAAACCGCATAGCAGGCGAGCTAACAGACAATTTTGACCCCAGGTCAAATACCCTCAACTTGTCGCAAAGCACATACGACCAAACTTCAGTGGCTGCAATTGCAGTTGCGTGCCATGAGTCGGGGCACGCTATTCAGCACGCTATTGGATATAAGCCCATACAAATAAGAGCAGCCATAGTTCCTGCCGCTAATTTTGCTTCTAGTGCTTGGGTCTTTATTTTGATACTAGGTTTTATTTTGCAGATGTTTTCGCTCGTTTGGGTAGCAATTGCTCTATACGCATGTGTGGTTGTATTTCAGATAGCTACGCTTCCTGTTGAGTTTAATGCATCTGCTAGAGCGCTAGATTCGATACGTGCAACCTTGCCCCTTCCAGAAGAACAAGACAAAGGATGCGAAAAAGTCTTGCGTGCTGCTGCATTTACCTATGTGGCTTCGGCATTAGCCTCAATTCTAGAATTGATTTACTTTATAGGATTGGCTCGAAACGAATGAGTGCAACTACAAATTCAAAAGAACAAACAGTGCTTTCGGTTTCGCAAGCACTACAAATTGCTAAGGGCAACCTTGAGAGCATAAGGGTTGTTGTAGAGGGGGAACTCTCGGAGCTTTCCGATAAGCCTGGATACAAGGCAGTCTACTTTACTTTGGTAGACAAAAACGGGGCCATGCCTTGCCTTATCTGGAAAAACGACTTTGCCCGTGCTGGCATTGTGCTCAAGCAGGGAATGTTAGTTCAGGTTTCGGGCAACTTTTCGCTCTATGCGCAAAAAGGGCGAATGAACTTTGTTGCTCGCAGCATTAGGCTTGCAGGCGAGGGAGCTTTGAGAGCGCAGGTCGCGCTGCTTGCAAAAAAGCTGCAAGAAGAGGGGCTCATGGAGCCCTCTCGCAAAAAACCTTTGCCGAAGTTTGCGCAAAAAGTTGCTGTGGTTACCTCCCCCCGCGGCAAGGCAGTACACGATGTTTTGAGAACATTGCGCAGGCGTGCTCCTCAAGTTGAAGTATATGTATGTGGGGTTCCTGTAGAGGGCGTTGACGCTCCAGCCCATATTTGTGAGGGCTTGCGCGTGGCTGATGCGTCCGATTGCGATGTGATTTTGCTGGTGCGTGGCGGTGGGTCTTATGAGGACTTGATGCCCTTTAATCACGAGATGGTTGCGCGAACTGTAGCAGCGTGCAATAAGCCGGTGGTTACAGGCATTGGTCATGAGCCCGACAACTCAATTGCCGACATGGTTGGAGACAAAAGATGCTCAACTCCAACTGCAGCTGCTGAGGCCACAACAGTAGACATTACACAGTTAGGCGCAGATCTTGCAAAGAGCGCAAGGCGTATGTCTCAGGCGTTGGCATCTGGTGTGGAGCGAAAGAGTCAGCTGGTAGCGCAGCTTGCCTCACGTCCTGTGTTTTGCGACCCCAACTATTTGCTGTCTGGATACGCAATGCGTCTAGACTCAGATGGCGAGAGATTGGCACGTTCAATTCCTAATGCAGTTGCAACTAACAGGTCTGCTATCGATAGATGTGCGTCTGCACTGGTATCTGCTGCATCTCGAATTGCTGGTGGGGCTCGAGTTGTGTTGGAAAGCGATAAGTCTAGGTTAGTGAGTGCAGGCTTGCATTTGCTAGACGAACCGCGCAAGCAAGCGGCGGTAATGGCGGCTCAGCTAAATGGATTGTCTCCACTTTTGGTTTTGGGGCGCGGTTATGCGATAACATATGACAAAGACGGACATGTTATGTCTTGCGCTGCTGATGCAGCTAAAGGTGACGATATAGAAATACAAATGCAAGATGGAAAACTTGCCTGTACAGTTAATGATATTAAGCTCAAGCAAGATGGAGGAAAAAGTGAATAATCAAGACGGATTTATGGATTTAACAGTGTTCGATGAAGCTGGAGAGGGTGCTGCTGGTACTGCTGGTGCTGGTAGCGTTGACGGTGCTGCTGGCGTTGGCGTTAGGGCTGCAAGCACATCGGTTCAAAGTGCAGCCCAAGGCACTGCCTCTGCCTCTGCAACTCCTGCAAATGTTACTTTTAAAAAAGGTATTGGCGAGCTAGAAGAGATTATTCGAGAGCTTGAGGGCGGTCAACTCGAACTAGAAGACAGCCTACTCAAATACGAACGCGGTGTGGGTTTGTTGCGTGCATTGCAATTCAAGATTTCTGATGCAGAGCAAAAGGTCACCGTTCTTTTGGGTGAGATAGAGCCTGAGTCTAGCGACGCTATAGACGAGCAGCTCAGCTAAAGATTAATATTTCAGCTCAACATGGATTTAGAACGCAAAAAGTAAAAAGGAGAACAAAACTATGGCTACTCAAAATGATTGCATTTTTTGCAAACTAGCAAATGGAGAAATTCCAACCGATATGGTGATAGAAACAGAAAACGCGGCTGTATTTAAAGACGCAAACCCTCAGTTCCCTGTGCATGTGCTAGTTGTTCCAAAAAAACACTATTCATGTTTAAATGATGGTGTTCCAGCAGCAACCCTAGGCGAGCTTATGGAGCTAGTTCCACAAGTTGCAAAGAAGATGGGAATTTATGATTCGGGTTATAGAACTATCATAAATACAGGCGATGATGCAAATCAAACCGTAAAGCACCTGCATATCCATGTTGTGGGTGGAGAAAAGATGGAGGGTTTTTAAGGCTCTTATCATAAGACTCTCAGCTAACGTCAGTTAACGAGTCTCAGATAAAGCGCAAAACTAAAGGCTGGCTTTTGGAACAATTCAAAAAACCAGCCTTTTTCATTATTGCTATGTGTTAAGAAAGTTGCCTTAGCTTTAGCCCGCGCAACCCCAGCACAAAACTTACTGCTGTGCCTTATGAGCTTGAGCTTGGATTGATGTAATAGCAATTACGCCATAAACATCGTCTGCAGAACATCCGCGCGAAAGATCGTTAACAGGCTTTGCAATGCCTTGTGTTACAGGACCATAAGCTTCGGCTTTTCCTAGTCTTTGAACTAGTTTGTAGCCAATGTTTCCAGCGTCAATGTCTGGGAATACAAGCACGTTTGCCTTGCCAGCAACCTTGCTGCCTGGAGCCTTTGAAGCACCAACAGAAGGAACCATAGAAGCATCTGCCTGAAGATCTCCATCAATTAGAAGGTCAGGTCTCTTCTCTTGTGCAAGTTTGGTTGCTTCTTGCACCTTATCAATAGAAGCACCCTTTGCACTTCCATAAGAAGAGTGGCACATCATAGCCACTACAGGCTCGCCACCAATAAAGTTCTTGTAAGACTCAGCAGATGCAATTGCAATCTCAGATAGCTCGTCTGCATTTGGATATTGATTTAGAGCACAGTCTGCAAATACAAATGTGCCGTGGTTACCTAGCTCGCAATCTGGAACTGAGATAACAAAGAAAGAAGAAACAAGTTTTGTCCCAGGTGCGGTTTTTAGAATTTGTAGGGCTGGACGCAAAACATCGCCAGTTGCGTGACATGCTCCAGAAACCATTCCGTCTGCATATCCTAGATAAACCATCATTACGCCATAATACAAAACATCTTTGATTTGCTCAGATGCTTGCTCAATAGTCATGCCCTTTTTAGCACGAAGCTCTTGGAGCTTAGCAGCAAACTCGTCGTGTTGTGGAGAATTTGCAGGATCGATGATTTGCACATCGCCTAGGTCAAAACCATGTGTTGCAACAGTTTCTTGGCTGCCCAAAATAACGATCTTGGCTAGACCGTCTTTTGCTGCTTTAACACCGGCTTCAACAACTCTTGGGTCGTCGCCCTCTGGCAACACGATTGTTTGGATGTCGCTTTTTGCTTTGGCAATTACCTCATCTAAAAACTTGCTCATATCAGACCTTTCATATGTAGATATCTAGATTGCCCAGCATATGCTGGCTACGTTTGTTTGCACCAAAAATTCTGCTGCAAAAACTAAACATGCAAAAATAATACTCCTTATATGAGGCAAAACAAACTTCAAGAATTGTAATTGTTAAGAATTTTGTAGGAGTCGGCTGCACCGAGGTGCGGTAGGCTGTGGAGGATGTATATACTAACTCCAAAATCTACAATTAACGAAAAACATACGCACTGTGTTAAATTGCCGTGTTTTTTTCGAGTTGCGTGAGCGTGTTATACTAGATGAAAAAACAGCGCAATTTATAAAACTCCGTAGATATCGCGAGGAGGCAACATGTTATACATAAATGAGGAATGTTCAAAAAAAGAATT
>CAVLCC010000047.1:0-15963 GCA_963661535.1 Senegalimassilia sp.
GCAAGTTGACGCTGCGAACGCTGCTTTCTGGCCTTGTGTTTGAGCACACCCGCTGCTTCTTCTAGCAAAACCATTCTATCTTCAGGGCGCGACTCAATCATCGCCGTCAAATTACCTTGCGTAATTACAGAATGAACCCCCTCACCAATGCCTGAGTCGTGCAAAATATCTATGATATCTCGCCTAAGTGCTGGAGCTCCGTTGATTAAATATTCAGACTCGCCATTGTGATGCATGCGGCGAGTTATTACCACATCGCTAAACTCAACAGGAATTGTGCCATCAGAATTATCTAGCACCAAGTCTACCTCGGCGACCTTTGCTGCGGGTCTAGCAGACGAACCAGAAAATATTAACTCCTCCATCTGGTGAACACGCAAGTTAGAAGTTTTGCGCTCACCTAAAACCCATAGCACAGCCTCTGATATATTTGATTTTCCAGAGCCATTAGGACCCACAATTGCAGATAGACCCGGCTCAAAATTAATCACCGACTTATCAGCAAATGACTTAAATCCTTTTAGCACCAGCGACTTTAAATACACAAGTTATTCCATTCTCTAGTTCGTTTTTTTGTGCGTATCTATAGCGTTTTGCGCGGCAGCTGCTTCTGCCTCTTTTTTTGAACGACCCTTGCCTTGACCAATTACTTCATCGCCACATTTGGCCACAACCTCAAAAATGCGATCGTGGGGAGGGCCTATGGTTTCGATAACATCATATACAGGCGTGATGCCTCTTTCTTGCAAAATCTCTTGCAAAGTAGATTTTGGATTTGAAGGATGTTGAGCTAAGCTCTCGCAAATATAAGGACCTACTGTGCGCAAAATCCATTGCCTTGCAACCTCTTCTCCGCCATCTAGCATAAGGGCTGCAACCGTTGACTCATATACATTTTCAAGCGCAGATTTGAGTCCGCGATTATGAGTTCCCACTTCGCTTTTTCCAACAATAATTAGATCTGCAAATCCAAGTTCGTTAGCAATTTTTGTAAGAGAAGTTCCCGACACAACAGCAGATTTGAGCCTTGTGAGCATGCCCTCATTCATTTCTGGAAAGCGACTGTATGCCTCAGATGCAACAACAAAACCCAAAAATGCGTCGCCTAGATATTCTAATCTCTCATAAGATAGCTCTACACGTTCCTCCTCTACTGTTGAGGGGTGTGTGAGTGCCTTGATTAAAAGTCTCTTGTTTTTAAACTCGTATCCAAAAATGCCCTCAGCCTTGCTTACAATTCTATCTAGCTCTTCACTCGATGGAAGCATTGTTTCAAATTCGCCCATAATATTTGCTTTCGATTCTCTCTACTTTTTTAGCCTATTGTATAGCCCGTAATTTGCAGTGGCATTTTAGTGCAAAATACTTAGCAAAATGCATAAATATTAACTAACTAATTGTGATGACGCATAAACATAAATATTGGCAATCAAATGTAATATAGATGCCTAAATACTTCGCTCAACATATAAAGCAGCATCGCCTATAGTTTTAATTTGTTCAAAGACGCTATCATCTACCTCGATATTAAATACATATTCTAGCGCAGTTACAATTTGGAGCATATCAAGCGAATCTGCTGCGAGGTCTGCCTCAAATAAAGTTGCCTCACTCAAAGTTGTTTCGTCAACTGCAATTTGATCTGCAATTACATCTTTTATTTTTTGAACAATTTCACTATGCTCCATTTTGCAAGCTCCTTAAACTTTCTTTGCAATATTTTTTGTCATCATGGTTATCCCATTAATTCAATTCATATTATAATAGCGCGAAAACACACTAATATTAACTATACATACAATCATCGCGCAAAGCTGCCTCAATTTTTATTGGCAAATTTTTTCTTACAGAAGCCGCGCATTGCAAAATTCCATTTTTTATTGCTATCTCAGATGACGACCCGTGTCCAATAACGCATACCGAACGCGTTCCTAAAAGAGGGGCGCCTCCATATGTATCGGGATCGATTGAATCTTTAATTTCATGAAATACGCGTGATAGTTTTGCCGCTGCCAGTTTATTGCCAAAAGACGAGGTCATACCACTTTTCAAGCTCTTAAACAGCATCATGGCAGTGCCCTCAATAAACTTAAGTGCAATATTGCCTGTAAAGCCATCGCTTACTACAATGTCGCATGCGCCAAACATTACTGTACCGCCCTCAACATTGCCTATAAAGCCAGGAATTTCTGAACTCATAAGTTTGTGGGCTGCAATTGTCATCTCGCAACCCTTTGTTTCTTCAGACCCATTATTCAAAAGACCCACTCTAGGGTCACTAATACCCAAAATAGACTGAGCATAAGCTCTGCCCATGTGAGCAAATTGCACCAAATATTCTGGCTTGCAATCAACATTTGCGCCACAATCCAAAAGAACTGTTGGATTATTTGGCACAGGAACAATAGTAGCTAGAGCCGGACGTTGAACTTCTTTTAAACGACCAATCAAAACTGTTGCAGCAGTAAGCACGGCTCCTGAAGAACCGGCGGAGAAAAATCCTTGCGCTTCGTTATTGTGAACAAGCTTGCATCCAACAACTATCGAGGAATCCTTTTTCTTTCTAACTGCATTTGCAGGATGATCTCCCATTTCGATGACTTCAGTTGTTACAACTGGAGTTATTCTAGTTGGAAACTCGCTGGCAACGCCCTCGATTGACTCCTTCTTGCCAACCAGCACAACGTGAAGTTTTGGGTCCTCGGCCAAAGCGAGCAAAACACCTTTTGTTACAACGTCTGGAGCATTGTCTCCTCCATCTGCATCTACACAAATTTTAATGGAGTCTTCATTTGCGCTGTCTACGTTTTGGCAGTTGATTTTCTCGCATCCCATTGAAGATAAGTCTTTGGATACATTGGTTAAATCCGTCATATTATTTCCTCTTTATACAAGTTTGGCCGACATCTAGCAGATATCGGCCAGCATTATAAAGCTATGAGTATAAAAAATTACTCAACTACAATTACTTCGCGATCTTTATAATATCCGCAGTTGCCACAAACGTGATGTGGAAGCTTAGTCTCTCCACACTGTGGGCAAACTGAACTTGGTTTTGATGCACAAACATCATTAGAGCTGCGACGTGAGTGAATTTTTGCGCGGCCCTTTCTCCTCTTGGGTACTGCCATTTTGCTCTCCTTTGTTTTAAAACCGCAAGTGCGGTGATTGGCATTTTTCGCATGGAATTGAAATAATACCACTTTTGGGCGGTGAGTATGTCTTAATAACGCTTTCTCACATCAAAATTGCCCGCAGGCGGCTTGTGGCATGTGATTATACGTTCTAACAAATGTGTTTGCAGCTGCTTGCACCTTGCTTGGGGCATATTGAAGCCGTGTGATTAAGCGAAGCTAGACCAAGCCAAGCTAGACCAGCCCAACCAGCACTAGAGCTTTGAGTCAAAAGACGGTCTTGCAGATCCGCGCTCCCTAGACCAAACAGACATAATCAGTCCAACACATGCAAAGTTCACAAGCATAAATGATGAACCGTAGCTAATAAATGGAAGAGGTATTCCAGTAATTGGCATAAGTCCACAAGTCATGCCCACATTTTCTAGAATTTGGAAAAGCCACATTCCACAAATTCCCATTATTATTAAACGTCCGAACTGGCTGGTTACATTTCTTGCCATTTGCAAAGTGAAGTGGAACAACAGCCCATAGAGAACGAACAAAATCAGCGCACCCAAAAAACCTAGCTGTTCAGCTATGGTGCAAAATACAAAGTCTGTTGGAGCTTCTGGCAAAAATCCCAAGGCCGACTGAGTTGCGTTGCCCAAACCCTTGCCAAAAAGTCCGCCTGAACCAATAGCAATCTTTGCTTGCTTTAAGTTATAGCCAGAGCCTGTAGGATCTAGATCCTCATTCAAAAACACAAGCAACCTATTTTTTTGATAGTCTTTCAAAAACACATCTGTACCTGCGATGCTATCAAATATTGGATCGGCAACTATAACAAAAACAACTAAACCAACAAACACGCCTAGCGTTATTAACATAAGCCTGCGGTCTGCTCCGCCTTCATAAATTACAGTCATGCCAATGGCTAGCAAAACAATGCCTGTGCCTAGGTCTGGCTGAGTCATAATGCACACAAACGGAACCATCATAACGCCCAAGCACTTTATATATTCGTGAGGATTATCGAGCCTGCCATGGTAGCGGGCCACCATAGAAGCCATAAGCAATATCGAAACAATTTTTGCTATCTCAGCTGGCTGAAATCTAATTCCAATTCTTACCCACGAGGTTGCACCGCCAGCCGAGTATCCTATCAAAGGCAAGTGCGGACTCATTATCAAAATAATGTCGATTATAAGAAGAGGAACCATCATTTGCGAAAAAATATTGTAGTCAATCTTCCACAGCACAAACATGATAACGAGGCCCAAAACAACACCTATTAGTTGCCTTGCGATAGTATATTCGTCGCTGCTTGCAATAACAAAACCAACATCTAGAAGTCCAAAGAGAACAAGACCTGCAAGTGTTGCAAAAAATGCAAGGTTAGCTCCCTTAAAAATTCCTCCAAGTTTTTTTGAGGTGTCCGACACTGGCTTTTCTATTTGAGGCACTATATCCATTTAACTCACCTGCATGCTATCTCTCGCCAGTTTCTGCAACAGAGACAGTTCCTTCTTCTTCAACGCCCAAAAGCTTTGCCATAAGCGTGCGCACAGGAGGACCTGCAATTGCAGATCCACCGCCGCCCTGTTCAACAACACACGCGCAGGCATATTTGGGATTTTCATATGGTCCATAAGCACAAAACCATGCATAGTCATCTCTTTCCGAGCTACCTGTTTCGCCTGTTCCAGATTTGGCAGCAATCTCATATGGAAAGCCGGAGAATACAGAAGATGCACCTCCATCGGTTACAACCATATGCAGAGCTTCTCGCATAATCTTTAGGTTTTGTTCTGAGACCTGTGGGTTATAGTTGCTGTCTTCGACCTTCTCAGAAATTACAACCTGACCATCGCGGTTTAAAACTTGGTAGAGCACGTGCGGCTTATGCATTTTGCCTGATGCAATCCCCGCATATGCCGTGCACATTTGCAAAGGCGTAACCAACACGTCGCCTTGACCAATAATCATATTTGCAAGGTCTCCTGGCATCCATTGGGCGTCTTCTGGAGTCTCCCAAAAATACGACTTTTTCCACTTGGCATCTGGAACGCGCCCCTCGGTTTCACCAGAAATATCGATGCCTGTAACTGAGCCAAATCCCCATGTGCGCAGATAATCTTGCAAAGCATCTGGATTAGTGTCGTTTAACTCATAAAAGCTCTTTGCAACCTCATAAAAATACACGTCACATGAGTCGGCTATAGCTCTATATATATCGAGGTAGCCGTGACCACTTAAAAGCCAACACTTTTTAGGATATTGCGAGCCCATGCCAGTCCAAGTTCCTTGGCAGTCGTATTGTACTTTGTCGTCTACCAAACCATATGTGAGTCCAGCTAGACCTGTAAAAGCTTTGTATGTAGAGGCTGCAGGGTATTGTCCTGCAATCACGCGATTAGTCATTGGATAGCCAGACTCCTCAGAATTAAGAGAGTCCCACAAATCCGTAGAAATGCCGCCCGTAAAACTATTAGGATCGTAAGTTGGAGCACTTGCCATAGCAATAATGCCGCCCGTATTTACATCCATAGCAACGATTGCTCCGCGCGTTCCATTGGTGTGCCCCGAGTCTTGGGCGCGAGCAAACGCGTCTTGTAAGGCTTGTTCTGCGGTCTGTTGCGCTCCCAAATCAATGGTTAGCTCAACGTCATTGCCATCGTCTGCATCTACCTCGCTAATAACGCCAAGTGAGTCGCCATTGGAGTTAACCTTATATGTTTTGGTTCCCTTTGTGCCTTGCAATAAACGCTCAAATGCACCCTCGGCTCCAGCCTTTCCTACAACATCTCCAGACTCATACGACGAACCCTCTGCCTGACTTTCTAGCTCCTCTTCAGAAATTGTTCCTGTGTAGCCCAAAACGTGTGCGCCAACCGTTCCATATGGATAATACCTAGTTGTTTTTGTTTCAACAGAAACGCCTGGAAAGATTGTTGGATTTTCTACAATAAAAGAAATTGCACGCATAGACACGTCGCTTGCTACTGTTCTGTCGCCCTGCGTGCCTGAGGTCTCATCCATCAAGCGGGCTCTGATTGCTTGTTTGGGTATTCCTAAAACCAAGGAGAGCCTGTGCACTACTTTTGTGTTGTCTATAACTGTTGAGTCGCCTATTACTGTGCGCGACCCCCTGTTTACAATCATCTCATTTCCGTTGCGGTCTAAAATCCTGCCGCGCTTTGCTGCGACAGAAGCTGTAGCTGTCATATTTGACTGGGCTTCGTCCGAGTAGTTAGAGCCTCCCAAAACTTGCAGTGACCAAACTTTGGCAGCCAAAACTCCTAAGACTCCAATAACAGCCCCTCCAAATATGTTTATTCTCCTGCTTGATTGAGGACGAGCTGTCTCGTGTTTTGGAACGCGTTTTCTGTGGTCTTGAGTTTTGTTTTCTTTTGAAACATTAGATGAGAGCTCAAAGCTGCGATCTACTTTAAGACCCCCGCGATTTGACATAAGATTTTGCACAACAAAGAAAGCTATCAGAGCAACAGCAAAGACAATAACAAATATTATTATGGCAAAGCCTATAGCATCCATGATAACTATCTTTTCCTACAAATCTAATTTAGAACTTCAAAGTTCAAAGTTCAAATAATCATTAAACACTTGCTTGCTTAGCTTCATCGCAAACATAAAAAGCAGCCCTAAAGCTATCTAAAAAAACTCAGTCCAAAAAACCTATATCTGAATTTTGGATTTTGCCATGCTAGGTCTAGATAAGCCTACAAACTTATTTACGACAGGCCAAAATGCGGCGCTTACAATAACTGTGTAGATGGTCCATGGCAAAACCTTAAAAACCAGTGCGCCAAAAAAGCTAGACTCAAACCCAGAAATCGATAAGACTATGCAATAAACCATATTTATTGCAAATGTTAAAATTCCGACTATTAAAAGCCAAGAAACTATGTCTTCTAACTTTATTAAGTCTGACAAGGTGCATGCAAAATAACACACTATAGCCATAGAAAGCGACATGCAACCCACAGGACCACTTCCAAGCAAGTCAAATATAAGACCCGCTGCAAAACCTGCAATTGTGGCAGTTTTTTGTGAAGACTTTGCTAGCACTATTGCAAGTCCAACAATAAAAAAATTAGGAGAAATATCTGAAATTGCCATGTTTGGAGCAAGTATTGTTTGTAGCAAAAATGCAACGACGGCAATTGCAATAAGTTTTGGTTTATCAATTTGAGACGCACTATTATTTAGGAGATTATCCATAGAATGATTGCCCATTATTGTCCCTCCCCGCTACTAGAAGTTGAAGAGCTACTGCCAGACGTGCTTGTTGATCCAGAAGCAGCAGAACTACTATCTGTAGAGCTCTCGCTTTGTGATGTGGCATTTTGCTGCGAAACCTCAGTCTGGTTTCCAGTAACAACAAGCACCTCTTGAGTGATATACGATACAGTGTTGGGATTAACTATGATTTTTTGATATGTATCTGTTGGATTGCTATCAACACGTGCAACTGACCCAACATAAATTCCTTTGGGATAAACGCCCCCCATACCAGATGTAATTACAGTATCGCCAACCTGAACACTAGTTGTAACTGGCACGTAATCAATATATAAAGTTCCATTAACAGAGCCGGTTAAAATACCTTCTGTTTGAGCATTTTGCAGATATACAGACACTCCGCTCGACTCGTCAGTTATCAGCTTTACTACCGAGCTTGTGGGCGACACACTTTCGATTTGTCCTAACAAGCCACTAGCATCCATAACAGGCATTCCAACAATCATGCCATCGCCTGAGCCTTTATCGATGGTAACTGTTTTGTTCCACGAGTCTGAGCTTCTGGTAACAATGTGTGCAGCAACGCTCTCTATATCATAAGAACTCTTGAGGTTTAGCAAGTCGCTTAAGCGCTGATTTTCTTGCTTATACTGCTCAATTTGTGAGTTTTGAGATTTTAGTTGAGAATTTTCTTGCTGCAAAGTTAGGTAATCTGAAGACGAAGCATTTGCATTTGCAGATGCTCCACTCATTGCATTAAACGGAATTGCAACAACGCTACCCAACGCATTAAAAGGGGTTGCAACCGTGGCCACTACACCCTTTAGAGAATGGAGCACCCCTCCATCGTCTTCTCTTGCCCATAAGGTCATTAAAGCAATAGAAATAACTACGGTTACAATTAGCGTAACAATGTTAGAAAATCCCGATTTTTTCTTTGGAGAACCTATTTCAACCATTCTGGCAAACTACTACTTCTGTGTGTATGACCTGCGAAGAGCCTCAGGATTTTCAAGAGCTGCTAAGCATCCCTCAACAACATTTGAAAATGCAGTCTCCGACACATACACTGGCACCTCTAGTTCTTGGATCAAAAGTTTATCTAGCATTTTTAGAAGTGCGCCTCCACCTGTTAGCAAGATACCGTTTCGGATAATATCTGCTGCAAGGTCAGGATCAGTTTCGTTAAATGTATCTTTAATTGCAGTAACAATTTCTTGAAGAGGTTGCCTAATGCCTTCACGAACATCTTCTGATTGAACAATCTCAGAACGAGGCAAGTTGGTTGTTAGGTCTCGACCCGAGATTTCCATATCAAGTTCGCCAGTTGAAATAGGCATTGCAGATCCAATTGCAATCTTAATGTCTTCTGCAGTTCTGTTTCCAATATGCAAGCCGTATACATCGCGCACGTGACGCATTACTGCATCGTCAAGCTCGTTTCCAGCTATGCGCAAAGATCTAAATGCAACAATTCCGCCTAGGGATATAATTGCTATCTCGCTTGTGCCGCCTCCGATGTCAACGACCATCGATCCAGTTGGCTCATCTACCGGAAGCCCCGCTCCAATTGCAGCGGCCATAGGCTCTTCTAGCAAAAATGCTTGCCTTGCTCCTGCTTGAATTGTGGCCTCAAACACAGCACGTTTTTCAACAGAAGTAACGCCGCATGGAATACAAATCACAACCTTTGGCTTTGGCTGCCACATGTGTCTGCGCGGATTTGCCTTATTTATAAAGTAGCTAAGCATAGCTTCTGTAACATCGTAGTCTGCAATTACACCATCTGCCAAAGGCTTTTCGACAACAATATTTCCAGGATTGCGACCTATCATCTCTCGAGCTTCGTAGCCAACAGCCAAAACACGATTTGAATTAGCGTCAATAGCAACTACCGAGGGCTCATTTAAGACGATGCCCTCGCCAGGAATTGCAACGAGAGTATTGGCGGTTCCCAAGTCGATCGCCATCTCGCTTCCCCATTGACCAAATAGTTCATCTATAAAAGACAATTGTCTCAAACTCCCAACTGGGTTAATCCATACTAGTTTTGTGACTGTGAGCCAGATGTGCTTGAGTTAGAACTCGAGTTGGTTGTAGAGTTCGACACATTGCTCTGGTCGGTTGCTGTTCCAAGTGCTGTTGTTGAACTAGAATCGCTAGTAGACTTTGGAGCAAGTTGAATGCTGCTTATCTTCCAGCCAACTAAATCTAGTGGGTTTCTAAAATCTCTAGACAACTTGATGTCGTATCTAACTGTGCCGCCCTTAGCCAGCTTGGCACTAACTATCACTTCAGACGAAAGCATAGATTGCTCCGTATAATCTATAGAAATATCTGAGGTTTTGGCTACGCCATTCATAGTTTGTGCAATCTTTGCTTTATCATCGTCGTTTGATGTTGTTATCCAACACGAGGTTGTATCTTCCCCTGCCTCATGTTGTTTAAAAAGCTGCTGGACTGTAGAGGTCTGTGTTGGAAAACCATAGCCTAGCCAAAAAGCAACGCCTCCTCCAATAGCTATAATAAGCAAAATAATCAAAACTATCAAAAGCTTGCGACCTCTTCTTTTTGGCTTTACATTGGTTTGGTCTAGCAAAACCTGAAGGTCGTCAGGCCCCTCATCTGGAAGAGTAAAAAATCCCGTATCATCTGCAGACGGAATACCTGCACCCAGAGTATCTTCTTCTTGAATACTCGTCTTGTTGTCTTCAACCAACTTTTGATCTGCTGGTAAGTCGTCATAGCTCATCGAATCAAGCGAATCGTCATTTAATACATCAATTCCGCTGTCGTCGTGTTGATATGATTGCGTAGATGAAGGACTCGAATAATCTGTGCTGCTATTATCTGGCAAAGGATAAACGTTTGCAGATTTTGGAGTCAAAGAGCGCATATAGTCTGAGCTTGCAGCCTCTGATAGCTGGTAACTTCCATCTTTTATGGCATTTTCAAACGACTCTCTTGCCTGCGTCATTTGACCCATTGCAACATAAGCTTGCCCCATGTTTGCATATGTTTTGTTTAGTGTTTGCTGATCTGGACTAAACTCAAAAATTGCCTTATAAGTTTCTACCGCATCAGATGGACGGTTAAGACCCATAAAACAAACTCCCAAATTAAGGAGTGATTTTACGGGTTGAGGATTAGACTCATCTACAGCAGCATTCCTAAACGCAGTTCCAGCACTTGCAAAATCTCCAAGCTGCATATATGCGTTGCCCATGCCGTTATATGTTTTATATGGAGTTTTATAGCTTGGGTCAAGAAGCACCTTTTCAAACTGAGCAATTGCTTCTTGATAATTGCCAGTACTGCTTAGGGCTAATGCATAATTTGAGTGAACCGATGTAAGGCTATCGTAACTCTCATCTAAAAGTGCTTTGCTATATGCATCAGATGCATCTTTGTAATTGTGCATTTTGATAAGGCAGTTGCCAAGCATGTGATAAACAAGTCCAGCCTCGCCAGCATCAAACTGACCTGAGCTTTGTTTTATACAATCATAGTATCCACGAAGAGCCTCTTCGTAGTTTTTTTGTGCGTACGCTGATTTGGCGTTTTCAAGTGTTTGTGTGTCTAGCAAGCCTCTATGTCCCGTCTCTTCGATGCCATTAATGTTTTATTTAAGCTTCATTTTGTAATTGCTGTAATTGCGTCATCTTCATTAGCAGTATCTGAGTTTTTGCTGCATATATGTTTTGTTGTTTTATTTACGCCTTGTTTTTTATCGTTACAGAGATAATTTCGTCTCCAACTCCTAGAGAATGAACAACATTTAGTCCAGAAATTGTTTGACCAAATACTGTATATCCATCGTCTAAGAAAGGTTGGTCTCCCAAACAAATATAGAACTGACTTCCTGCTGAGTCTGGATGCTGAGCTCTAGCCATAGCCAAAGTTCCATCTTTATGTGTGTTATTTGGGTTAGTCATAAACTCTTGATGAATGTTATATCCAGGTCCACCAGTTCCTGCAACAGGTCCTTTGTAGCTGTTAGTGCGCAGCTGCTCTGGAGTAAGATCTTTAGTATATGGACACCCACCTTGAATAACAAAATTTGGAACATGGCGATGAAACTTTAGACCATCATAAAATCCTTTGTCTGCTAGCTCTACAAAATTGCCAACATGAATTGGAGCATCCTTGCCATGAAGCTGAATTTCGATTGTTCCCTTGCTGGTTTTAATAACAGCTACTTCTTCTCCCGTTGGTTTGTATTCAGGAGTGTACATATTCATAAAGCTAACCTCCGCTATATTACAAATTTTGCAATCTTAATTGCTATGTTGTGCTACTTATTAATGCAATACAATGCAATATTTTACATGCAGTTAAGTCTGCCAAAAAGCATTAACTATAAGATGATAATACATTTTGAAATATTTGGCACCCAAAAAGCACTATTTGCGGCGTGTGTAGCTATGACTTGAGGGTATTCAACACAAACTCTTCAAGATTTTAAAAATTTGAGGTGGAGAGCTTGGCTCAAATTTGGCTCAAATATTCAAAAACTTAAGACGTTGCATTGGGATCGATCTTAAAGCTGCCCACGGGTTCCTCAATGTTGCCATCGTCTGAAATCTTATTTTGTTCTTTCTCGAGTTGTTTGAATTGCCATCTGTGCAAATCGCATATTAACCATGTGAGTCCTGCTGTGCAATAAACCAAAATAAGTGCTGGCAAAAGTAGCCCTGAGTCTTCAACCAATACAACGACTACGCTAACAATCATTGACGCAGTAAATGCGGCCTTAAAGAAATAATTTCTGTCCCAAAAAACATCATAAGGAGCAGGTTTTTTTATCCGCAGCCAAGCCAAATAAACCCACATAATAACAAGTGCTATAGACAAAGCCGGACTAAAGAAAAGTGTATCCAAACTAAGCTTAAACATATTTCCCAAAATTATTGGGATATAGGCAACTCCATCTGATATGAGGCGTGATGCAGTAACGCCTAGATGCGATTGCCCTCCTAGACCATCTACAAAGATAAGCACTATTACCATCAGTATGCAGCCCACCATAGTACAGATAACTATCTTCCACGAAATTCTATGTCCTCTAAACATCCACCAAGCAGCAAATGTTCCAATTGTGACCCACACAAGAGCTCCAAAGTTAGATCCCCACCAAGGTGCAATAATTATTGCTAGCAATACCAAAGATAGAAGCGGGAACAAAACCTTAGCAAAGAGCTTTGAAATCTTTAGGTCAGGAAATCTGTTTAGCAAAAGTCCCGATAACATCATCCAAGCTCCAAACATAACTGCCGCGCCCTCGTTGCCAATTCCGGTAAAACGCCCGAGTTTTATAGGTTGGTATGAGAGATATCCTACGCGAGATAAGTGTGAGCCGCTAAGTTGGTCTAGCGCAATTACTATCACGGTTATCGCCAGCAAGAACAGAAGTGAATACAACCAGCGGCCAGAAAGTTTGCCTATGGCAATGGCAACGCAGGCAAGCGAGATAGTAACTGCAATACACAAAGCAACCATGTCAAAAGGTGACGTTGGGTCTTTGGCTAAGGCAATCATCAAATATGTAGAAACCGGAAAAGCAGACGCCGCAAGCCAAAACAGCCGTGTGAGAATTATCATTATATCCGCCACACGCAAGGGAAGTTTTATTTTTGGCGAAAGCATTATTGCCGAACATCCAAATGCAAGTGCAAGCAAAATGCAAAGCAGAAAAATCATGAGCCATTGACCATCGCAAATACAATCAGCCAAATCTGCTTCGTTTTCTAAATAATTTACTACGTCTGAAGTTGTTGGTCTATATCCATTTTCATTGTTAAAAAGCGGGGGTTCTCCATAAAGTGGTGTGCCATTTTCTATTTGAGATGCCTCACCACAAAAATTTGCCAAAGTAGCAGAGATGTCCAAAGCAGTAACCAGTCCCGAACGCCCCGTGCTTTTAGAAGATAAAATTCCGCTATAGCCTGACCCATATACGATTAAAGGACCGTATCCATCATCTTCATGAGATTCTTGACTAACCTCGGAGAGTGAAGAATAAATTATTAGCGTGTCATTTTCTTCCATGCGGTCTAGCACCATGCCAACTACAGAGTCAAAAGACAAAGTAGCCTTTTTCCAATATGCTGAACCTGTAGAGCCAGGAAATTTGAGCCTGTATGTTCCTGCTCGGTAAAGGTCTCCAGAATCTATAGCAACCAAAGAGCTGGCAGTGGCATCGTCTGCTTTCATCGCATTTAATACTTTGTCGAGTTGCTGTTCGTAAGCTTCTAAGTTGGAGGTTTCGTAAGGAAAATCGCCAACGGGATTTAGCAATGTTTGTGGATCTGTTACTGAATATTGAACTACTCCAGAAATATCTGAAGCCAAAATTGCAGCTGGGCGCACGATATTATATTCATAATCACTGCACCCTACGGCAGCCGTTTTCCAGCCTTTGCTGCATAAAATTTGACCTATCCTGCAGTCGGAGTGCACGCCTGAATTAAATGTTACATTTTCTGACATAGAAGTTGCAGTGCTTGTCCATACGTCATCAGTTTTGGCATTGCTATTTTGTGTGCCGCTATCTAGCTTGCCATAGTCGGACTTTTTGATTTCTGACGTGGTGGAGCTACTAATTTTTTTGATCTTTGGGTTTGATTCGCTACTAACATATGTTCCAGCTTCTAGCTTGCTTACGTTTATTGTTGCTGGAGCTTCACGCCAATATCCGCTTCCAATGCACGTGGCAGCCTCGTCAGCAGATATGGAATTTTGTGTGTTTCGCAAAGAAGATCTGGTAATAACATTTCCAAGTGCACTGCTCGATAGAATTGAGTGAAGTCTTGGTGTTGCAAGCTGGTCTATGTCTTCCCAACACAAATATGGAGCATTTAACACGTACACGGTTTGTTTATGTGCGCTTTGCGCGTTTTGTGTGTTTTGTGTGTTCGTGGATTGCTCATCTGATTTTGACGACTCGCTTTGATTGTTTTGAGTATCCTGTGCGTCAGTGGCGCTTTGTGTTTGTGTTTCCGCCACGCTATTGTAATTAAGAGTTTGAGCATAACTAGGCGTTACACATTGCAAAAATACAACTAGCAAAGTCATTATAACTAGTATGGTTTTTCTAATATCCTTAATGCCAAACGTCATCTTAATCTATCTTAATCTAGTCTTAGTTTTTGAACTTTATTATCCATAGCCTAGTTTTAGCTCAAATTTGTTAGCGATAATTTTACCCCAGTTTGGTTGTTTAGTGCTAATACGTTTGAATTGCGGCATATCTGATAGAACCTTTATAGTGGGTTTCTATGCTTCACATGTCCCTTTGTCAATCTATTATGCATATAATGATGCGCTTGTCATACAATAACTAGTTGCAGATATCAAGAATTTGACTTTTAGAAATTTATTTTATGCATTAATAGCGTATATAAAGAGGCATCGTGTTTTTAGGAGTTCTATAAAATAAGTCTGCAAACATGGCAAGTATGAGAGGAATTTAAAATGAGCTCTAATGCAATTCCAGTAGTGGCAGAAGTTGCCGAAAGGGTTAGGTCTCTAAGAATTGACATGGAGATTTCGCCTGAAGAAATGGCTGAAGCAACAGATATGAGTGTTGATGAGTATCTTTTGCATGAAAGTGGCGCAGAAGATTTTACATTTACATTTCTGCATAAATGCGCAAAAAAACTAGGAGTAGATTTAACAGAAATTCTCACTGGCGACAGCCCTAAGCTCAAAGGATATTCTTTGGTAAGAGCTGGTGAGGGATTAGATGTTAAAAGACGCGTAGGATTTGAGTATCTCCACAAAGCTCCATATTTTGATGGAAAGCTATGCGAGCCATTTGTTGTTCGTGCTCCATATAACGAGGAGGAGCAAAACGCGCCAATACCTGTTAACAAACACAGCGGACAAGAGCTAGATTTTATTTTAGAAGGAAAGCTCAAATTTACCTATGGCGGTCATGTAGAGGTTTTAGAGCCTGGCGACTGTGTTTTGTATGATTCTGGAAATGACCACGGCACTATTGCAATCGACGGGCAAGACTGCCTGTTTTTGGCCATAGTTATTCCTCAAAGAGATGTATGCACTGGACTAGAGAAAGGTTGTTGTACAACTGATGCGTGCAATAAATAAACGTTATGTAAAAGAGAAGTTTGACGAGCAAGGTGTTCTTGTAGATTTTAATTTGGATATTCCAGATGATTATAATTTTGCATATGATTGTGTGGACGATATTGCAATAGCCGAGCCAACAAGACCTGCTATGATTTGGTGTAATCCCGAGGGTGAAGAGCATAGCTTTACATTTGCAGACATCAAAAAGTGGTCGGACAAAACCGCTAACGCTCTAAAAGATGCTGGTATCAAAAAAGGCGATATGGTTATGGTTATTCTTCGCCGCCACTATCAATTTTGGTTTACAGCTGTGGCTCTACATAAGCTAGGTGCAGTTATGGTTCCAGCCACATTTATGCTAAAAGAACACGACCTAGAATATCGTCTAAATGCTGCGGATGTTAAGTGCATCATTTGCACATCTCTAGGCGATATTCCACAAGTTGTAGAAAATACAATCCCTAGCTGTCCTTCTGTAGAAAAAATATTTCTT